>JBJOKF010000215.1:0-7843 GCA_046046235.1 Planctomycetota bacterium | reverse complement strand
CGCTCTCCGAAGTGCTCGCCGCCGGTATCCTCGGCATCACAGGCTGGTGGCGGCCGGGCGATGATGCCGCGCCGATGACCGGTGAGCCGGTGCTCGACCCGCTCTGCGGCTCGGGCACGCTCGTCATCGAGGCGGCCACGATCGCGGCGGGCATGGCCCCAGGACTCTGGCGGGCGCGGCGGCGGGGGCACGGCTGCTTCCGGTTTCGCGACCGCGACGAGCCCTTGCTCGCGCGACTCGTCGCCGAACTCGAAGCCCGCGTCCGCAGGCCCCCGGAAACGTTTCATGCCAGCGACCTCGACCCGCGGGCGGTCGAGGCGGCCCGGGCCTGCGCGCAGGCGGCGGGCGTCGCCGACGCGATTCAAATCGGCCAGCGGCATTTCGAGGAGGTGCGGCCCCCGACTCCGGCCGGGCTCATCGTCACGAACCCGCCCTACGGTGAACGGCTGCCGCTCCCGCGGGCTGCGGCTTTTTTTCGCAGGCTCGGCGACTGGCTCGTGCAATCCTGCGGCGGCTGGCGGGCTGCGATCCTCGCCGCTGACACGCCCGCCGCTGGGCAGCTCGGCCTGCGGCCGGCCTACCGCGTGCCGCTTGCCAACGGCCCGATCGACTGCCGGCTGTTGGAGCTGGAGATCAGACGGCGCGACGCTCCCCGTCCTCCGGGAGAAACAGGCACCTCAGACGCTGAGCGACAGGATCGGGACGAGGATCGCGAGCGTGGGGCGACCGTGCCCCAGCGAGACAACTCGTACCGTCCGGTCGACGATCCGCCAGGCGAAATGCCCTCTTCCACCGAGGTCGCTCCGGGAATCACTCCGCGGCCGAACCGGAGCGGCCGCACCACCGCCGACCAGATCGGCGACTTCCGCCGCCGGCTGGCGAAGCGGTTCAAGCATCTTTCCAAGTGGGCCCGGCGGCAGGGGATCGAGGCCTTTCGCGTCTACGACCGCGACATTCCCGAGATCCCGCTGGTCATCGACTGGTATGCGGGCTGGCTGCATGCCGCTGAATACGACCGGCCGCATGAGCGGACGGAGATCGAGCATCAGGTCTGGCTCGATCGGATGATCGAGGCGGCGGCGGCCGAGCTGGGCGTCGCGCCGCAGCAGACGTTCCTGAAGGTGCGGCGGCGGCAGCGGGACGGCGGCCAGTATGAAAAGGTCGACGCGAGGCGGGCCGTGATCGACGTTCGCGAGGGCGGGCTCACGTTCGAGGCGAACCTGTCCGACTACCTCGACACGGGGCTCTTCCTCGATCACAGGCAGACGCGTGCGCTCGTCCGCGGCGAGGCGGAAGGCCGGCGGATGCTCAACCTCTTCTGCTACACGGGCAGTTTCTCCGTCTACGCGGCGGCCGGTGGGGCGCCGGAGACGGTGAGCGTCGACCTCTCCAACACGTATCTCGAGTGGACGCGGACAAACCTCTCCCGCAACGGCTTCAAGGATGCGGGACGGCATCGGGTGGTTCGCGACGAGGCCCGGGCCTTTCTCACGCATCGCGCCGCGCGTGGCGAGCCCAAATTCGATCTCGTCGTCGTCGACCCGCCGACGTTCTCCCGCTCCGCGAAGAGCGAGACGCCTTGGGACGTCCAGCAGGACCACGGAGAGCTTCTCGAACTGGTGGCCCGAAACCTGGCCCCCGGCGGCGTCGTCTACTTCTCGACCAACTTCCGCCGGTTCCGGCTCGACGAGGAGCCGCTCGCGAAGCTCTACACGATCCGCGAGATCACGGCCCGCACGATCCCCGAGGACTTCCGCAACGAGCGGATCCACCGCTGCTGGCGGCTCGTGGGGCGGTAGGTGAATGCCGACGGGGACAGATCGTTGCAGTCGGGCAACCCTGGTGCCTAGGCGACGCGGATTCGACACGTTGAAAAACTTGTCGCCACGACAGCCCAGAGCCAGAGCCCAGAGCCAGAGCCGGCCCAGGTGTGCTAAGTTGATCGGTCATGCTTCCGCGAACGTCCATCATCCTGTTGTCGATCGTCCTGTTCGTCGCCGGCTGCAGGCCCGCCGATCCGTCGCTGGTCGTGATCGTCTCGAGCCTGCCACGAACCGGCAGCGCCAAGCAGCAGTCCGACACGATCGTGCGGGGCATCCGCATGGCGATCGACGAGGCCGGCGGCCGGGCGGGGACCTTTCGCGTCGAATATCTCGACCTCGATGACTCGACCGCGGCGGCCGGGCAGTGGACGAGCGAGGCCGAGGCGGCCAACGCCCGCCGCGCCCTCCAGGATCCCGACGTCGTCGCCTACATCGGCACGTTCAACTCGGGCGCGGCGAAGGTGTCGATGCCGATATTGAACCTCGGCGACCTGCTGATGGTGTCGCCGGCGAACACGGCCGTCGGGCTCACGAAGCCCGGTCTCGGCGCACCGGGAGAACCGGAGGTCTACCGGCCGACGGGGCGGCTCAACTATGCGAGGGTCGTCCCCGCGGACGATCTCCAGGGGCCGCTCTCGGCCGACTGGGCGAAGCGACGCGGCGTGAAGACGGTGTACGTGCTCGACGACAACGAGGTCTACGGCAAGGGCATCGCCGACCTCTTCGACGAGCGTTGCCGCGAGATCGGCATCGAGGTCCTGGGGCACGACTCGATCGACGCGAAGGCGCAGGAGTTCAAGTCGCTCATGGCGAGCATCAAGTCGGCGAAGCCCGACCTCGTCTACTTCGGCGGCACGACGCAGAGCAAGGGGGGGCAACTCGCCAAGGACATGGTGAGCGCCGGCATTTCCGCGATCCTCATGGTGCCCGACGGCTGTCGGGAGCAGGTGTTCATCGACTCGGCCGGCGCCGCAAACCTCGAGGGCCGCTGCTTCGTCACCTTCGGCGGGCTGCCGCCCGAGAAGCTCACGGGCAAGGGGCAGGCCTTCGTGGAGCGGTACCGCGCGACGCACCACGAGACGCCCGAGGCCTACGCCGTCTACGGGTACGAGGCCGCCCGCGTGGCGCTCGAGGCGATCCGTCAGGCCGGCACGAAGAATCGCCGCGCGATCACCGACGCGGCACTGTCGATCCGCGATTTCGACGGGGCGCTGGGGCACTGGGGGTTCGACGCCAACGGCGACACCACGCTGCGGACGCTCACGGTGAGCGTGGTGAAGAACGGGCGGTTCGAGTTCGAGGAGATCATCGACGCCGGCGCTGATGCCGATCCCGGTGCCGCAGCCCGCAGCGGCGCTGCGGCGGGGGAGACGGCGCGGTAAAACGCTCCCACGAGCCCGTGCCACCGTCCGCCCCGCTCCCGGAAAGCCGCCCGTGTCCGCCCAGTTCTTCCTGCAACAGTGCCTGATCGGGCTCACCAACGGAGCGCTCGTGGCGCTGGTGGCGCTGGGGTACACGATGGTCTACGGCATCATCGGGCTGATCAACTTCGCCCACGGCGACCTGATCATGCTCGGGGCCTGCCTGGCGCTCTCGATCGTCACGGCGACGGGAATGGCGGCGGCCGGCCCGGGGGCCACCTGGCTCGGTATCGTGCTTCTCGTCCTCGCCTGCGGCCTCTTTTGCGGCACGCTCAACGTCTGCGTCGATCGCATCGTCTACAAGCCGCTGCGCACCGCGCCCAAGCTCGCGCCGCTCGTCTCGGCGATCGGCGTGTCGTTCATCTTCATGAACCTGGGGCTTTTCTGGATCGGGCCGTCCGACCGGTCGTTTCCCGAACTGCTTCCCTCGACAAACCTGTTGCCCAACGAGGGGCTGCAGTTCACCTGGAAAGACCTGCTCGTCCTCGTCGTCGTCGTGCCTCTGATGCTCGCACTGTCGCTGCTCGTGCGGTCGACAAAGCTGGGCCGCGCGATGCGGGCGGTGTCGCAGGACCCGACGGCCGCGGCGCTCGTGGGCGTGGACGTCGATCGTGTCATTGCGGCGACGTTCTTCATCGGCGGGGCGCTCGGCGGGGCGGCGAGCGTGATCTACGGCCTCTACATCAACACGATCGGCTTCCAGATGGGGTTCCAAAACGGCCTCTACGCCTTCACCGCCGCGGTCCTCGGCGGAATCGGGAGCATCCCGGGCGCGGTCGTGGGCGGCTTCGTGATCGGAATGGTGCGGGCGTTGTCGAGCGCCTACGTCGGCGAGCGCTGGACCGGCGCGATCGTGTTCGCGATCCTGATCGTGATCCTGGTGTTTCGGCCGGAGGGGCTCCTGGGCCGCCGGACCAAGGAGAAGGTCTAGCCATGGTGAGTCGGGAAACGAGCCGCGTCCCCTTTTTTTTCGCCTGGCTCCGGGAGCATTGGGACGTCACGGCGCTCGTCGTCCTCGCGATCGCGCCGCTGGTGGTGCCGGCGCTCGGCGGGGCGCTCGGCGGGCAGGTGACCACGCTGTTCATCTACTGCATCCTGGCGCTCGGGCTGAACGTGATGGTGGGGTACACGGGCCTGGTCCACCTGGGGATCGCGTCGTTCTTCGGGATCGGTGCCTATCTGCTCGCGATCCTCACGGTGCCGATGTATCCCTTTCAGATCGGCTTCCTCGCGGCGGCGATCATCGCCGTCCTCGTGACCGCGGGCATCGGGCTGGCGCTCGGGGCGCCGACATTGCGGCTGCGCGGCGACTACCTCGCGATCGTGACGCTCGGCTTCGGTGAGGTGGTGAAGGTCACGCTGCGCAACCTCGAGCAGATCACCGGTGGCATGAAGGGGCTCAATCCCGTGCCGCCGCCCGGGGCGGGAGTCGTGGTCGCAGGCCAGGATCTCGGGCTGGCGTTCGCCATCGATCCGCGGTGGTTCTACTACCTGGCGCTCGGTTCGCTGGCGGCCGTGGTGGCGGCGATGCGCCGCCTGGAACAGTCGCGGCTGGGGCGGGCCTGGGTGGCGGTGCGGGAGGATGAACTGGCCGCGTCTGCGATGGGCATTTCGGCGACCCGCGTGAAGCTCTCCGCCTTCGCGATGTCGTCGGCCGTCGCGGGGCTGGCCGGCTGTCTCTACGCAGCGAGCCTCTCGACCACGGCCGACCCCAACGCCTACGACTTCAACCGCTCGATCATGGTGCTCTGCGCGGTGATCCTCGGCGGCCTCGGCAGCATCCCCGGCACGCTCCTGGGCGTCGCGATCCTCGTCGGCTTCGACACCGTTCTGGCCCCCTGGGCCGATTCCTGGATCCAGCAGCTCAATATCAACCCCAGCGGTTCGAGTCTGCTCTCCTTCAGCGGCTGGCGGCTGGCCATCTTCGGCCTGGCGCTCGTGCTCGTGATGCGGTACCGGCCCGAGGGCCTCGTGCCTTCCCGGCGGCTGGCCGCCGAACTCCGCGAGGCCCACCCATGAGAAACAGGGCGTCCGCGAAGACCACGGCCGGCACGCCGCTCGCGGAGGCGACCGGCACGCCGCTGCTCGACCTCGATCGGGTCACCGTCCGATTTGGCGGGCTCGTGGCGGTGTCGGAACTCGACCTGGGCGTGCCTGAGGGCAGCATCGTCTCGCTGATCGGCCCCAACGGGGCGGGCAAGACCACCGCCTTCAATACGATCAGCGGCATCTACTCCCCGACGAGCGGCTCCGTCCGGTTCGAAGGCCGCCGGCTGGAGCGGTCGTTCACGCCGGGAACCTTCTGGATCGCCATCGGCATCGGCCTGCTCACGGGGCTGCTCTTCGCCGCCGCCGCGGTCGACGTCGACCGGCTCTGGCTGGCCGTCGTGAAGCGGGGCATGATCACCGGTGAGCCGTTCTCGCTCGCGGGCGCCGCCGAGCGGCTCCGGGGATACTTCCGCGCGGAGTTGGCGATCGACCAGATGGCGGGAAAGTGGCGCGTGGTGAGCGCCGACGGCACCGAGGTGCTCGCGATCAAGCGTGACCTGGCCGAGGCGCGGGCGGTCCGCGACGCCCTGCAGGCGGAAGTCACCGCACGGCGGGCGGGCCCCGGCACCGTGCCGCATTCGACCGACCTCGCCGGCGCGGCGGAGCCCGCCGCGGGGCGGCCTGTGGTGAAGGAGGAGGTGCTCGACCGGCTCGCCGCGGGCAAATCGCGGGTCCGGCGTCGCGGCTGGCTGGGGCTGGCGGCCGGTTGGCTGCTCGGCACCGCAGGCACGCTCGCCGTCTGGAACCGGGGTCGTCGCTCGCCGCACGTCGTCGCCCGCGCCGGCATCTCTCGGACGTTCCAAAACATCCGCCTCTTTCCCAACATGACCGTCCTCGAGAACGTGCTCGTGGGGCTCGACCGCACGATCCCCGGCGGCGTGCCGGCGATGCTCTTCCGCTCGCCGGCCAATGTGCGGGCGGAGGCCCAGGCCCAGGCCCGGGCCCTCGAGGCGCTCGAGTTCGTCGGGCTCTCCGGCGACGCCAACCGCATCGCCGGGCAACTCCCCTACGGCGACCAGCGCCGGCTGGAGATCGCCCGCGCGGTCGCCACCGGCGCCCGGCTGATCCTCCTCGACGAGCCGGCCGCCGGAATGAATCCCTCCGAGACGGAGGCGCTCGCCCGCCTGATCGAGCGAATCCGCGACCGGGGCGTGACGGTGGTGCTCATCGAGCACCACATGAACGTCGTCATGCGGATCAGCGACAAGGTCGCGGTGCTCGACCACGGCGTGAAGATCGCCGACGGCACGCCGGCCGAAGTGCGGCGGGACGAAAAGGTGATCGAGGCATACCTGGGCAGCGACGTCTGAGCGTCGCCGGAGTGGAGCGCATGGGGCAGCCGTTGCTGGAGGTCGATTCGATAGAGGCGGGCTACGGCCCGATCCGCGCCCTCGACGGCGTCTCGGTCCGGGTGGAGGCCGGCGAACTGGTCGCGATCATCGGCGCCAACGGCGCCGGGAAGACGACGCTCCTCATGGCGATCTCTGGAATCGTGCCCGTGCGGGCGGGGGCCGTGCGGTTCGCCGGCGCCACGATCACCGGCCTCGAACCGCACGCGATCGTCCGCCTGGGCATCGGCCACGCGCCGGAGGGCCGGCGGATCTTTCCCCGGCTCTCGGTCCGCGAGAACCTCGAACTCGGCGGCTTCGCCCGGACCGACCGGGCCGAGGTCCGCCGCGACATCGACATGGTGTGCGCTCTCTTTCCCGTCCTCGGCAGCCGCATGGGGCAGTTCGGCGGCACGCTCTCGGGCGGCGAGCAGCAGATGCTGGCCCTGGGCCGCGCGCTCGTGGGCCGGCCGCGACTGCTCCTCCTCGACGAGCCGTCGCTGGGGCTCGCGCCGCTGGTCGTCGCGAAGATCTTCGAGGTGATCGCGGGCCTGTCCGAAAAAGGCATCGCGGTGGTGCTCGTCGAGCAGAACGCCCGCGCGGCCCTCAAACTCGCCTCGCGGGGCTACGTGCTCGAGACCGGCCGCATCACGCTCTCGGGCGCCGGCCGGGAACTCGCCAGCGACCGCCGCGTCCGCGACGCCTACCTGGGCGAAGGCTGAGACGACTTCGTGGGCGGCCCTGGCTCGTCGTGGCGACATGTTTGTCGACGTGTCGAATCCGCGTAGACAAGCGCGCCGGTGAGGGGCCGGCCACGCCCCGTCACCGGACGTTCGCGTCGGCCATCCTGGCCTCCGCTCACTCGGATGCCGACTTCGCTTCGCCATCCTGGCTGCGCTCGTCGGCATACGCCGGCTCTCGGGGCATGGCCGGCCTCTCACCTCCCGTTCACCCGTGGCGATAGGTTCTCACTTGTCGAGGCGGCCGGCGACGATGTCGAGCACCGCGGCGCCGAAGTCGGCCAGCCGCTTCTCGCCGATGCCCTTGCACCGCAGCAGCGCCGCCGGAGAGGCGGGCTTCTCGCGGGCGATCGCCCGCAGCGACTTGTCGTCGAGGATCGTCCAGGCGGGCTTCCCGCGCGATTCGGCCACCCGTCGCCGCCAGCGGCGCAGCCGCTCGAAGAGATCCCGATCGACGCCCTGCCAGTCGTCGACGTCGGCCT
>JBJOKF010000205.1:0-7872 GCA_046046235.1 Planctomycetota bacterium | reverse complement strand
TCGCCGCCGCGGCCGGCGTCCAGGCGCAAGCGGGCAAGAAGAAGGAGGCGATGAAGCTTCTCGAGGACGCCGAGACGGCGGCCAAGAGCGTGGAGCGGGCCGAGAGCCGCGCCTACGCGCTCTTGGCGGTGGCGACCGCGACGCAGGCAGCCGGCGAGACCAAGAAAGCCCTCGCGCTCCTCAAGGAGGCCGAGAAGGCGGCCGACAAGGTGCCGGAACCATCTTCCCAGAAGAAGGCGGTCGACAAGGTGCGCGGCGCGATCGCCGATCTCGAGAAAAAGACGAAGAAGTAGCGACTGATGGCTCCGGGTTGGCACGCTTGCCGTACTCGTACGAGAGGTGCGGTGCTGCCCGTGCCCCGAGAGCCGGCGTATGATGACGAGCGCAGGCTGGAGGCCGAAGCGAAGTCAGCATCCGAGTGAGCGAGGGGCAGGATGCCCCGAGCGAACGTCCGGCGACGGGGCATGGGCGGCACCGCACCGGCGCCCCGGCAACCCGGATTCGACACGTTGAAAACCGTCTCGCCACGGGAGGGCCGTCGGGCTCACTTCCGGCCGGCCGTCACGACTTTCAGCGCCTCGAGCGCGAGCTTCCGGGCCTCGCCGTGATCCACGATCGGCTCGGGATAGTCGGCGGCATCGACGTCGACCCACCGGCCCACGTACGCCCGGTCGGGATCGAACTTCTCGGCCTGGCTCGTCGGATTGAAGATCCGGAAGTAGGGAGCCGCGTCGGCGCCGCAGCCCGCGGCCCACTGCCATCCGAGCGTGTTGGCCGCGAGATCCGCGTCGACGAGCGTGTCCCAAAACCAGCGGGCGCCCTCCAGCCAGCTGATCCGCAGATCCTTCACCAGGAAACTCGCCACGATCATCCGCACCCGGTTGTGCATCCAGCCGGTCGCCCAGAGCTGCCGCATGCCGGCATCCACGATGCCGAAGCCGGTCCGCCCCCGCTGCCAGGCCCGCAGACCGACCGGATCATGCGCCCAGGGAAACCTCGCGTAGTCGGCCCGCAAGGGTGCGCCCGCCGTGTGCGGAAAGTGGTAGAGCAGGTGGTGGGCGAACTCCCGCCAGCCGAGTTCCCGGAGATACACCTCGGGACTGCCGGTGATCTTCGCGGCGGGCTTGCCGCCGACCGCCTCCCGGACGGCATGCCAGACCCGCCGCGGCGAGATTTCACCGAAGTGCAGGTGCGGCGACAGGGTGCTCGTGCCGTCGTGATCGGGTCGATCCCGCTCGGTCCCGTAGCCGACCAGCCCGCGGTCGAGAAACCCGTCGAGCCGCTTCGCGCCGCCCGCCTCGCCCGGCGTCCATGTCTTTCGCATCGTGGCGGCCCAGTCGATCCGGGGCAGGAGACCGAGCGAGTCGCGGGCGAGACTCGTCGGCTGCTTGTCGACGCCGGCGAGCTTCCGGGGCGCCGCCAACGGCTCGGCCGGCTCCTCGCGGGCCAGGAGCGCCCGCCAGAAGGGCGTGAAGACCTGATACGGCCTCCCTTCCTTCGTGGCCACCTGCATCGGCTCGTAGAGCAGGCTGCCGTTGAAGCTCTCGACCTCGAGTCCGTCGGCGGCGAGCGCCTTCTTGATCCCCTTGTCCCGCTCGATGACCGCCGGCTCGTACCGCCGGTTCCAGGCCACGTGCGTCGCCCCCGTCTCCTTCGCCAGCTTCCGCAGGGCGTCGAGCGACGGCCCGCGGCGGATCACGAGCGGCGCGCCCGCCTTGGCGAGCGCCGCCGCGAGTTTCTCGAGCGATTGGTGCAGCCACCAGCGGGAGGCCGCCCCCGGCTCCCACGGGGCTTCCTCCTCGGGCGCCCAGATGAAGACGGGCACGACCTGGCCGCGGGACGCGGCGGCGGCGAGCGCCGGGTTGTCGTCGAGCCGCAGATCGTGGCGAAACCAATGAATCGTGACGGCGGGGGCTCGGCTCATGGCGAGAGCATACCGCCCCGCGTGCCAGCCCGGCGAGGACGCGCGGCGGTCAGGCGAGAATTTCTCCGACGACCCGCTGCGGCTCGACGCCCGTGAGCCGCTGGTCGAGCCCCTGGAACTTGAACGTGAACCGCTCGTGATCGATGCCCATGAGATGGAGGATCGTCGCGTTGAAGTCGTTCACGTGCACCGGGTTCTCCACGACGTTGTAGCTGAAGTCGTCGGTCTCGCCGTAGGAGACGCCCCCCTTCACGCCGCCACCGGCCATCCACATGCAGAAGTTGCGCGGATGGTGGTCGCGGCCGTAATTCTCCTTGGTCAGCGTGCCCTGGGAGTAGACCGTGCGGCCGAACTCCCCGCCCCAGACCACGAGCGTGTCGTCGAGCATGCCCCGGGCCTTCAAGTCCTTGACGAGCGCCGCCGTGGCCTGGTCCGTGTCAAGGCACTGCGCCGTGAGGTCCTTGGGAAGATTTCCATGCTGGTCCCAGCCACGATGGAGAATCTGCACCGCCCGCACGCCCCGCTCGACCAGCCGCCGGGCGAGCAGGAGGCTGTGGGTGAACGAGCCGGGCTTCTTCACATCGTCGCCATACATCGCGAGCGTGGCCGCACTTTCGCCCGCGAGGTCGACCAGTTCCGGCACGCTCGACTGCATCCGGAAGGCCATCTCATACTGGGCAATCCGCGTCTGCGTCTCCGGATCGTGGTAGCGGTCGAACGTGCGGGCGTTGAGCCGGCCGAGCCCGTCGAGCATCCGCCGGCGATCGGCGGCGGTCACGCCGTCGGGATCGGGCAGATAGAGCACGGGATCGCCCGCGCCGCGGAGCGCCACTCCGGTGAACCGCGTGGGCAGGAAGCCGCTCGACCACATCCGGGTGAAGAGGGCCTGGCTCGGATTGATGTCGGGCAGGGGCGTGAAAACGACGAAGGCCGGCAGGTCGTCGCTCTCGCTGCCGAGTCCGTAGGCCAGCCAGCTGCCGATGCTCGCCTTGCCGGGCACCTCGCTGCCCGTCATCACGAACGTGCAGGCCGGGTCGTGGTTGATGGCATTGGTGTGGACGGTCTTCACGAGCGCGAGATCGTCGACGATGCCGGCCGTGTGTGGAAGCAGCTCGGTATTGATCCAGCGGCCGCACTGCCCCCGCTGCTCGAAGCGGAACTTCGACGGCGCCACCGGAAACCGGGCCTGGCCGCTCGTCATGGTGGAGAGCCGCTGGTCGCCCCGAATGCTCGGCGGGATGTCCTTGTCGAAGTACTCGTTCAGTGTCGGCTTGTAGTCCCAGAGATCGATCTGGGACGGGCCGCCGTTGGTGTGGATGTAGATGACGCTCCGCGCCTTGGGCGGATGGTGCGGAAAGCCGGCCAAGGGAGGGTGCACCCGGGCGGCGGCCGGCCGCGGCCCCGTGGCATCCAGCGACGCGGCGCGGCCGCGGGCCTCGAGCAGGGAGAGCGCCGCGGCGCCCAGGCTCACGCCCGAGCTCCGCAGAAACGCCCGGCGGGCGCAGGCCATCCTCCGGCCGTCGATCATGCTGGCCTCGTTCATTGCCATGGCGGTGCTCCTCTTCCTCAGTTTCGCGTCAGGGTCTCGTCCAGGTTCAGAAGCATGTTCGCCACGAGCGTCCAGGCGGCCAGTTCCGCAGGCGGCACGTCGGCCGGCGGCTTCGACTCGCCGTGAGCGACGAGCTTCCCGGCTGCCTCGCTGTCGGCGGCATACCGCGCCCGATGGCCCTCGAGCGTCTCCTGCACCACCGCCTGCTCATCCGTGTCGGGGCCGCGGGCGAGCACGGTGGCGAAGAGCCAGCAGATACGGGAGGCGTCGTCCGCCGGGGACTCGGCCAGGGCCCGCGCGGCCAGGGCCCGCGCAGCCTCGACGTGCTGGACGTCGTTCATCAGCTGCAGCGCCTGCAGCGGCGTATTGCTCCGCTCCCGGCGGGCACAGAACTGCTCGCGATTGGGGGCGTCGAAGTTCACCATGAATGGCGGCGGCGCCGTCCGCTTGAGGAACGTATAGAGGCTGCGGCGGTAGAGCGCGTCCCCCGAGTCCCGTTTGTAGTTGCGGGTGTTGGAGTTCGAGAACCCCACCGGCTCCCAGATGTTGTCCGGCTGGTAGGGCTTCACGCCCTTGCCGCCCCTCGTGCGGACAAGCAGCCCTGACAGCGCCAGCGCGTTGTCACGGATCTGCTCGGCGTCGAGACGGATCCGCGGCCCCCGGGCGAGCAGCCTGTTTTCGGGATCGCGGGCGAGGTGGGCCGGCTCGGCGGCGCTGCCGCGGCGGAAGGCCCGGCTCGTCACGATCAGCCTCACGAGCCGCCGCGTGTCCCAACCGCTCGCGTGATACTCGGCCGCCAGCCAGTCGAGCAGCTCCGGATGGCTCGGCGGCTCTCCCTGCAAACCGAAATCCTCGCTCGTCTTCACGAGGCCGACCCCGAAGAGTTGCTGCCAGAGCCGGTTGGCGGCCACGCGTGCCGTGAGCGGGTGCTCCGGGCTCACGAGCCACCGGGCCAGGTCGAGACGCGTGGGCGTCTGTCCCTCCTCGACCGCCAGCGGGGGAAGGAACGCGGGAGTCGACCGGCCGACCTTCTCGCCCGGCTTGTCGTACGCTCCTCGCTGCATGACGAAGCTGTCCCGCATCTTGGGCAGATCGTTGAAGATGAAGGTCTGCACGATCGCCGCGTCGAGTTCGTCCCGCTCCTTCTGCACGGCGTCGAGCTCCCGCACGGCGGACACGAGCCGCTCGGGCTGCTCGCCCCACACCTTGGTCAGCCAGTGCCGGCGCACCTTGTCGAGGTCGTCGGCCGACGTCGTCTTTTCCTGCCCCTGCTTGACGAGTTTGCGGAGCGGCTCGGGCACGTCGTCGAGCTTGTCTTTGCCGGCACGCTCCTGCCACCAGGCGGCGAGGGACTTGGCCGGGTTCTTCGTCGCATCGTCGAGGGACGCCATCCCCACCAGGTCCCACCGCACGTGCCCGTCGAACTGCGTGAGCGCGAAGCCGGTCACCTTCGTGCCGGCGGCGAGGCCGAGCTTGTCGGCGGGAATCGACAGCTTCGCCCACTTCCCCGACTCCGGCAGGGAGCCGGCTGCAACGCGGGACTCCGTGCCCGGCTCACCCCAGCCGATCACGGCCGGATCGCCCCAGACCGCGCGGTGCTTCCAGCCGCCGGCGTGGAACTGAAGCATCACCGCCTTGGGCGGTGCGGCGGGATCGAGCCAGACATGGGCGAAGATTTCGGCACCGGCGGGCATCACGATCGGCTCCGCTCCCGACTCGTAGTAGTCCTGCCCGATGCCGGCCGCGACCCGCTCCAGGCTCCGCTGACCGGAGAGCACCTCGCCGGCGCTGCCGGCGGAGCACCACGACGTCGGGCCACCCGGCCCGCTCCGCACGACGGCCGCAGGCGGGAACTCGTCGTCCAGCCAGATCGCCTCCGACCGCACCGGCTCCGGCCGCGGGTCGAGCGTGGCAGGATCGACGTACGCCAGACCGCCGAGCACCTCGTCGAGCGTCGCACGCATCGCCGGCAGGCGGGCGTCGAGGGCTGCCAGCCGGGCCGTCTCATCCGCGCTCGGAAGCTTGAGCGTGGGGGCCGTCAGCAGCTTGTTGCCATCGAAGCCCGGGTCGGCGGCCGAGTTGAAGAAGGCGTAGAGCTCGTAAAACTCCTTCTGCGACAGCGGATCGAACTTGTGGCTGTGGCAGACCGCGCACTGACCGGTGAGCCCCATCCAAGCGTTCGTCATCGTGGCCGTGCGGTCGATGGCGTAGCGGAAGAGCAGTTCCTCGTTGATCGACCCCCCTTCGCTCGTCGTCACGTTGCAGCGGCTGAAGCCGGTGGCGATCTTCTGATCGCGGGCGGCCTGCGGGTCGTCGGCTTCCGGCAGCAGGTCGCCAGCGAGTTGCAGGATCGTGAATCGGTCGAACGGCAGGTTGTCGTTGAAGGCCTGCACCACCCAGTCGCGATACGCCCACATCTGCCGCTCGTTGTCGAGATGCAGCCCGTGGGTGTCGGCGTAGCGGGCGACGTCGAGCCAGTGCCGGGCCATCTCTTCGCCGTAGTGCGGGCTGGCGAGCAGCCGATCCACCAGCCGGCCATAGGCGTCGGGCGAGCCGTCGGCCACGAAGGCCTCGACCTCGGCTGGCGCAGGGGGCAGCCCGGCGAGGGCGAACGAAAGCCGCCGGATGAGCGTGCGTCGATCCGCCTCTGCATTCACCGGCAGCCCCTCGGCCGCGAGCCGCGCCTCGAGAAACCGGTCGATCGGCCCGAGATCGGCGGCCGCGACCGCCGGCACCGGCGGCTGCTCGATCGGCCCGAACGACCAGTGCTTCTCATACACGGCGCCGGCCGTGATCCACCGCTCGAGCAGTTCCTTCTGCTCCGTGGAGAGCGTCTTCTTGGAATGCGGCGGTGGCATGACGAGATCGGGATCGGACGAGCGGATGCGGGCCACCAGTTCGCTCGCCGCAGGCTCTCCCGGCACGATCGCCCGTGCGCCCGAGTCGAGCTCCCGCGTCGCCTCCTCGGCCCCGTCGAGGCGGAGCCCCGCCTCCTGCTGCCCCGGACCATGGCAGGCGTAGCAGTTCTCGGAGAGGAGCGGCCGGATGTCGCGGTCGAAGCGGATCGGCCCCGCGGCTTGGCTCACGCCCGCGCCGGTGGACACGAAGACCGCGGCCAGAAAGATCGCGCGAAGGGGGGATGAGTTCACTGCGCGTGTCATGCGAGAATCCCTTTGACCACGTGGCCGTGGACGTCCGTGAGCCGGAAATCACGCCCCTGGAATCGGTAGGTGAGCTTCGTGTGGTCGAAGCCGAGCAGGTGGAGGATCGTGGCCTGCAGGTCGTGGATGTGGACCTGGTCGCTCGCCGCCTTGAAGCCCAGCTCGTCGCTCGCGCCATAGGAGAGACCACCCTTGACGCCGCCGCCCGCCATCCAGACGGAGTAGCAGTCGGGGTAGTGATCGCGGCCGAGGATCGCGCTCTTGGCCGTGCGACCCTCGCGGAAGGGCGTCCGTCCGAACTCGCCCGTGCAGAGCACGAGCGTGTCGTCGAGCAGGCCGCGCTGCGAGAGATCCTCGATGAGCGCGGCCGCCGGCTTGTCGAACGTGGCCGCCTTCTTCGTGAGGCCGTCGCGGATGTCCTCGTGCGGGCCGGTGCCGTGGAAGTCCCAGCCCCAGTCGAAAAGGTGCACGAACCGGACGCCCTGCTCCACGAGCCGGCGGGCGAGCAGGCAGTTGTTGGCCAGGCTCGGGGCGCCCGGCTTCGCGCCGTAGGCGTCGAGCGCGGCCTGCGGTTCGCGGGAGATGTCCATCACCTCCGGCACGCTCGCCTGCATCCGGAAGGCCAGTTCGTACTGGGCGATCCGCGTCACGGTCTCCGGATTGCCCAGTTCACGGGCCTGCAACTCGTTGAGATCCTTGAGCGCGTCGAGGCTCCGCCGCCGCATGGCGCGGTCCATCCCCGGCGGATCGGAGACGTAGAGCACAGGGTCGCCCTTCGAGCGGCACTGCACGCCTTGATAGACGCTCGGCAGGAAGCCGGACCCGAAGCTGCTCGTCCCGCCGTTGGGCTGCACGCCCGACGAGATGAGCGCGACGAAGCCGGGAAGATTGGCGTTTTCGCTGCCCAGGCCGTAGGTCACCCAGCTGCCGAGGCTCGGCCGGCCCGCCCGGGGCGAGCCGGTGTAGACCATGAGCTCGGCCGGCGCATGGTTGAACTGGTCGGTGAACATGCTCTTCACCAGGCAGAGCTTGTCGGCCACGCGGTGCAGATGGGGAATCGCGTCGGAGAGCTCCATGCCGCTCTCCCCGCAGCGGACCCACTTCCGCGGCGTGCCGAGGAGCTTGGGCGTGCCGCTCGTGAAAGCGAACTTCTTGCCTTGAATCGTCTCGGCCGGGCAGTCCTCGCCGTCGTGCTTCACGAGCTCCGGCTTATGGTCGTAGAGGTCGAGGTGCGGCGG
>JBJOKF010000197.1:0-3415 GCA_046046235.1 Planctomycetota bacterium | reverse complement strand
CCCGACGAGGTGCCGCATGACACGAGCACGGCCTGCTTCCCCGCGATCCCTGCCGACCGCGACGACGACCCGCCGCCGGTTTCTGGCGGCTGCCGCTGCTGCGGCGGCCGCGTGCCCGGCGACCGCCACCCGCGGGTTCGCGGCCCCCGCGCCGCTGTTTCGCATCTCGCTGGCCGAGTGGTCGCTGCACCGCACGCTCTTCGCCGGCAAGCTCGACAACCTCGACTTTCCCCGCGCCGCCCGACAGCAGTTCGGGATCGCGGCGGTCGAGTACGTGAACCAGTTCTTCAAGGACAAGGCGAAGGACGCGGCCTATCTCTCGGACCTGGCCAAGCGGGCGGCGGACGAAGGGGTGACGAACCTGCTCGTGATGTGCGACGGCCTGGGCAACCTGGGCGATCCCGACGCCGCTGCCCGCAAGAAGGCGATCGAGAATCACTTTCCCTGGGTCGAGGCGGCCAAGCGGCTCGGCTGCCACTCGATCCGCGTCAACGCGGCGAGCAAGGGCGAGCCGGAAGAGCAGCAGAAGCTCGCCGCCGACGGCCTGGCCCGTCTGTCCGACTATGCCGCGCAGATGGAGATGTCGGTGCTCGTGGAGAATCACGGCGGGATGTCGAGCAACGGCGAATGGCTCGCGGGAGTCATGAAGCTGGTGAACAAGCCGAACTGCGGCACCCTCCCCGACTTCGGCAACTTCCACGACTACGACCGCTACCGCGGCGTCGAGGAGCTGATGCCGTTCGCGAAGGGAGTCAGCGCCAAGAGCCACGAGTTCGACGCCGACGGCGACGAGGTCCGCACCGACTACCGCCGGATGCTCAAGCTCGTCACCGATGCGGGCTACCGTGGCTGGGTCGGCATCGAATACGAGGGCAAGGAACTCGGCGAGCCGGAAGGCATCCTGGCCACGAAGCAGCTGCTCGAGCGGGTGCGGTCGGAACTCGAGGCCTGACGCACCGCCCCGCCGGATCACGCGGGAGCCGATTCAGTCGCGCGGCAGCCGCGCCGGTTTCAGTCGCGCGGCAGCCGCGTCAGGTCGAAGTCGACCACGACGGGGAAGTGGTCGGAGACGTCCAGGTCGATGGCGTGGCAGATGAAGGCCCGCGTGACCGCCGGCACGAGCTCGCGCGGCACGAGCACGTGGTCGATGAGCGTGAAGACGTCGTCGCCGTCCGCCGCGCCGTTCTCGTTGAAATCCCAGTGCGACGAGTAGCGGTCGGCCTGCCGCGGGATGAAGCCGGCGGCGTTCACCAGTTCGTCGCCCTCCCGGGAGTCGTCGAAGTCCTTCAAGTCGCGCAGGACCGTGGTCCGCGTGCGGCGGCCGGCATCCGCCATCGGCACGTCGGGATCGTAGTCGTTCAGATCACCGAGCACGATCGGCAGATAGCCGCGGGCGACGATCCGCCGGCGGATCAGCTCCCGGGCGATGGCGGTCTCCGCGGCCCGCTGGGCGTTGGCGGAGACGTCGGAGGGATTGCTCTTGAGGTGCATGCCGAGCACGGCGAGCTTCGTGTCGCCGACCGTGAAGTAGGCGACGGCATGCCGCTGCAGGACCGCCTCCTCGCGGCGGGTCGTGCCGCGGGAATCCTCGTAGGAGTAGGGCCGCCGCATCCAGTCTTCCCCGGAGTCGGCGCCCGGCTCCTCGCCCGCCTTGGCGTCGTCAGCCGCGGCGGACGACCGCTTGGCGGCCCGCTTCGTGGCGGCGGGCACGAACAGGTGGATCCGCTCGCCGTCGATCGTGTCGGGCTCGATCCGGGCGATGATGGCGACGTCGAATCCCGAGAACTTGTCCCTGCCGTCGACGTGGTGGCCCGAATAGTCCGTCAGCCCCTTGGCATGCAGGAGCTCGACCACGGCATCGACGCCCTGGCGGGAGACGACCTCCGGCATCACCAGGATGTCGGGCGTGAGCGTCTCGACGACCGCGGCGATCCGCTCGAGGTGCCGCCGCCGGGCCGGCTCGAACCGAAACCGCGTGAGCGTCGTCCGCTCGCCGGGGGCGGCGAGATTCTCGGCGTTGAAGGCGGCGATCCGCAACGGCCGCGGCTGCCGCACGACCGTCGCCTCGTCGGCCTGCACGACAGCCGCCCACGCGCCGACGGCTGCCGACGACACCGCCAGCAGTGCCCACGCCGACCAGTCGCGGCTGACGGCCCTCCGCGCGCTTCCGATCGTGCCGATCGGGCGGCGGCGGCCGCGCACCATCGAACGACCCGTCGCGGGCCGCCCCGCGAACCGTTGACGGCTTTGCTTCATCACCGGTAGAGTTCCCGCCACGTTGGTCGACATCCGGCCCGCGCGTCGGCCGACGCCGGCCAGCATCCTTCGACGGCCGACAGTCCCACGAAGACGTCGGCATCACTCCATGACACCCCCCCAGGATACCCGCCTCCTCCCCCCGGCGTCCGAAAAATCGACCGTCGCCGGGAAGGGCCGCCGCGGGGACGGTCGCCTCACGCAGCTCGTCCGTGTGGACGAGACCCATGTCGGCCGGGGTGTCTTCGCCCGCCGTAAGCTCGCGGCCGGCATCGTGCTCGGCGAGATCTTGGGCGAGATCTTTCCGGTGGAGCCCGACGACCCGAGCTACTGCATGGAACTGCCGAGCGGCCGCGTGCTCGAGCCGGCGGCCCCCCTCCGGTTCCTGAACCACAGTTGCGATCCCAACTGCGAACTCTTCTATTGGTTCGACGAGGATGGAAGCCTCCAGGAAGACAGGCTGTGGCTGCAAACGATCCGCCCGATCGGCACCGGCGAAGAGCTGCTGATCGACTATTGCTGGCCGGCCGACGCCGCGATCCCGTGCCGCTGCGGGTCGGCGAACTGCCGGGGCTGGATCGTGGACCCGGAGGAGCTGCACCTGCTGCCCCGGCCGGCTGGCGATGGGCCGCCGTCGCCGCCATCTGTGGCCTGACGCTGCTCGCGGCCGCTGGGCTCGCGCGGCTGCGGATCGACGACGACCTGAGGGCGCTGCTCCGCGACGCCGACGCCGACTTCCGGCTCGTGGACGAGGTGGCGGAGCGGTTCGGGGCCACCGATCGCGACTGTCTCGTGCTGGCGACCGCCACGTCGGGCGACATGTTCGCTCCGGCGGCTTTGGGAGCGCTGCGGCGGCTGGAGGCCGACCTCGAGAGGGTCGACGGCGTGGAGCGGGTGCGGTCGATCTTCGACATCCGCCGCCAGGGCGTGGCGGGGGCGGTGCTGCCGGTGATTCCCCGTGTCGATGGCCCGCTGTCGGCGGAGGATCTGTCGGCCGCCAAGGAGCGGGCGGCCGCCCATCCGCTGATCGCGGGCCACCTCATCTCCGATGACGCCTCGGCGACGCTCCTGATCGCGCGACTCGAGCCAGGCGCCGACACGCCACCCCGGCTCGGGGCCGTCGTGACGGCGCTCGAGGCCGCTCTCGCCCGCGCGGGCG
>JBJOKF010000228.1:0-4928 GCA_046046235.1 Planctomycetota bacterium | reverse complement strand
CTTCACGGTGCCGGAGTCCGCGGCCCGGCTGCGGGAGAGCATCGCGGCCGTCGCGGCCACCGGCGAGCGGCGCACGCTCGAAACGACCGTCCGGCGGCCGGACGGTGGGCTCAACTACTTCTTTCTGTCTCTCGGCCCGGTGCGGGTCGAGGGCCGCACGGCGGCGGTGCTGCTCTCCTGCGAAAACATCCTGCCCCTCAAGACCTCCGAGCAGTCGCTGCGGCACGAGCGGCAGGTCCTGCGCCGGCTGCTGGCGATCCAGGAGCGGGAAAGGCAGCTCGTCTCCTACGAGATCCACGACGGGCTCTCGCAGTATCTGGCCGGGGCGATGATGCACCTTGAGGCCTATGAGCATCTGCTGGGCGACTCGGACGGGGGCCGCGACCTCCGCGAAGGGTTGCGGCTGCTGCGGGCGGCGGCCGACGAGGCCCGCCGGCTCATCGGCGGCCTGCGGCCACCGGCGCTCGACGAGTTGGGGATCGTGGACGCGATCGAGTCGCTCGTCGGCGAGGCGCGGGTGGACGTGCCCCGGGTCGAGTTCCGCCATCGCCTCGACGCCGGCCGCCTGCCGGCGGACGTCGAGACGACGATCTTCCGCATCGTGCAGGAGTCGCTGTCGAACGTCCGGCGGCATGCCGGCGCCGGTTCGGCCTCCGTGCGGCTCGAGCAGGAGGCCGGCGGCGGCGTGCGGGTCGTCGTCGAGGATGACGGCGTCGGCTTCGAGCCGTCGACCGTGCCCGACGATCGCTTCGGGCTCGAAGGCATCCGTCAACGGGCGCAGCTGCTCGGGGGCGAGGCGATGATCACGAGCCTGCCCGGCCGGGGCACGACGGTGACCGTCAGGCTGCCACTCGACCGGTAGCGGCCGGCGCACGGCCCGCGTCCCCGACGGCGTCAGGCAGCCTTGCGGAGGCCTTCGATCGAGCGGCCCAGGCGGCGACGTCCGGTCGCACCGACGACCGGCACGGCCTTCGACTCGAGGACGGTGCCCTCCGGTGCCGGCTCCCGCACCACGGTCAACCGCTCGCGGAGCGTCTGGGCCAGCGCCGGGCCGAGGTCTTCGCCCTGATTGCGGGAGCCCACGTCCTCCACCGCGTCGGCCAGGCCCAGCACGACCGCCTGCCGCACACCCTCCCGCAGCCACTGAAAGAAGCTCATGCATGTCCCCTGAAACAGCGAAGGCCGTCGCGCCGCGGAACCGCTCGTTCCGGCCGGCGCCGACGCTGCCTGTGGTATCGGTCGCTCAGGCCTTCCGCTGCACGGCGGCCTGTCCCCGGACGGCCTTCGGATTCTGGGCAGACTCTGCCGAGGGCTTGGCGGCCGTGCGGCCGATGCAGACCAGGCACATGTCGTCGCTCCGAACCTGCCCGGCCGCATGCCGTTCCACGTCGGCGAGGATGCGGCGGCCGAGGTCGCCGGCCCCGGTCGCCGGCCCTGCCATCACCTTCTCCAGCCTCTCCAGGCCGTAGAGCCGCTGCTCGTGATCCATGGCCTCGCTGATACCGTCGGTGTAAAAGACGAGCGCACTGCCGGGCGCCATGTCGAGCTCGCAGGCGCTGTAGCCGTGCGACGCATCGAGCCCCAGAGGGAGGCAACCCAGATCCGAGCCGTACGCCCGGATGCCGCCGTCGGCGGCGCGGAGGAAGACGGGCAGGTGCCCGGCGCTGACGAGCGTGACATGATGCGTGCGCGGATCGAGCACCGCGACGACGAGCGTGGCGAAGCGATCGTCCCAGCCGCCGCGGAGGAAGCTTTCGTTGATGAGCGACACGGCCTTCGCCAGGTCGCGTTCGCTGGCCAGGCAGTACCGCACGTCGGCCGACAGGGCCGCCATCACGAGGGCCGCCGAGACCCCTTTGCCCGACACGTCGGCGAGCACCACCGCGATCCGCCCCTCGGAGAGCGGCACGTAGGCGAAGAAGTCTCCGCCGACGTGCTGGGCCGGCTCGTAGTAGTCGAAGACCTCGTAGCCCGGGATCTCCGGCGGCCGGGTCGGCAACAGGCCCTGCTGGACGCGGTGGGCCAGTTCGAGATCGCGTTTGATCTGCTCCTGCTGCACGCGGCGGTCATGCGCCACCGCCTGCTCGACGGCCTGGGCGGCCTGGCCGGCGATACCGGCGAGCACCACGAGATCGGACTGATCGAAGCCGTTGAGCACGTCCCGCGAATCGACGTCGATCACGCCGAGCACGTTGCCGTCGGCTCCGAGGAAGGGCACGCACATCACCGAGCGGATCCGGCAGTCGACGATGCTCTCGCTGGCGTTGAATCGGCTGTCGCTGGCGGCGTCGGCCGAAAGAATCGCCCGCCGCGACTGCACCACGCGGTCGATCAGCGACAGACTCAGACGCAGCGGGCCGGCCTGGGCCGCCCCGCGGATCTTGCGGGCCCGCAGAACCAGCCGCCGGGAGTTGGGGTCGGTGAGGAGCACGAAGCCCCGCTCGGCCTGCGGAAAGACCTGAAAGAGACCGTCGAGGAGGCGGGGCAGGACCTCGTCGAGGGAGAGCGACGCGCCGATGGCCCGGTTCAAGCCGATCACGGCCCGCAACTTCGCCTCCGCATGCTCCGCCCCGTGATCCTCCGCCGCGGCGTGCTCGTGCACGGCGACCTGTGAGACGATGATCGAATCATGGTCGCCCGCCTCGAGCACCTCGTCGAAGAGCGACGTATGGGAGTCGAAGACGCTCGCCGCGCCGGCCCCGCCTGTCGCGGTGGGCCGCTCTCCGGCATGAAAGACGAGCACCTGCTCGCAGATCTGCACCTGGTCCCCGTCGGAGAGGCGGTGGGGGGCCGCGAGGGGCCGGCCGTTGAGCAAAGTGCCGTTGCGGCTCCGCAGGTCCTCGAGCATGACGTGGCCGTCCTGCATGACGACCGCGGCGTGCTGCCGGCTGACGGCCGACAGGTCGATGACCAGGTCGCAGGCGGGGTGGCGACCGATCGTGCATCGACCGGGACGGAGCGTGACGCGTTCGCCGCTGCGAGGGCCCGATTTGAGTTCGAGGAACGCCACGACCTGCGCCATCCGGTGCGATACGGGCCGCTTGTGGCAATCGGAATTGCCACTGCCACGGCCGCCGGTTAATCTGATGCCGTCGACCCGGTCGCAAGCATAGCCGGATCGCCCCCGTTCGTGGGCCGGGATCACTTCGGCCCCATGGACGGCTCCCCGCCGACGCCCCCCGCTTGACGGGGAATCCGTTGGCGGTCGGAAGCCTCGTCGAGGCCTCCATTGGGGAATGGTGTAACGGTAGCACGACTGGCTCTGAACCAGTTAGTCTAGGTTCGAATCCTAGTTCCCCAGTTTTTCCCTCACGCGCCGGGGGGCTTGCCTCGCAGTGGTGTAAGTCGCCGCAGAGCCTCACGCGCCGGGGGGCTTGCCGCCGGCTTGGACCTCACGCGCCGGGGGGCTTGCCTCGCAGGGGGCATGGCACGTCAATCACCCTCACGCGCCGGGGCCGAGCAGCGGTATCTTGAAGCCGTCACCCTTCGCGACGGCTTTTCCGCATGGCTGCCTCCAACTCTCCCGCGTCCGCCACCCCGACCGTCCACCGCGTGCTGCTGGTGGACGACCAGGCGATGATCGGCGCGGCTGTCAGCCGTCTCCTCGCCGGGCAGCCCGGCATCGTCTTCGAGTTCTGCCGCCAGGCGGCCGATGCCCTGGCAGTGGTCGACTCCTTCCAGCCGACGGTGATCCTCCAGGACCTCGTCATGCCCGGCATCGACGGGCTCGACATGGTGCAGAAGTTCCGGAGCCTTCCGGCCACGGCAGACGTGCCCGTGATCATGCTCTCCGCCCAAGAGGAGCCCGCCGTCAAGGCGCGGCTGCTCGAGGCGGGTGCCAACGACTATCTGGTCAAGTTGCCCGATCAGGTGGAACTCGTCGCCCGCATCCGCGTCCATTCCGAGGCCTATCACCGCCTGCTCGAGCGGAATGCCGCCTTCGCGGATCTCGAGCGGGAGCGGGAGAAGTCGGAGCGCCTGCTGCGGAACATCCTGCCCGAACGGATCGCCGACCGGCTCAAGAACGGCGAGTCGACGATCGCCGACAGCTTTCCGCTCGTCAGCGTGCTCTTCGCCGACCTGAAGGGGTTCACGGAGTTTTCCCACCACAGCGACCCGCAGCAGCTCGTCGGCCTGCTCGACGAGATCTTCTCCGCATTCGACCATCTGGCCCACGCCCACGGCGTCGAGAAGATCAAGACGATCGGCGACGCCTACATGGCGGTGGCCGGCCTGCCGGTGCCGCGGGACGACCACGCCGACGCCGTCGCCGCCATGGCCCTGGGGATGCAGGCCGCATTCCGCGACATCATGGCCGGCCGCGGCCTCGGGCTCGAGGTGCGGATCGGGATCCATTCGGGCCCGGTGGTCGCGGGCGTGATCGGCCGCCACAAGTTCACGTACGACCTCTGGGGCGACACGGTCAATATGGCCAGCCGCATGGAGTCGCACGGCGAGCCGTCGCGCATCCACGTCTCGGCGGCGACCCGCGACCTGCTCGGCGACCGCTACCGGTTCGTCGATCGCGGCGAGATCACGGTCAAGGGCAAGGGAACGGCCCGCACGTTCTTCCTCCTCGGCCGCGAGTGACCAGACGGGCATCCGCCCGCCTGCGGCCCGGAGGGCCAGGATTCGCGTGAAGCAGTATTCGCGCGCTCGTATCGCCCCGCCCGCACGCTGCCGGGCATGGATGCCCGGCCCCCGCGCAGCCGGCGGAGGCCGGCCAAGCGAATCTGGCCCGGAGGGCCAGTATTCGCGTGTATTCAGAACTTCTGGATCGCGTCGAAGCCGAGCATGGTCTGGTTCGTGCTCACGCCGTCGTTGAACGGTCGCACCGAGCTCCGGCCGCTGAAGAAGTCCCAGCGAAACGCCGGCCGCATGAGGAAGTTCTTCGTGGGCACCCAGTTGGGGCCGAGCGTCAGCGAGAA
>JBJOKF010000115.1:0-3906 GCA_046046235.1 Planctomycetota bacterium | reverse complement strand
GGAGGTGGTCGGCGGCCGCGCGGTGCACCCGGTCAACGTCACGGTCGGCGGCTTCTACCGCAGCCCGTCGGCGGCCGACATCCGTGCCCTCGTCCCCGACCTCGAGTGGGGGCTCGCCGCGTCGCTCGAGATGATCGCCGAGGTAAGCCGGTTCGATTTTCCAGGCACCCCGCACGAGTACGACTGTGTGTCGCTACGGCCGGCTACCGGCTATCCACTCGACGACGGGCGGATCGTCTCGAGCCGCGGGCTCGACACCGATGTCACCGACTACGAGCGGCACTTCGCGGAGCGTCAGGTGCCCTGGAGCACGGCGCTGCACAGCCTGACCGTGCCCGACGAGCGGCCGTATCTCGTGGGGCCGCTCGCCCGGGTCAATCTCTGCCACGACCGTCTCCCGCTCCTGGCCCGCCGGGCCGCGGAGGGGTGTGGGCTGGAGTTTCCGCTGCGGCTCTCGGCGCAGAGCATCGTGGCCCGGGCGATCGAGATCGCGGCGGCCTTCGAAGAGGCGGTCGCGATCGCGCGGGAGACCGTGGCCGAGATCGCGACCTCCCGCATCGACTGCGAGCCGCGGGCGGGAGTGGGCTGCCATGCCACCGAGGCGCCGCGTGGGCTCCTTTATCACCGCTACGAGATCGGTGCCGACGGGTTGATCGCGCATGCGGCGATCGTACCGCCGACCTCGCAGAATCAGGCACAGATCGAGGCCGATCTCCGGGCGATGCTGCCCGCGGCGCTCGCGCTCGACGACGCCGCGGCCACGCATGCCTGCGAGCGTCTGATTCGCGACTACGACCCCTGCATCAGTTGCGCGACCCATTTCCTCCGGCTCGACGTCGAGCGGCAGCGGTTGTGAGCCGGGTTGTCCGGCATTCCTTACGAGCCCAACGCCGCAAGGCGTGGGGTGGCCCTGGGACGGGCCCGGGCTTCAACGCGGCTCGCCCGCGGCCGCGATCGCCTCGGCGACCGATTTCGTGCCGAGCCGCCGCGTGTGGTCGAACGGCCCGTCGGCCGAGCCCGCGGGCCACGTCCGCGGATCGGCATACAGGCCGTCGTCGGCGAACTCCGTTTGCAGCCCCTCGATCTCTGCCTTGAGCGTTGCAAACGTCGTCGCCACCTCGGGTGACGTAGCGTCGGCGGGATCGAAGAGCAGGTTGTGCTGCTCCGTCGGATCCTTCACGAGGTCGAAGAGCTCCCAGGCGTCTTTCTTCCAGTAGTGGATCAACTTGTGGGTCGCCGTGCGGACGCCGTAGTGGGCGCGGGTGTTGTGGTGGCCGGGATCGTGGTAATAGCGGTAGTAGACACTCGTTCGCCAGTCGGCCGGCCGCTCGCCGCGGAGCAGCGGGGCCATGCTCCTCCCCTGCATGGACTCGGGGATCGCGACGCCGGCGAGGTCGAGGATCGTCGGGGCGAGGTCGATGTTGGCAACGAACTGGTCGGGCGTGATGCCCGGCATGATCCCCGGGCCGCGGGCGATGAGGGGCACCCGGAGCCCCGGCTCGTACATGAACCGCTTGTCGTAGAGGCCGAGGTCGCCGAGATACCAGCCGTTGTCGGTGGTGTAGATCACGATCGTTTCGTCGGCGAGGCCCTCGGCGTCGAGCCAGTCGAGCACGCGGCCCACGCCGTCATCCACGCCCTGCACGCAGGCGAGGTAGTCCTGCATGAACCGCTGATATTTCCAGCGGACGAGATCCGTTCCCGTGAGCGTTTTCCCATCGATGTCGAGGCTCATCGGCCTCTGGCCCAGCCAACGCCGGCGGCCGTCATTCGTGAGACCGGCGGGCGGCTCGAGCTTCAGATCCCGGCAGGTGAGGTCGCGTGCGATCGTCTGCTCGTTCTCGGGCAGGGCCGCGGGCCGCGTGGCGTAGTCGTCGAAGAGGGTGGCCGGTTCGGGGATCACGGCGTGGGCAAACTTCGCACGATTGGCCTCGTCGGGCGTCCACTCGCGGTGCGGCGCTTTCTGCTGGAGCATCAGGAAGAACGGTTGGTCGGCGGGCCTCGTCCGCAGAAACTCGAGGCCCAGGTCGGTCGTCACCTGGGTGCAGTGGCCCTCGATCGAGAGCGAGCCACCCGGCACGAGAAACGTCGGGTTGCGATACGCCCCCTGGCCGGGCAGAACGATCCACCGATCGAAGCCGGTGGGATCGCTGCCGAGGTGCCACTTGCCCACCATCCCGGTGTGGTAGCCGGCGGCCTGCAGTCGCTTGGCGAGGTGGTCGCGGCTCCCGTCGAAGCGATTGAAGACGGGCACGCCGTTCTTGTGGGAATACTGGCCGGTCAGCAGCGTGGCCCGGCTGGGCGTGCAGATGGAGTTGGTGACAAACGAGTTGAGGAACCTCGCGCCGCCGGACGCGAGCCGGTCGAGGTGCGGCGTCTGGTTGACGACGGACCCGTAGCACGAGATCGCGTGCTGGGCATGGTCGTCGGTGAAGATGAAGAGCACGTTCGGCCGCGCGGGCTCCACGGCTCGGGCCGTCATGGCGGCGAGAAACAAGGCGAGCGCTGCACCCACACGCTTCATCACCATCGATCCGGTCGCTTCCAGGGGAGTGAGATCATCCATCAGCATATCCTCGGCAGCTGTTCGCCGAGGGGCATCGGGATCACGCGGGTGCCGCCGATGGCGGTCCGCATCACCACCATTCGCGGATGCCGCTCGACCACACGGCCGATGGCCACGGCATCGCGGCCGGTTTCGTGGGCCCGCATCGCGGCGAGGATGTGATCGGCCGCATCCCCCGGCACGACGGCGAGGAGCTTGCCCTCGTTGGCCACCTGGAGCGGATCGAGCCCGAGCATCTCGCAGGCCGCGGCCACCTGCGGACGCACCGGGATCGCCTGCTCGTCGATCTCGATGCCCACGCTCGCCAGGCTCGCGATCTCGACGAGGCTCGTCGCCGCGCCGCCGCGGGTGGGGTCGCGAAGGAGCCGGATCGCGGGGCAAGCCGCGAGCATCGCCGCGACGAGGCCGTGGAGCGGTGCCGAGTCGCTGACGATTTCAGCCTCGAACGCGAGCCCCTCGCGCACGCGCATGATCGCCATGCCGTGGTCGCCGAGCGTGCCGCTCGCGAGCACCACGTCGCCGGGCCGGACCGGCTCCACGCCAATGCCGAGCCCTGCGGGCACGACGCCGACGCCCGCCGTATTGATGTAGACGCCGTCGCCATGGCCGCGTTCGACCACCTTGGTGTCGCCCGTCACGATCCGCACGCCGGCGGCAGCGGCCGCCGCCGCCATCCGCCGCGCCACCTCGGCCAACTCACCGATCGCGAGCCCCTCCTCGATGATGAACCCGGCCGTGAGGTAGAGCGGCCGGCCCCCGCTCATCGCGAGATCGTTGACGGTGCCGTTGACGGCAAGCTCGCCGATCGAGCCGCCGGGAAAGAAGAGCGGCCGCACCACGTAAGAATCGGTCGAGAGGGCCAGCCGTCCGCCGTCGGCAAGATCCGCGGCGATGTCGATCACGGTCGAGTCGCCGAGCCGGTCGAGCAGACGATTCGAAAATGCCGGCAGAAAGACATGCTCGATAAGGTCGCGGGAGAGCGCCCCGCCGCCGCCGTGCCCCATGACCACTTGCGGCTCGTCGCGGAGCGGCAGCGGGCAGGCGAAGGCCGTGAAGTCGGGCGGGTCGCTCATGACGAGTGGTCTCCACCGCCTCCGGTCTTCCGTCAACGCTCGCTCCCGGCACCCCGGCTCAGGTCGCTCTCGAGTCGGACCAGCGTCCTGCATTGTAGTAGGCCGCGCAGGCGCCCTCGCTCGACACCATCGTGGCGCCCAGGGGCGTCCGCGGCGTGCATTCCCTGCCGAAAGCGGGGCACTGGTTGGGCTTGAGCGTGCCCTGCAGCACCTCGCCCGCCTTGCAGAGGGACGACTCGACGGCGGTGATGTCGCTGACGGCGAACC
>JBJOKF010000097.1:0-15180 GCA_046046235.1 Planctomycetota bacterium | reverse complement strand
ACCCGGCCCTCCGGGCCTGGCGCTCTGGCTCTGGCTCCGGCTCCCGTGGCGACAAGTTTTCAACTTGTCGAATCCGCGCTGCTCCCGAACATCCGTGGTGCTGCAGGACAAGTTAAAAACTTGTCGCCACAAGAGGTCACCACGCGAAGACGGGAGGCGCGGGGCCGTGCATGCCCCGAGAGCCGGCGTATGCCGACAAGCGTAGGCAGGATGCCGAAGCGCCGTCGGCATCCGAGTGAGCGGAGGCCAGGAAGGCCGACGCGAACGTCCGGCGACGGGGCGTGCACGGCTCCGCACCGGCGCCCCGGCAACGCAACCACCAGCCCGATCACGCCACGCGCCCGTCCTCGGCCATCTCGCGGGCGTGGTAGCTCGACCGCACCAGCGGCCCCGAGGCCACCTTCCGGAATCCCATCGACCGCGCGACCGCCCCGAGCTCCTCGAACTCCTCCGGCGGCAGATACCGCTCCACCGGCAGGCTGTCGAGCGTCGGCTGCAGGTACTGGCCGAGCGTGAGGGAGTCGACGCCGTGCGCGACCAGGTCGGCGAAAACCTCGAGCAGCTCGTCGCGGGTCTCGCCGAGGCCGAGCATCAGGCCGCTCTTCGTCTTCACGCTCGGCATGAGCTCCTTGGCCCGGCGCAGGAGCGCGAGCGTCCAGGGATACTGGCTCTTGCGGCCGCGGACCGTGCGGTAGAGCCGGGGCACGGTCTCGGTGTTGTGGTTGAAGACCTCAGGCCGCGACTCCATGAGCCGCTCGACCGCGCCCTCCTTGTCGAGAAAGTCGGGCACGAGCACCTCGATCGTGGCGCCGGTCGCCGCCCGCACCGCCTCGACCGTGCGGCGGAAGTGCTCCGCGCCGCCGTCGGGCAGATCGTCCCGCGTCACGCTCGTGATCACGACATGTGCCAGGCCCAGCCGCCGCGCCGCCTCGGCCACGCGCTCCGGCTCGTCCTGCTCGACGTCCTCGGTCTTGCCCTTCGGCACCGAGCAGAAGCCACAAGGCCGCGTGCAGACGTTGCCCAGGATCATGAAGGTGGCCGTCCGCGCCGACCAGCACTCGAGGCGGTTGGGGCACTTGGCCGACGAGCAGACCGTCTCCAGGCCGAGTTCCGCGATGAGGTGGGCCGTCTCGCCGTGCCCGCCGCCCGGCTCCAGATTCCGCCGCAGCCAGGGCGGCAGCCGGCGCGAGGCAGGCGGCTGAGCGATGGTGGCGGCCGCCGAGCCGCAGCCGGAGGCGGCGTCGTTCACGGTGACGATCGGCAGGGAGTGCGATGGGGTTGTCATGGTGTCATCCGGCGGTGCGGTGCCATCCGGCACTGGCTCTCATCTTGCGCGGGCTGTCATTCGGCACTGCGCGACCGGCGCGGGCCGCCCGTCTCGCGGATCGGCATCGGGAAGCCCGATTGAACGGAAACCTGCGGAAACTCGAAGGCATCGACCAACTGCTCGACGAGCGCCGCCCGTGCGTCCTGGAGGCGGACCCGCCGCTGCAGGTCGGCCTCCACAGAACCCATGGTATTCGCTCCGCCCCCCACGGCGACAGGCACGCTGCGAACCCGGCGGTGGAGGTCCAGGGCGGGCTGCACGTTCAAGAAGCCGCCGTGCCAGACGATCCCCCGCCGCAGGGCGACGCCGACGGCCGCCAGGAGGCCCGTGCGGCCGAAGATCCCGTGCATCCGCGAATCGCGGGCGGCCCCGCACCGCAGCCGCCGCACCGCCCCCTCGAGCCCGGCTTCGAGCCGCTCGACGTAGGGGCCGAGCGCATGCCGGGTGAGGCCGAGATCCTCGAGGCTCGCGAAGAGCCCGACGCCGACCTGGCCGGGCCCATGCACCACCGCCCCGCCGCCGCGGCCCACGAATCGCACCTCCAGGCCTCGGGCCCGCAGCTCGTCCTCCGAGAACCCGACGTCGGCCCGCGAACCGAGCCGGCCGATCGTGATCGCCAGCGCGGGCTCGTAAAGCACGAGCGTGGGCGGCCGCCCCTCCGGCTCCGACACCTCCCAGGCCAGCCGCTCCGCGAGATCCGCATACGCATCGAGACCGATGCGGCCCGCCAGCCAGACGGCGACCGGTCGGCGAGCGGACGAGTGACCGGTCCTCGGTGTCGTGGCTGCCATCGAAGCAACGCCTCACTTGGCCAGCGCCTGCTCGACCGCCGCCCAGCCGAGCGGCGTCCAGGGCAAGGCGTCTGGCAGCCTACCGACGGATCGCGCCGGTGCGAGCCCGTCCTCGGCCCGTTCGATCGCCCGATCGACGGCGGTCGAGAGCCGGTCGAGCCAGGCCGGCAGCTCCACGCCCGAGCCGCCCGCGACGCCGAGGAACGACTCCGCCCGCTCCTCGAGCCTGTGGCTCGCGCCCTCGGGCGCGCCCGTGAAGAGCTCCGCCACGGCCGGCTCAACGAGCGCCTCGAGCTCGTCCTGCTCGAGCGCGGCCGCGAACGGCCGCCGCACGCGATCCGACACGCTCGCCAGCCGCACGCCCGACTCCGCCTCGAGCCGCGCGAGCCTTTCGGCCAGCTCCGCGGCCGTGTCCGCGGTCTCATCCCGCATCCTCGCCCGCCACGCCGCCGCCGCCTCGACGGCGCCCCGCCGCGCGAGCACGCGATGCGCCATGTTCACCGGCCGCAAGGTCCAGGCGATCCGCTCGTGCTCCGCCTTCACCCGCAGGAAGTCGAGCAGCACGTGCAGGCATTCGCCGCGGTCGGACTGGGTGGTGGTCGAGTTCCAGTCGCGATACTCGGCATGGTTCTCCGCGACGCTCTCGAGCACCAGCCGCAGCCGCGGCACCGCCTGCTTCCAGGCGAGCGTGCCCGAGGCGAGATCGGCGATGAGCCGGGTGGGTTGCCGGGGCCGCGCCGCGCCGGGCAGGTCGGACTCGTCCGGCTCACCCGCCGCCCGCTCCACGAGCTGCTCGAGATAGGGCCTCACGCCCCCGCGGAGGATGCCGCGGAGCGACGGCGGCGAGAGGAACTGCTGCGTGAACAGGCCGGCACCGTACCGTTCCACGAACTCGCGGATCGCGGCGAACGACTTGTCGTCCCGTACCCGCTCGAGCACCGAGAGCCGCAGCTGACGGGCATGCGCGGTCCAGGTGTCGAGCAGCCGCGGCACGAGCAGCGCCAAGCCGTCGAGGATTCGCTGCGTCGTCTCCGTCTCCGTCGGCCGGCGACCGTCCGCGTCCACTGCGGCCGCCGATTCGACGATCCGCTCCACGAGCGCCTTCGTCGCGGCGGCGAAGACCCGGTCAAACTCGCTCACGCTCGCGGCGCCTTGCGGCCGGCGGCTCTCGAGCGCCTTGGCCAGCTGCACGACCTCGGCCGTCTCGGCCACGAGCCCGAGTCTGGGCAGGCATGCCGCCAGCCGCTCGAGCAGCCGCTCGCGGCTCCGCGCCAGCACCACCCGCTCGGGCTTCCCGCCCCGGGACAGCGGCACGTACAGCACCATCCGCCCCGCGAGCCGGTCGCGGAGGTGGGCGAGCGTCTCGCGGGCCGCGGCCACGTCGCCGGCGAGGATCGCCGCAAAGACCGCTCCGATCGTCGCCCTGCCGGCCGGCGCCGGCCGGCCCTGGAGCCGGGCCGCCACGAGCCAGCCCGCTTCGCTGGCCTCGAGCGCCGCCTCGACGAGCCGCTCGGCGGCGGCATCGCGATGCCAGCGGAGCTTGTCGACCTCGCCGGCCGTCAGGCCCGGAGCCGGCGGCTCGCGGGCCGCGATCGCTTCCGCGGCCCGGATCAGCACGGCTCGGTATCGACGGAGCGTGCGTCGCCACCCTGCCGCCGCCTCCCGTTCGGGTCGCTCTGCCGGCGCGCCCACGGCGGCATCGGCGACGGCCGAGGCCACCGCCGCCTCCGCCACCATGCGGCAGACTCCGGCGAGAAACTCGGCAGCATCCTCGATCGCATGCACGCCCGCGAGGGTCGCGTCGCCGCCCCCCTCGATGTCGAGCATGCCGCCGTCGACGCCGTCGTCGGTCGAGTCGCGCCAGACCATCGATTCATACGCCGACGCGACGCTCTCCTCGCCGCCACCGTCGCCATCCGCGGCGTCATCGCCAGCGTCTCCGCCCGACCGACGGCCGTCGCCGGGACCGCGGCCGGCGGCGGCCGCCTCGATCACGTCGAGCACGCCCGACGTGTTGGCCTCGACGAGTTCGAGGAACCGTCGCACCCGCGACCGCCCCGCGGCGGAGCCATCCGTGCAGGCCCGCGTCAGCCAGCGTGAAGCCTCGCGCAGCCAGATGCTGCCGGAGCGATCGATCTCCGTCCCCTCGAGGAGCGAAGCCCAGTGCACGAGCAGCCCCATCGCGCCGTCCAAGTCCCCCTCTCGAAGCAGGCAGTCGGTCGCCTGCGCGTGGGTCTGCGGCGTCGTGAACGCGGCGACCTCTTCCCGCCAGAAGCCGGGCGGCGGCGCCTGTGGCGTGATCTCCCGCCGCCGCGCGAGCGCCGCGATCACCTCGCGGGCGGAGTCGCGGGCCTCACGGCCCGAGAGGTGCGGCACGCCCGAGACGGCCGTCGTCGCGAAGCGGTCCCACCAGCCGCCGACCCGGTCGAGCGCCGCCGCCGCCCGCGCGGCCGTGGCCGGCGGGCCGTCGAGCCCGGCCTGTCGCCAGACCGCTGCATACCCTTCGAGGATCGATTCCACGAGCGAGACGAGCTCGTCCACCCGGGGATCGGAGACGCTCTCGCCCCCCGGCTCGTGCAGCGGAAACTGCCCGCCGAGGCCGAGGATGTTCCACGGATCGACCACAGCGCCACAGTCGATCGCCCGCATGAGCAGCGCCGTCGCTCGATCGAGTCGTTCGAGCGGATCGATCGCCTCCTCGCCGGCGGCCGCGGGCATGCCGCGCACGGCCCGCTCCGCGGCCACGACCAGGCTCGTGATCCGCGCCGCCATGCGGGCCGATGCCGCGGGCACCATCCCGGCCAGCCGCTCGGCGCCGTCGGCCCGTCCCAGCCGCGCGAGCGTCGCGGCCAGCGTCACGCACTCCACCTGCCGCGCCCTTCGGCCGGCCAGCAGGCTATTGATATGCCGGCGCACGCCGCCGAACGGCTGCCGCAAGAGCCGCGCCTCCTCCTCGAGCGCCCGGCGATGCTCCGCCGGCAGCCGGGTCATCAGCCAGCGGTAGAAATCGTCGCGATAGCTCGCGATCCGCGGCAGGAGTTCGGCCAGTGGCAGGCTCGCCGAGGCGGCGCCCGGGCCGTGGCCCGACAGCCCCGACGCCATCAGCATCACCCCCGCGAGCACCGCCGCCGACTCGCGCTCGAGCGACCCGCGGCGGTCGTCCGCAGGCCCGCTGCCGGCGCCCGCGGCCTCGGGCCAGGAAAGAATCCCGTCGAGCGTCGCCTGCTGCACGACCATGCGGCGGTAGTGCCCCTCCTCGTCGATCCGCGCGGGATCCCAGAGGCCGAAGAGATAGTTCGGCCGGCTCGCCGCCGGATGGAGGAAATCGAAGGCCCGGGGATCGCAGCACAGTTCCTCGAGCCGCTCGAGTTCGAAGTCGGCCTGCCGCAGGAGCGGCTCCGGCGTCTGTTCGAGGATCGCGATCGCCCCCTCGACGAGCCGGCGATGGCGGCCGTGCGCCGCCCCCGCCCCGCGGACATACAGCGGAACCGGCCGCACCCGCTCGTGCGCATACGGCTCCGAGAGCCGTCCGTTCTCCAAGACCGCGACCGGCCGCCAGCCGACGTAATCGTTGAGGCTCTTGATCAACTCGCCGACCACCTCGTCGGGGTCGCGGCCGACAGGATCGGCCGCCGCCGTGGCCTGGATCGCCGCCATGAGCCAAAACGGCCGTTCGACCGCGCCCGGCGGCTGGTGCTCCAGCAGGTCGGCATGGAAAGCCCGATACGCGGCCGGAAGCCGCGTGAAGACGATGTCGAGCACCGCCCGCACCTGCGCGGCGTCGCGAAACGCCGTCTCGGAGGTGACGAGTGTCTCCAGCCGTGCGGCGAGCGACTCGGCCACCAGCGCGGCGGCGTCGGCCCGCTCCTCGACGCGGCCATCGGCAGTGAACGGCTCGACCGCCTCGAAGAGCTCGTTCATGGCCCGCCAGGCCGCGGCATCGAACCCGCCCGACGAGAAGTTGCAGTATCCCAGCAGGATCGCCGCAGGGTCTCTGACCTTGGGGCGTGAGGCGGCTGCGGGAGACGATTGTCCCGAAGGGTCGGACTGGGAATCCTGCCGCATCGACGCTCGGTGCCTCGCGCTCGGTCGTCCTCTGGAAACTCGGGAGCTACGTGCGACCGAGAACCAACCAATTTAGCAGACTGCCCCCAGGGGTTCGCCCGGATGAGTCCTGCGACCGTCACAACCGGCCGGCGCAGGCCGCCTCCGTGGCCGACGGCCCCGCGGGCCGGCCGGCGGCGGGCGGAAGCGGCCGGGTTTCGTGGGCTAGGCTTGCGGAGGGCCGTGCCGGGCCCTTGTCACCGTCGGGTGCTCGCCATGTTTTCCCGTCCCATCACTGCCGCCTTTTTCCGTCCGCTCGTGCCGGTCGTCATCTTCGTCTGCCTGCTCCCGACGGCGCCCGCCGCGGCGGAAGGCTGCATCACGGGCTGCCTCGTCGGCACGGCGGGCGACGAGTTCACCGCCGATGCCGTAGGGCTGGCCCGCGAGTGGATCATCCAACTCCCGGGGGTCGCCGGTGGAACGCAACTCTCGCAGGTGGTGGTGGGTGACGGCCTGACGATCGCCCAGACCTCCGACGGCATGGCACACGCGATCGCGTCGGCGGCCTTCCCTGGCGGTGCGGTCGACCCCGCCGCCCCGCGCCCCGGATCGCTCCTCTGGTCGCTGCGGGCGGGCGACGCGGCCGGCCCATCGCTGCGGGCCGGCATCGGCCGCGATGCGGTGGCGCTGCCCCATCTCGGCGGCGTCACGATGGTCGAACGGTCGACGGGGCAGTTTCGCTGGCAGGAGTCGTTCGGCGACCTGCCGTCGGCGGGCGCCGCGGTGATCGGCGACTGGGTCTACGTCACCACCGACACCGGCAAGATCCATCGCTTCGCGGCCCGTCCGCTGCGGCAGCCGGCGCAAGACGACGCCGCTGCCAAGTCCGGCGACGCCAAGGGCAAGAAGGCGGCCAAAAAGAAGCGGAGGCGGGTTGAAAATCTCGAGCCTCTCGCGCTCGAGCAGGGGGGCGACGGTCGCGTCGACTTCGCGCCCACGGCGCTTGCCGATGGCGTGCTCTGGTGCACCGCCGACGGCCTGCTCGTCACGCTGCAGCCGACGGAACTCGACTGGCAGCGGCTCGACTTCGACCTCGTGAATCCGCCCTCCGGCCCGCCGGTGACCCGCGATCGCAGCGTGTTCGCGGCCACGACGGCGGGAGACCTGGCACGGATCGACCTTCCCAAGTCGCTGAAAGAGTTCGACCTCGCCTGGCACACCGTGCTGCCCGGCCCGGCGGTCACCGGCCCGTTCCTCGCGGGCGACACGCTCGTCGTCTCGCTCGGCGACCAGGGGCTCGCCGCCTACTCCGCCGAGACCGGTGCCGAGCTCTGGCGATCGTGTCTGACCGGCACCATCCTGGCGGTCGGCGGCAGCCGTATCTGGCTCATCGACGACGTGGGACGGCTTTCGGCTGTCGACCTGGCCGACGGCTCGGCCAAGGAGAGCCTCTGCCTGGGGCCGTTCAAGCTCATGGTCGTGAACGCCGTCTCGGATCGCCTGATCCTCGCCTCCCCGAACGGCACGATCGTCTGCCTCGCGCCGCGCGGCGGCTCGGGCAGTCCGACTCCGGCCGCAGCGGCGCCGTCACAAGAGCCCGCAGACCGGCCGAAATAGATCGTGCGCACATGTGTCGGGGTCGCCCGTGCTCCGAGAGCCGGCGTATGCCGACAAGCGGAGCCAGGATGGCGAAGCGCGGTCGGCATCCGAGTGAGCGCAGGGCAGGATGCCCCGGAGCGAACGTCCGGCGACGGGGCACGGGCGCCCCCGACACTGCAGCGCCCCTACCGCGGCGTCACTTCGACCGTGACCGGATCGGCGTTGACGCTCGCCACCGCGCCGGCGCCCGCGCGGCCGGTGGCGCGGATCGTCACCCGGCCGAGGCCGAGGACGGCCGCGGGCACCTCGATCGTCGCATCCTCCCCCTGGGTGCGGCCGAGCACGCGCCCCATGGCATGGATCGCCACGCCGTCGAGCCCCTCTCCCACCACGCGGATCCGCACCGCGCCCGACAGCGGCACCCGGGCCGGCGCCGCCTCGAGCGTGAGCAGTCGGCTGTGGTTCGAAAACCGCACCGGCATCACCCAGCGGCCCTGCGAGCGGACCGTCGAGGCCTCGGTCGCCACCACGCGCAGTTCGTGATGGCCGTCGGCGAACTGCGCGGTGTCGAGCGGGAGACGGCCGCCGGGGCGGCACCGGGCCAGCCGCACGCCGTCGATGAAGAGCGTGAAGTGGTCGATCGCCGCGTCGTCCTGCCGCCGGATCGCGCGGGCGACCGCGGCGGGAAGCCTTCCAGCCCGCGCGGTCGGCGCGAGCGCGACGGTGCCGGTGAGCACGGCTTCGGCCGCCAGCGGCACGTCGTCCAGGCCGACCGCGACCGTCGGGATCGAGGCCCACGGCCGCGTGAGCGGATCGCCCACCACGAGCAGCTGGTAGGGCGACCGCACCGACTGATAGAAAGCTTCCGCGAGCGTGCTGCCCCGCGCGTAGTGCAGATGGATGGAGGGGTGCGGAAACTTCGCCTCGAGCGCGTAGGGCTCGATCACCGTGCCGCTCGACCCGGCGGCGCCGGCGCGGATGAAGGCCGACAGGGGCGTCTGGCCGGCCGAGGGCGTGAAGATGCCGCCATAGCTCGTGAGGTTCTCGCAGATCGCGCCCGGCAGGATCGCACTGCCGCTTTTCGCCCAGTCGAAGTCGGCCGTGCCGGTCGTGAGCCCGGCCACGTCGCGGCGGCCCTGCGGGAGCTTGCCGGGCACGATCTCGGCCTTCTGACCCAACTGCTCGAGCGCTCGCACGATCGGGGCGAATGCCGGGCTGCGGGTCTTCGTCCGCACGTCGTCGTTGGTGACGAAGTAGATCGTGCCCTCGGGCCGGGTGCCGTCGGCCGCCGCGGCACGGTCGAGACCGCGCACGACCTCGTCGCGGGTGTTGCCGCGGCCGGCGGTGACGCCGAGCATCACCGCGAGCAGGTAGCGGTACCCATCCTCCTCGCGCAGGTCGCCCGCGGGGCCGTAGCGGTTCGAGCCGTGGAACCCGTCGGTCGAGGCGGGCACTCCGTCGGCGCCGAGCGGGCGAAAGTAGCGGTTGCTTTGCGGGTCGAGCCAGACCGGTCCCTGGCCGCTGCGGACGGCGCCGTAGAGCATCGTCATTCCGGTGAGGGAGCCCGAGGGATGCTTGAAGAGCTCTTGGCCCGCCAGTTCCTCGGGCATCTCGTCCGCGAAGTCGATCCGCCAGGGAAAGTCGCTCGAGTAGACGACGCAGTCGATCTGCGGCGCCAGCCGCCGGCCGTCGATCGTCCGCAGGACGGGATCGAGCAGGTCCCGGCGGAAAGTGTCGATGCCGATGCTCTCGGTACCCTCCTTCCAGGGCAGCATGAGCACGTTGATCGGAGGGATGCCCCGCAGGTCGGCATAGGCGTTGGCGACCGCCAGGCTGTCGGCGCTCGACGCGTTGACGACCAGGAAGATGCCCTCCGGCCCCCCACCTGCCTGGAGCCGCTCCGCCGGCGGCATGACCGCCAGCACCAGCACCAGCACCAGACAGGCCCTCGCGGCCGGCGGCAGTCGGATGAGGAGGGCGGGCATTTCTGAAAACAGCGGGAAAGGGGCCGCCGCGCGTCGCCGCCGCGCAGCCTTCGACTCGCGTGGTCCCTGACTGTTGTACGTGCCGGCGGACCGGGCGGCGAGACACGAATCCCCCGCCACCCGTACACTCTGCTCTGGAAGGAGTCGCGATGCGAGGCGAGCCGGGAAGGAGCAGGCCGGGACCACTCGCGGGCCGGTGCGCGCCGGTGGCGGCGGCCATGCTCGCGGTGCTGGCGTGCTCGATCCCGCCCCCGGTGACCGCGGAGGAGCCGCCCGCCTTCGACGGCCCGCGGGCGTTCGCCCATCTCGAGGCGATCGCGGCGCTCGGCCCCCGGCCGAGCGGCTCGGAGGCGATGACGCGGCAGCGGGAGATCCTCGCCGCCCACTTTCGGGCCGCCGGCGGCGTCGTGAACGGGCAGGCCTTCGAGATCCGTGACCGCCGCACGGGCGCCCGGGTGCACATGGAGAACCTCGTCGTCGAATGGCATCCCGACCGCCGCGACCGCGTGCTCATCGGCGCCCACTACGACACCCGTCCTTTTGCCGACCGCGACCCCGTCGACCCCAAGGGCATCTTCATCGGCGCCAACGACGGCGCCAGCGGCGTGGCGCTGCTGATGGAGCTGGCGCGGGCGATGCCGGCGCTGCCGGGCCCGATCGGCGTCGACTTCGTGCTCTTCGACGCCGAGGAGTACGTCGTCGATCCGCGCGACCCCTACTTCCTCGGCTCGACGTTCTTCGCGCGACAGTACGCGGCGTCCCGGCAGCAGGGCACGATCGCCCACCGCTACCGTTGCGGGGTGATCGTCGACATGGTGGCCGACCGCGACCTCGAGATCTGGCAGGAGCAGCGGAGCGCCACCTGGCCCGACACGCGGCCGGTGGTCGAGTCGATCTGGGGTGTGGCGGCGAAGCGGGGCGTGCGGCAGTTCATCCCGCGGCCGAAGTACACGATCGACGACGACCACGTGCCACTGCGGATGATCGGCCGCATCCCCACCTGCGACATCATCGACTTCGACTACCCGCACTGGCATACGACACACGACACGCCCAAGCAGTGCGCGCCTGAGTCGCTCGCGGCCGTGGGCGGCGTGGTGCTCGAGTGGCTGCGGAGCGACTGGCTGCGAGGACCGGCCGAGTGAGCCGGCCGGGAACGGCGATGCCGAGCGAGGGAGTTGCGCGACGTGAGCCGCTGGCGGTGCCGGACTGTGGCCTGGTCGGCTGCGGGCTGCGGCTCTCGCTGTGGCTCGTGCCGGAGGGGGCGCGGGTGCGGGCGGGGGATCGCGTGGTCGAGCTGCTCGCAGGCGGGGCGACGATCGACCTCGAGGCGCCGGTGGCGGGCCGGCTCGTCGCGCAGCTGGTCGAAGAGGACGAGGAAATCGCCCCGGGCCGGGTGATCGCGGAGTTCGAGGCCGCGCCATGACGACCTTTCCGACCGGCCCCGTGGCTTCTGCACCGGTCGACGGCGCCGACGCGATCGACGGCCGCCGGCTCGGATGGCTGGCGGTGGCCGGCGCGACGACCATGTTCCTGGTGCAGCCGCCGGTGGATGCCTGGCCGCTGGCGTGGCTGGCTCCGCTGCCCTGGCTGGCGATCGTGCAGGCGCCGAGGATCACCGCCGCCCATCCCTGGCGGATTCTCTGGCTGGCAGGCTTCGCCCACTGGCTGGCCACCATCCACTGGCTCCGGCTGCCGCATCCGGCCACGTCGATCGGCTGGATCGCACTGTCGGCCTATCTGGCCGTCTATCCGCCGCTCTTCATCGCCGTCGCCCGGCGGCTGGTGCATGGCTGGCGGTGGCCGCTGGTGGCGGCGGCGCCGGTGGCCTGGATGGCCGGCGAGCAGCTCCGGGGCAATCTGCTCGGCGGCTTCACCTTCGGGGGCCTGGGGCACACGCAGTGGCGGTGGACGACGTTCATCCAGCTCGCCGACGCCCTCGGCGCGGTCGGTGTCGGCGGGGTCGTGATGGCAGGCGCCGCGGCGCTCGCCACGGTGGTCGCCGCGTTCGTTCGCCGGCGGGAGATCGGCGGCGGAACCGTCCGCGCGGCGATCGCCGCCGGGCTGGCCGTCGTGACGCTCATCGCCGCGACGCTCGCCTACGGAGCCTGGCGGCTCGGGCAGACGCCGCCGCCCGACGGCCGCGCGCTCGATGTCTTGCTCGTGCAGGGTTCGATAGACACGGAGCTCAAGCACGATCCAGACGCCGCCGGCGACGTGGTCCGCCACTACGACGACCTGACGGTCGCGGCGCTCGCCGCCCCTCCCGGCGACCCACCCGACCTCATCGCCTGGCCGGAAACGATGTGGCGGTTCGGGTTGCTCGAGATCGATCCCGACGAGCAGCTGCCCGAGACCGTGGTCGAGCAGACGCTCGCCGAGCGGCCGGCGGGCACGGTGCCCGACACGGCCGCGGCCCGGCAGGCCGCCTGCCGGCGGGCGCTCGAAGAGGAGCGGCTCGCGCTCCTGGCCGCGTTCGCCAAGCGGTATGGCACGCACTGGCTGGTCGGCATCGACAAGCAGCAAATCACGCCGCACGCGCCGACCGGGGCCCGACACTACAACTGCGGCCTGTTCCTCTCCCCGGAGGGTCGGCCGCTCGCCTGCTACAGCAAGCGGCACCCGGTCATGTTCGGCGAGTACGTGCCGCTGGCCGACCGGTTTCCCTGGCTCTACCGGCTGACGCCGCTCGCCGGCGGCCTCTCGGCCGGCACGGAGGCGGTGGCAGTCCCGATCGCGGGCCTGCGGGTGGGCGTGAACATCTGCTACGAGACGGTCCTGCCGGAGGGCATGCGGGCGCTCGTGCGCGAGCTCGCGGCTCGCGGCGAGCGGCCCGCCGCGATCGTGAACCTCACCAACGACGGCTGGTTCTGGGGATCGAGCGAGCTCGACATGCACCTGACGGCGGCCATTTTCCGGGCGGTGGAACTGCGGACCCCGATCGTGGTCGCCGCCAACACCGGCTTTTCCGCCTGGGTCGACGGTTCGGGCCGGCTGCTCGCCCGCGGCCCGCGACGGGCGACCGGCACGGTGCGAGCCCGGGTGATTCCTGACGGTCGGGAGAGCCCGTGGCTGACCTGGGGAAGTCTGCCGCTCTGGGCGGCCGTGGCGGTCGCAGCGGTCGCACTGCCGTCTGGATGGCGCCGGCAGAGCCGCCTTGAGAAGCGTTGACCCGGCTGCCGATCTCTCCGTAGTCTGGACGAGGGCGGGGCGCGTGGCGCGTCCGACCGCCCGTCCGTCCTTCCCGCGTGCCTCGGCCTGCCATGAAAAACGTCATCGGCAAGATCTTCGTGTTCGCGGTGTTCGTCATGAGCCTGATGCTCATGAGCTTCGCCGTCGCCATCTATTCCTCCCACGTCAACTGGCAGGACGAGGCGAGGAAGACGAAGGAAACGCTCGACAAGCTGCGGACCGAGGAGGCCAGCCTCAAGCAGGAGATCACCCGTCTCACCAAGAACGTGGCTGATTCCGAGGCGGCCCGCGACCAAGTCATCGCCAAGTTCCAGCAGGCGCTGCTGGAGAAGGACAAGGAACTCAAGGATCTCAAGGACAAGCGCGACGAAAAGCTCAAGGACATGCAGACGAAGATCGCCGACCTGGCGACCGTCGAGGGCGATCTCACGACGGCCCGCAAGCAGCTCGAGGATCTGCAGGCCGAGGTCCGCGACAAGCAGCAGAAGGTCGACGCCCAGGTGACCCGCGCCGCGGAACTCGCCGCCCAGCTCCACGAGAAGGAATCGTTCCTCGAGATCGCCACGGAGCGAAAGGCGCAGCTCGAGAAGCAGGTGTCCCAGGCCCGGGTCCTGCTCAAGCAAAACGGGCTCTCGCTCGACAGCCTGCCGAAGGACCGTGTGCCGACGGTCAGCGGCGTCGTCATGGCGGTGGCGGACGACTCGATCGAGGTGTCGCTGGGCATCGACGACGGCCTGCAGACCGGGCATCAGATCGAGGTCTATCGCGACGACCAGTACCTCGGCCGCGCCGTCGTGCGGAGCGTGAAGCCCGACCGGGCGATCGCCGTGCTGCTGCGCGAATACTCGCGCGGCATCGTGCAGCGCGGCGACAAGGTGACGACCCGGCTGAAGGCCTGAGCCTCCGGCGGCACCGGCCACCCCTCCTCGCGGACGACCCCATGGCAGACGACTCCTCGCCCGACTCCCGCCGGCCTCCGATGAACGTCTACACGGCGATGCTGCTTCTGTCGTTCCTGGCGGTGTCGACGGGCTGCCTCATCCTCGCGCTCGACCTGTTCTTCCGCCGGATGCCGCTGAAGCCGTAGCGTGCGGCGGGTCCCGCCGGCCGCTGTCCCGTGGCCCGGCCAGGAAGGAAGGTTGCATGTTCGGCTGGCTGCGATCCCGGCGCCGCCGCACGATCCGCGACCAGCCGTGGCCGGCGGGCTGGGAGACGATCCTGGCCCGCAACGTCCGGCAGGTGCAGTGGCTCGACGAGGATGCCCGGCAGCGATTGCGGGCGTGGATCGCGGTGTTCCTCGCCGAGAAGCGGTTCGAGGGCTGCAACGGCATGCGGATCGACGACGAGGTAAGGGTGTCGATCGCCGCGCAGGCCGGCCTCATCGTCCTCGGCATGCCGGATGAGTTTCTCGACCACCTGCGGAGCGTGCTCGTCTACCCGGGCGACTACGTCGTGCCGCGGTCGACGCCGCTCGACGGCGGTGGCGAACTCCGCTGGCAGGAGCCGCGGCTCGGCGAGACCTGGAACGGTGGCAGCATGGTGCTCTCCTGGCCGCGCGTCGTGGAGGGAGGGCGGCTCCGCGACGGTCCGCGGAGCGTGGTGATCCACGAGTGCGCCCACGCCGTCGACATGCTCGACGGTGAGATCGACGGCGTGCCTCCTCTGGAGACGGCGGCGGCGCGGCAGGCCTGGGAGCGGGGAATCGCCGGCTGCCGGGAGCGGTTCGACGAGGCCCTCGACGAGGGCCGGTTCGTCGCCTTTGACGACTACGCCGCGGAAGGCCCCGGCGAGTTCTTCGCCGTGGCCAGTGAATGCTTCTTCCAGGACCCGCACCGGCTGCACCGCTACGACCACGATCTCTACGCGCTCCTGACCGAAGCCTGGCGGCAGGATCCGAAGGCACGGGTGCCGGTGCGGCCCGCGCGGTAAGCAGGCCCGACCGCTTCACGGCAAGGCTCGGCATCCTGCCGACCCTGCCTGGGCCGGCCTCCGCCGGCTGGTGCTGGGCTGCTTCACGCTATGCCTCGCATCCTGCTCGCATTGCTTGGCCGGCCTCCGCCGGCTGGTGCTGGGCTGCTTCACGCTATGCCTCGCATCCTGCTCGCATTGCTTGGCCGGCCTCCGCCGGCTGGTGCTCACCCGGCCCTCCGGGCCTGGCGCTCTGGCTCTGGGCTGTCGTGGCGACACGTTTTTCAACTTGTCGGGCAGCACGACGGATTCGACGAGTAGAAAAACGTGTCGC
>JBJOKF010000084.1:0-4440 GCA_046046235.1 Planctomycetota bacterium | reverse complement strand
TCTGACTCTCGTGGCGACACGGTTTTCAACGTGTTGAATCCGCGTTGCCAGGGCTCCGGCGAGGGGCCGCCCAAGCCCCGTCGCCGGACGTTCGCGTCGGCCTTACGGGCCAACCCTCACTCGGATGCTGACGTCGCTTCGGCATCCTGCCTGCGCTCGTCATCATACGCCGGCTCTCAGGGCATGGGCGGCCCCTCACCTCCCGGATGGAGAGAGCAGGCGCCGCCCCGCAGTTTTGCGCTAGGGCCCGGAGGGCCTGGTGAGCACCAGCGAGCGGAGGCTCGCCAAGGCAAGGTCGGCAGGATGCCGAGCCTTGCCGTGAAGCAGACGCGCAGCACCAGCCGCCGGAGGGCGGCCAAGCGCCGATCGCTCCTGCCCGGCAGCGCCTCGCAACTGCGTCGCCTGGATGGCGACGCGCAGCACCAGCCGCCGGAGGGCGGCCAAGCGAATCTGGCCCGGAGGGCCAGTATTCGCGTGTAGTCAGTCCCACCACCAGCGGCCGGCCGGCAGCGCGAGGCTGGCCTCGCGGGCCTTCGAGACCGTGCCCTGCTCGTCCATCAGCAGGTTCGGCGAATCGAGGGCCAGACGGGGCTGGAGCGACACGCCGCCGCCGATCGGCGTCAGCAGCCGATTGCCACGCCAGATGGCGTTGATCGCCGGCTCGACCGTCGTGGGAGCCTGGAACTTCTCGATGCGGCAGATCTGCTCGTCCCGCAGGGCCGCGGCATCCCACTGGACACGTCCATAGGCGTCGTGCTCCTGCAGATAGGCCGCCGCCACGGCGAGGTCGATCATCGACCGCAGCTGCGCGTAGACCGGGTGACGGGCGGCGATCTCCGGATACTTCTTCGTGAAGGCGTCGGTGAACGTCTTGCTCGCCTGGCTGGCCCGGTCCGCCGACATGCGGCGCCCGTCGGGCATCACCGCCTCGTCGGCTCCGACGAGCCGCACCCCGCGGCCGACGAATTCGATCGCGAGGTCGTCTTCGGCGACCCGCACGCACTTGTACTCCGGCACGAAGTACCACCGCTGCAGGGCGTTGGCCGCGACTCCGCCGGCGCTCGTGAGCTCGATCCACGTGCTCATCTTCACCGGCGGCCGCTCCAGGCCGATGCCGATGAGCTTCATCCGGTAGTCGGCCTCCACCATCACCTGTGCGAAGTGGCTCGCGGGCGAAACCCCGTCGACCCGCACCTTCTGTGGGCCGAGCGACTCACGCATCCCTGAAACGATGTCGCCCGTGCTGGCCTTCGGGTTCACCCGGCCGAGCTTCCGCAGGAAGGCCTGCATGTCGGCCAGGCCCTGCTGCGTGGGATCGATCGAGCAGCCGATGCTGCGGTCGGTCGGCTCGCCCGGCGGAAAGGCCCGTAGCGCCGCCGCCAGGTCCTCGAGCAGCACCGTCGGCGCGCCTGTCGCGGCGCCGACCACGCGGCCGGTCGCGTCGGTGAGCCAGGGTTCGGCCGGCCCGGCGATCACGATTTCGCCCGGCGATGCCTGGCCGTCGGTGCCCGCGGGATAGATGAAGACGTATTGAATCCGGGTGAGGCCGGCGAGCTTCTCGAGTTCGTCGGGCAGGCCGCGGCCGCTCGCCGCCGCCTTGGCGACCTCGGCCTCGAGCCGCGAGAGTGCGACCTTGCGGAGCGGCGATCGCGACTGCAGGTCGGCAGCGAGGGTCGCGACTGCTGCCTTACGGCGCTCGATCGACAGGCCCCCGTCGGCGACAGCGACCGTCCGCAGGACGCCGTTGGCATCGATCACGATGCCGGCGGCGCCGGAGCCCAGGCCGCCACCGCCGCCCATGCCGCCGCCGCCCATGCCACCACCGCCGCCCATCCCACCGCCGCCCATGCCACCACCACCCATGCCACCGCCGCCCATGCCCTGCGCCATCGTCGTGCGCGGCAACGCTGCGACCAGGCATGTCGCGAAGCACATGGAAGCAACAATGACGCGGGCGACCGTGCTACGGCCTAAGACGCTGCGACGGCGGTCGACGATGGGGCGGGGATGCGGCTCAGCCATGGCTCACCTTGGAGGCGACTTGCGGGGTGCGAACGGACCTCCGGCGCGGCCGGACGACGCACTCCTCGAAGGTCATTCGGTCCGACCTTGCGGGCGGATGGGAGTTTTTTGCCGCGGCGGCCGCTGCCGGAGCATCCCTTCCAGGCTACCCAGGCGGAACAGGTCATCCCACCGGTGCGGGAGAACGTCCGGGCGGCCCACGCCGGGCCGGTTCGGACTCCCGCTTCTTCCCGGCCAAACTCAGCGGCGCTCGGAGGCAATCGGGACCGAGCAGGTCGCAGAGTTCACGGTGCAGCGACTGGCTCCAGGCCACCTTGTCGCGGTCGGCATCCATGAGCACCCGCCGGCCGTCGGCCAGTTCGAGCACGAGCCGCAGTGGAAGCGGCCCGGGATGCCGGCGGACGATGGCCGCCAGCGATTCGAGGATCTCAGGGGGATGCTCGCCCTCCACGACCTTCACAGACAGGCTGCGGACCGGCCGCTCCCAGACCTGCTCGATCGGCACGAGGTCGTTGACGATGAGGTTCGTCTCCTCGCTGCCCGCGCGGCGGTCGATCGAGCCCGCCACGACGACGACGGCGTCGGGCTGCAGGAACTCGCCCAGACGGGCGTAGTCCTCGGGCCAGCAGATGCTCCTGACGAGGCCGTCCATGTCCTCGAGGTCGAACATGCCGTAGCGGGTGTGCGTCGAGCCCGGCCGAGGCTGCTTCACGTTCGAGAGCTTGAGCGCGCCGACGAGGCCGCCGATGACGACCTCCGCCTTCGCCTTCGCGTCGCCCAGGTCGCCGGTGCGGTGCGAGCAGATCGCCGCGAGCAGATCCTGGTGCTCCGCCAGTGGATGGCTGTGAACGTAGTAGCCGAGCACCTCCTTCTCGGACGACCGCATCTGCAGATCGGAGAGCGGGGGCACGTCGGGCAGCGCCGTGGGCGGTGGGGCCGCGGCCGCCTGCGGGGCGTCGAGCGCCTCGAAGAGATTTTTCTGCCCGCTCTTGCGGTCGGCCAGCCTCGCGGCTCCCGCGGCTAGCGCCCGCTCGATGCCGGCGAGGATCGCGCCGCGATGGCCGCCGAGGCTGTCGAGCGCCCCGGCCTTGGCCAGGCTCTCGACGGCGGTCTTGTTGACGATCGAGGGATCGAGCCGGCCGCAGAAGTCGTAGAGGTCGGTGAACCGGCCACCGCGGGCCCGCTCCGCCGCGATCGCCTCCGCCGCCTGGCCGCCGCAGCCCTTGATCGCCGCCAGGCCGAAGAGGATGCGGCCGTCGGCCACCGTGAAGTCGCCGCCGGAGGCGTTCACGTCGGGCGGCAGCACGTCGATACCCATGCGCCGGCAGTCCTCGACGTGCTCCACGAGCGCGTCCTTCTTCTTGAAGTTGCGTCCCGTGATGTCGCCGGAGAGCAGCGCCGCCATGAACTCGACCGGATAGTGCGTCTTGAGGAAAGCGGTCTGCCAGGCCAGCAGCGCGTAGGCCGTCGAGTGGCTCTTGTTGAAGCCGTAGCCGGCGAACTTCTCGATCAGCCCGAAGACCTCCTCGGCCTGCTGCTTGGGCATTCCCTTGGCCTGGGCGCCCGTGACGAACTGCTCGCGGAAGGCCGCGATGATCTCCAGCTTCTTCTTGCTGATGGCCTTGATGCAGGTGTACGCGCTCGACAGCTCGATGCCGCCGAGTCGCTCCAGGATCCGCATCACCTGCTCCTGGTAGACCATCACCCCGTGGGTCTCGCCGAGCACCTCCTTCATCACCGGATGGATGAACTCGGCCCGCTTGCGGCCGTGCTTGACGTTCACGTACTCGTCGACCATGCCGCCCTCGAGCGGGCCGGGCCGGTAGAGGGCGTTGACGGCGACGATGTCGAGGAAGTGGTCGGGCTTCATCCGCTGCAGGAGGTCGCGGATGCCGCCGCTCTCGAGCTGGAAGATGCCCTTCGTTTCGCCGCGGCAGAGCGTGGCGAACGTGGCGGCATCGTCGAGCCGGAAGGCGAGCGGATCGGGCTTCGTGCCTCGCGTGGCCGCGATGATCTCGAGCGTCTTGGCGACGACCGTCAGGTAGCGGAGGCCGAGGAAGTCCATCTTCATCAGGCCGGCCCGCTCGACGTCACCCATGGCCCACTGCGTGATCACTTCCTCCTTGCCGGTCACCCGTTGCAGCGGCACATACTCGACGAGCGGCCGATCGGCGATCACGACGGCCGCCGCGTGGGTGCCGACGTTACGGGCCAGCCCCTCGATCCGCTGCGCGAGATCGACGAGCTCGCGGACCTCCGCGTCGGCTTCGCAGGCGGCCGCAAGCTGGGAACCGGGGGCCGCCGCGTCCTCGAGCGAGATGCCGAGCTGGTCGGGCACGAGCGACACGATCTGGTCGACCCGCGGGATCGGCAGGCCGAGCGCCCGGCCGACGTCGCGGATGGCGGCCCGGGCCGCGA
>JBJOKF010000079.1:0-26758 GCA_046046235.1 Planctomycetota bacterium | reverse complement strand
GCCTGCTGCCGCACCCCGAATCCACTCAAAAAGCTGGTTTCGGCCGCGATTGGGAGAGTTCGTGATTTTTTTCACGAACTCCCTTTAAACTGTATCGGCACGCACCTAGCTGTCAACGTCGACTCGCTGCTCTTGTCGCGAACGGGCTGCTCACCCCACCGTCCCCGTCTCCCGGGTGATGGGGTCCGCAGCCTTGAAAATCAGGGAAAGGAATCCTCTCCGTGCCGCTCCTCCCGTCGCAGACTCGGACCACATCGCGTCGTGTCCTCGTGGTCGGTGGCGGCGGACGGGAGCATGCGCTGGCCTGGAAGCTCACCCGCGACGGGGCCGAAGTGCTCGTCGCACCGGGCAATGCCGGGACGGCGTGCGTGGCCGAGAACGTGCCGATTCCGGCCACCGATATCCCGGCGCTGGTGACACTGGCCCAGGCCCGGCAGGTCGACCTCACCGTCGTCGGCCCCGAGGCGCCTCTCGTCGCCGGGATCGTCGACGCCTTCACCGCCGCCGGCCTGCGGATTTTCGGCCCCACGGCACGGGCCGCCCAACTCGAGGGCAGCAAGCTCTTTTGCAAGCAGATCATGCACCGGGGCGACGTTCCGACGGCGATGTTCCGTGAGTTTCACGGCGCGGCGCGGGCGCGGGAATATCTGGAGTCCCGGGAAGACATGCCTGTCGTCGTCAAGGCGGACGGCCTGGCGGCCGGGAAGGGAGTGTTCGTCTGCGACGACCGCGCGGAGGCGCTCGCCGCCGTCGACGCCCTCGCCGGCGACCCGCAGTTCGCCGCGGCGGCCCGCGGCATTCTCATCGAGGAACGGCTCGACGGAGTCGAGGTCAGCGTGATGGCGATCACCGACGGCCGCACCATCGTCACGCTGCCGCCGCTCCAGGACCACAAGGCGGCGCACGACGGCGACTCCGGCCCCAACACCGGCGGCATGGGCGCCTACTGCCCGACGCCGTTCGTCGATGCCGACCTGCTGGCCGACATCGAGGCCCGGATCCTCGTGCCGACGGCCCACGCCATGCGCCGCAGCAAGGTGCCCTTTCATGGCGTCCTCTACGCCGGGTTGATGCTGACCGCCCAAGGCCCGAAGGTGCTCGAGTTCAACGCCCGCTTCGGGGACCCCGAGTGCGAAGCCCTCCTCATGCGGCTCGAATCGAGCCTGCTCGACCTCCTCGATGCGGCCGTCGACCGACGCCTCGAACGGATCGAGCCGCCGCGCTGGCGCGACGGAGCGAGCGTGACGGTGGTGATGGCGAGCGAGGGCTATCCCGGCGCCGTGCAGACCGGGCGGCCGATCCGCGGGCTCGACGCCGCGGCGCGGCTCCCGGACGTGGCGGTGTTTCACGCCGCCACCCGCATGGCCGAGGGGGACACCGTCAACGACGGGGGCCGCGTCCTGGCCGTCACGGGAGCCGGGCCGTCTCTGGCCCGCGCCAAGCTGCAGGCCTATGCCGCCGTCAAGGAGATTCGCTGGCCGGGCGCCTGGTGCCGCAAGGACATTTCCGACAAGGGACTGGCCCGGGAGCGCGAACTGCTGGCCGCCGCCGACGAGGACGAAGCCGCGGCGCCCGCCCGTGCGCCGGAGACCCCGGCATGAGGCTGCGGGTCGGAATCGTGGGCCTCGGCAGCCAGTGGGAGAGCCGCCATCTGCCGGCGCTGCGCTCTCTCGCCGACCGCTTCGAGGTCCGCGGCATCTGCGAGCAGGTGGCCCATCTGGCGAAGCGGGCCGCAGCCGAGCTCGGCGCCGTGTCGGTCGACGGCTTTCGGGCCCTGGCGGCCCGCGACGACATCGACGCGATCCTCTACTTCGCCGACCAGTGGTACGGCGCGACGCCGATCCTGGCGGCCTGCGACCATGGCAAGGCGGTCTACTCGGCGATCTCGCTCCCCCTGGCCCCGGACGAGGCGGCCGCCCTGCGCCGGCGGGTGGATGCCTCGGGGATCGCCTTCATGGCTGAACTGCCGCGCCGCCACGCTCCCGCGACCGTGAGGCTCAAGGAGTTGATCGCGACGCGACTTGGCCGTCCACGGCTGCTCTTCTGTCACAGGCGTGTGCCACAGTCGGCCCCCCCCGCGGCCGCCGCCCGGGATCGGGCGACCGAGGCCCGTGACCTCATGGAACTGGTCGACTGGTGCCGTTACGTGGTCGGCGAAGATCCGACCAGCGTCGTCTCCGTCCGCCACGCCGAGCAGCCCGACGGCGACCTCGACGACTACCAGATGATGAGCCTCGACTTTTCGCCCGCGCCCACGTCCGCGCCTGGCCGGCCCGCCGTGCCGGGGAACGGGGCGCTCGCGCAGATCAGCTGCGGCTACTACATGCAGCGGCAATGGGAGGAGGCCGTCGGCTTCAGGCCACCGGCCGCGCTCCAGGTGGCATGCGATCGGGGCATCGCGTTCATCGACCTCCCGGCGACGCTCGTCTGGTTCGACGAGGCGGGCCGTCATCAGGAATCGCTCGAGAGCGACCGCCCCGTCGGCGAGCAGATGCTCCTGCAGTTTCACCGCAAGGTGACGAGTCTCGTGCGGGCTGTCAGCGGACTCGACGACACGCTCAAAGCGATGCGGATCGTGCAGGCCGCCGCGACGAGCCAGGCCGAGGGTCGCCGCGTGCCGGTCGACGGAGAGCCGACATCGGGCGGGTGAACCGATCGGCCCCGCTCGACTCGTCGGGGTCGAGCGTTCGGGCTGAGTCGCTCGTCCCGGGTCAGTTGTTGCTGAAGTCGAGCTGCTTGCCCGCCTTCACACCGAGAGGGTTCTTCACGAACCGCTGCCGGCAGGCGTCGCAGAGATCGAACCGCATCGACCGCGAGCCGTCGCCGACACCGTCGGCGAGATCCTCCTCGTCGAGCCGTTCGAGCATCGCCTGCATCTCTTCGAGGTGATCAGCCTCCGCCTCGCGCGACTCCGCACCGCAGCAGCCCTGCGGCGACAGATCATCCACGGCCTGAAAGACCTCGATCTTCACGACGTGGTGGACGTCGACCTGGGGATCGATCGGTCGCTTGCAGATGTCACATGAGTAATGAAGCATCGACGGCTCCGCGAATGGGACGTTTCGGGCCATGCCTCCGCCGGGCGCGACGAGCGGGCGTCGCAGTGGCGAACCACCCTTGACTGCTGAGTGTGCCTGCAAGCCGCGCCGAAGGCAAGCGACGAGCGCGGACGGGGCGGGGCCCGGATGTGGCGGTCCGCCCGGCGGTCGACTAGACTGCGGTCTGTCTTGGGAGCTGCATTGAGAGGGACGCGATGACCGGTGCGACGATGCCCGCCATGGTGCCCGCCGGCGCCCTCGGCCTGAGCGTGCTTGTCTTGAATCGCTCGTTCGTCGCGGTACACATCACCAACGTGCGGCGGGCGATCACGCTGCTGTTTCGCCAGTTGGCCGAGGTCGTGCACATCGAGGAGGGCCAATACGCCGCCCACTCGCTCGAATCGTGGCGCGAGCTGTCGGCCCTGCGGACGGCGTATCGCGGCCCGCACGAGGACTGGGTGCGGGCCGTGGGCTACGACCTCCAGGCCCCGCGGGTGATCCGCCTGGTCGCCTGCGATCGCGGCCCCCGGCAGGGCCTGCGATTCAACCGTCGCAACGTCTTCGCGCGGGATGGAAACCAGTGCCAGTATTGCGGCCAGCACTTCCCGACGAGCGAACTGTCGCTCGACCATGTGGTGCCCCGCAGCCGCGGCGGCACCACGAGCTGGGAAAACATCGTCTGCGCCTGCGTGGCCTGTAACGTCCGCAAGGGCGGCCGCACACCGCCCGAGGCCCGCATGAACCTCGTCCGGCATCCGGTCAAGCCGAAGCGCAGCCCCCTGCTCTCGATCAAGCTCGGCAACCCGAAGTACGAAAGCTGGAGGAGCTTCGTCGACAACGCCTACTGGCTCGTCGATCTGCGGTAGCAACCGACCCGGCGGAGATGGCGGGCCAAAGGCCGCGCACGTTCTCCGCAACTGTCAATCTGTCACTCGCCTCCGCAGAGCGGGTCCTTCTTCTCGGTGATCACCGGAAGCTGCGGGGACATCTCGGCGTTGAGCTCCTTGAAGTCCTTCCATTCGGCCGGCAGGTTGTCTTCGTGGAAGATCGCCTCGACCGGGCACTCGGGCACGCACGCCTCGCAGTCGATGCACTCGTCGGGGTGGATGTAGACCATCTTGTCCCCCTCGTAGAAGCACTCGACCGGGCAGACGACCACGCAGTCGGTGTACTTGCAGGCGAAACAAGGCTCGGCGACGACGTGCGTCATGGCGGAATGCTCCTTGCAGAGGGAAAGATGCGAGCGAGAGGGAAGAACTTGGACGATCCGTGCCGGGGCTGTCAGGCCCCGAAAGCGGCGTTGCGTGTCAAACTGTGACGGATGCGCGGAATCGTAGGGTGCGCCTCACCGCCTGTCAACGACTCAGGGATCGGCGATTTCTGCCGTTTTCATGAATCCGACTGTCGCCGCCGTTGGTGCCTGTCGCCGGCCGACCCTATGATGTCGGAAGCGTCGGCGAGGAGGCCGTCCGCGAGTCCGCCCCTGTTCGGCGGAGTGGACTTGGGCCCGGGCTGGCGCGAGGGGCGAGCCGCGACGATGGCCGCGACGACGAGCGAAGCACGCGACTCCGGCGAAACCGCCGGCGGCGCCGGAAACGGCCCCGGGCTCGTCCCCCCCGAGGATCGGGCGCTGCTCGAGGAGTGCCTCCGGGGAGATCCGGCCGCCTGGGCGGCGTTCGTCGAGCGGTTCGCCGGCCTGCTCGCCTTCGTCGTCGACCGCACGGCGAGCCAGCGGCGGCAGCCGCTCGCCAGGGCCGACCGCGACGACCTGCTGGCCGACATCCTGCTTGAGATCATCCATCGCGACGCTGCGGTGCTGCGGTCCTTCGCGGGCCGGTCGAGCCTCGCGACCTACCTGACGGTCGTGGCTCGCCGCGTCAGCGTCCGCGGGCTCTCCCGGCTCGCCGAGGCCCGCGGGATGCACGGCATCGCCGACGGGGGCCGCGTGGCGAACATCCCGGCCGCGGATGCCCACGGCACCGCAGACCGCGAGCGGCTCGAAGACCTGCTCGGCCGCTTGCCGTCCGGGGAGGCGCATCTGGTGCGGCTCCATCATCTTGAAGGCCGCAGCTACGGCGAAATCAGCCGCCTCACCGGCATGCCGCTGAATTCGATCGGCCCGGCCCTCTCGCGGGCCCGACAGAAGCTCAAGGACGTGGGCGGCTAGCCGCCCGCCGGCACCGGACGGATCACGACCGACGGGTCGCCAAGGTCGACCGGTTGATAGCCTTCGTAGGCGGGCATCTGCCAGAGCTGGCCGGGGTCGGTCGCCGGGGCGTTGGTCGCGATCGTGGTCAGCTCGAGCTGAAACTCGATGCCCGATGCGGGCCACGACACCTCCACCAGGCGCGGGAGCGCCGCGCCCGACTGCGGGTCGACGCGATGCTTGGTGGTGCGGCAACTCGCCAGCCGCTCGCCGGCAGCCGTGAACAGGTGCTGCTCGATCACGAGGCCCGTCGTGCCGTCGAGGATCGTCGACTTGAGCAGTTCGCCGTCCGTGGCGGTCCCCGACGGGCTCGCCCCGACCGCCGGCGTCAGCCGGCTGCGGATTTCCAATCTCCCGTCGGGCAGCGGAAACGGGCCCTCGTGCCGGTCCTCCGGCCGAAAGTTCACGAGCCCGAGCAGTTCAGGCATCCAGTCGGCGCGGATCGGCAGCAGCTGCCGGGCGGAGGATTGCTCGTAGCGGTCGTGGCGGCAGTGGAGCATCATCGGCGGCTGATGCCGTCGGATCCACAGCCAGAAGAGATCGTCGTTGCTGCCGATGTCGAGCTCGCTGCCCGTCACGGTCGTCTGGGCCCGCAGTCGGAACCGCCGCGGCGGCTCGCAGGCGACCTGGGCCGACAGCCGCGGCACGCCCGGCACCACGAGCACCGCCTGCGGGGCCATGTAACTCCGCACCCGCTGTGTGTTGTCATGGACCGTGGCGATGATCTGATCGAGGTTCGGCTGCGCCGGCAGTGTCCGCGGCAGGGGCAGCGTGCCGACCTGATAGCCCCGGATCGCCTGCGGGCAGGCGGCGCCCGTGGAGGCGAACGCGGCCACCACGAGCAGGAGCGCCCAACCGCGGTGCACGACGACCGACCCCGCCTCACGGACATGACCAGTCATGCGGCGCCTCCACTCCAGAGCAGCGCGGCGAGCCGCTCCTCCACGCCGGGCGCCGCCGCCTCGCGGGAGGACACCGTCCGGACCCGGTACTCACGATCACGACGCCGGCAGGCGACGACGATCTCGGCGGCGCCGTCTCCGGTTTCCAGAGAGGCCTCCTCCTTCGGCCGATCGACGAACTTCACCGCGCGGCGGCGGACCAGTTCGAGCGCCACGAGATACCGCAGAGCCGCGTCGTCTTCGCGGCCCTCGAGTTCCTCGAGCACGTCGAGCAGCACGTCGGCCGGGGCGAGCGAGGCGCCGGCCGCGGTTGGCGAAGGGTAGGTCGACCGCCACCAGGCGAGCGTGTCGGCCGGCGGTCCCGCCCAGGCCTCGAGGGCATAGTCCAGCCGCTCGAGCCGGCCCTCGGCCCGCACGAGCGCCGACACGAACGGTTCGCCCGGGGAGAAGCCGCGACCAGTCTGCGCACAGAGGGCCTGCGGTCGGTGGATGTTCAGGTCCATGCCTGCCTTCTCCCGGACAACGCCGCCCGCGACGACCGGGCCGCGACGGCGCGGAGACGATAGGGATCGAGCCGTGCCGGCTCAAGCCGCGTGTCGGACGATGCGCCCGGCAGGCTGGAGGGGCGGGGGGAGCTGCGGCGAATTCAGGCCGAGGCGGCGGCCACGAGACGATCGATCAGTTCGACGAGGCCCCCCTCGTCATGCGCGCCCACCACCATGTCGGCCGCCTCCCGGACGACGGGCTGCCCGTTGCCCATCGCCACCCCCAGCCCGGCGCCGACGATCATCGGCAGGTCGTTGACGTCGTCCCCCACCGCGCAGATCTCATCGGCGGCGATGCCCCACGCGTTGGCCACCGCGAGCACGCCGGTCCACTTCGTGACCCGAGCCGGGGCGATCTCGCACATCCAGCCCTGATACCGCGGGCTGCGGATCGTGTGCAACGAAAGCTGCTCGGGAAACATCGTTCCGAGCGACCTCTCCAGATCGAGCATCGCCGAGCGCTCCCCCATCGCGAACCCCGCGAAGACGCCGGCCGGCGGCCGCCGGTGCAAATCGGGCGTCACGCGCGCCAGGCCGCGATTGACGGCGAGATACTCCTCCAGGCACCCCTCGGCGCCACTCCCCTGCCCCGCGTCGGGATCGGGCAGGCTCCGACAGAAGAAGTCGAAGCCGTCCGCAAAGCTGTCGGCATAGAGAACCGGCTCGTGGCCCGCGGCGAGGAGAGCCTCGATGACACCCGCGAGCACACCGTCGCCGAAGTCGGCTCGAGAGACGGTCGCGTGATCGGTCGGCCGCTTGATGAGCGCCCCCGACGCCGTGATCAGCGGCCCATCGACGCCCACCCGCGCGGCGACCGGCAGCGTGTCGCGATACCGGCGGCCGGTCGCCAGGACCACGCGGATGCCCGCCGCCCGCGCCCGGGCGACCGCGGCGCAGGTGGCTGCGTCGACCTCGTGGCGACTGTTCGTCACCGTGCCGTCGACGTCGAGGGCGAGCAGGCGGATGCGACGCGGGCTCACGGAGGCTTTCGGGGCGGCCATGGGCGGTATGCTACACGGAGTCCGCACCGTACCGCCCGCGCCGGAGTCGTCATGCCCGCTCCAGACAGCCCCCCGCCCTCCCCCGCCCCGGACGCCACCCCGTTCGTGCCGGTCGCCGCCGTCGGCTCCATCCCGTCGGGCGAGGGACGGGTCTTCGAGGTGTCGGGGCGGCTCGTCGCCGTGTTCTTCGACGGCCAGGCGTACCACGCGATCGACGACCTCTGCCCGCACATGGGCGCCTCGCTCGGCTCGGGGCCGCTGGTGGACGGCGTCGTCACCTGCCCCTGGCATGCCTGGCGATTCCGTCTCTGCGACGGAGCGTGGTGCGACAACCCGCAGCTCAAAGTCGAGGTCTTCGAGGCGCGGGTGGCCGACGGCATGGTGGAGGTGCGGGTGCCACCCGCGCGGCCCGTCGAACTGCCGACGACGTCCTCGCGGTGACTCGGGCGGCGGTCACCCGAGGTGGCCGCGTCATCAGACCGTCGCCGGCGCCGCTCAGGGAGCCAGGTAGGCGATCGGGGCGGCCGGCTTGACTTCGTCGCTGATGTCTCCGGAAAGCTGGTAGGCCTGCTCTCCTTCGAGCGCGATCGACCGGATGCCCGATCCGGCCGCAAAATCCACCTTCTTGAGGTCGATTCCCACCACGTACGGACTCAGCGCACTCTCGAAGTAATAGACCCGTCGCCCGTGATCCAGCACGGTCCGCCAGTAGGTCGGCGCGATGTTCGGATGCAAGGGATCGGGGGCGCCCCAGGGAACGGAGATGTTGCGCATCACGCTCATCACCCCCGCGACCTGCCTGCGGGGGTCGGCCTCCTCGGTCCCCAGTCGCTTCAGGTAGTAGCTGGCCCGCACGAATCGATCTTCCGACTGATGCGACCCCGGCAGGACCTTCGCCCCATCCATCCGTTCCCAGTACCGGTTGAGCGTCAACTGCTGCTCGAAGACGGGACTGTTGGTCATCACCTGGTAACCGCGGTCGTGATGGATCACCGGCTTGCCGGCGATGTACTCGATGATCGCCGAGTCACCGCCCGCGTCGGTGACCGACAGATGGATCGTCGGATGCCCGGCGCCGCCCGGGCCGAAGTTCGCGGGAACGATGTAGATCGGATCTTTCTTGAACTCCTCCACCACCTCCGCCACGGTCGCATACCGGCTGAGGACATAGGGCACCCAGGCCCCCATGGAGATCTTGGGCTTCGGCGGCGTCGGCTCCTGCCCGAAATCGGCCTCCGCGAGATACAGCAGGTTGGCCCCCAGCCCCTTCTCATTCAGCCCGTCGAACGCCCCGTCGATCGGCCCGCCCGGGGTCATCGATCCCGCGGCGACCACGGCCCCGTAGCGACTCTCCCACTCGAGACCGCCGGCGATGCCGACGTTTCTGGTGCCGCGCGGGATCACGTAGAAGTGCGTGTTGAAGTCGTACGGCCAGTCCATCGACCGGCCGGTGATCACGTTGCCGTCGCGACCGAGCCAGGTGGCCCGGGAACAGGCCGACACGGCAGGGGCCCACGCCGCCGCGATCGTCGCAGCGATGAGTACGGAGGCGAGCACGGGACGAACCGCCATGATGAAGCTCCTCGCAGGGTTTGCCGCAACCAGGCACGACCGGTTGCAGCAGGGGACCGCCCGACGCTCGGGTCAGATCGCACCGGGTGGGCCGGCAGGATAGGGCTCTCGCCGGCGGATCTGCAATGGCCGGACGGTCGGCCCAGCGCCGGCCGGTGGTCCGACAGGCGGTCATGGCGAGCCGATGGTGACCGCCCCGCCCGGCGCGAGGACTCGGGCCTCGGCCTTCGTGGCGGATGCCACTTGCCGTGCCCAGGCCGCGGCGTCCTGCGCGATCGGGGGCCAGGTTCCGTAGTGGCTCGGGAGCACGAGCTTCGGTTCGAGCAACCGCACCGCCTCGACCGCGTCGTCGGGCCCCATCGTGAACAGGTCACCGATCGGCAGGATCGCAACGTCGATCCTCTTGCCGTCAGCGGCCCGTCCGATCCGGGCCATGTCGGAGAAGAGCGACGTGTCACCGGCGAGGTAGATCCGCGCGCCGGCCACGTCGAGCACCCAGCCGCACGGGTTGCCGCCGTAGGAGCCGTCGGGAAGGCTCGACGAATGGTGCGCGATCTCCATCTGTGCCGTGCCTCCCGGAATGGCGACGCGGCCGCCCAGGTTCATCGGCTGCACGTTCTCGACGCCTTGCCGGCCCAGCCACTGGCCGATCTCCCAGTTGCAATAGACGCGGGCCCCGGTCCGCCGGGCGATCGCGACCAGGTCGGCCACGTGATCGAAGTGGCCGTGCGTGACGAGCACCGCGTCGCAGGAGACGTCGTCCGCCCGCATCGAGGCGGTCGGGCAGTCGGTGAAGAAGGGATCGACCAGCAGCGCGCCGGCGCCCGTGTCGACGAGCCAGGTGGCATGACCGGTCCAGGTGAGCGTGATGGGCATGAGCGGCTTTCGGATCGTGAGGATGCGAGCAGGCCGCGCGAACAACGCGCGGCCGCGAGGGCAATATACCGGCCTGTCCGCGGCCGGATGGTGCTGCTCGGCGCCGCCCGCAGTTCAGTCGGCGAGACGCCGCAGCACGCGATCGGCCACGACCAGCAACTGGAGCATCTGCCCGATCGCATGCTCGTCCACCCGCGGCAGCCGGATCACCGGCCCATGCGCCGGGCATGCGTCGGGCCCCGGCAGCGGCAGCGGCTCCCGCCGCGGCGCGTCCACCGTCACGCGCACGACCAGGCGGGTCTCGACCGGCTCGGGCGGGCATGGCCCCGCCTCGGCGGCGGTGGCATCGAGCCCCGCCCGCCGCACGGCCTCGAGCCGATCGTGCCAGCCGCTAACCGCGGCGAGTTGAGCGACGTCGGCGACCAGACGACAGGCGACGTCATCCCTGCCGACGGCGGCCGCGCCGGCCCTCACCGCCGCGGCATGCCGCAGCACCGGGTTCTCGGCCACGGGCGCCTCGCGAAAGCGCCGGTGCATCGCGGCGGCCCCCGCGAGCAACTGCACGACGTCGATGCCGGCGATGGCGGCCGGCAGCAGGCCCGCCGGCGAAAACACCGCGGCGGTGCCGAGACCGGGCGGAGCGTTGAAACGGACGCGACAGTCCCACGCCGCCGCCCGCTCCGCCAGCCAACTGCCCTCGGCCGCGACGACGCACGCCCGCTCCCGCAGCCGCTCCGCGCCGCCGCCGTCCGCCAGCCGCTCGAGCAGGAGCTTGGCAGACGCGGTCGCGAAACTGTCGGGATCGACCGAGCCCACCGCCAAGACGCCCCAGGCATCGAGCAAGTCGTCCGCGGGCGGCCCACCCCAAGGCGCCACCAGATCCAGGATCGCCTGCAGCCCGTCGTTGCCGAGACTGCCCCCGACGAAGAGCAGCCGCGGCCGGCCGCCGCGGCCGCCTCGGGAGAGATCGTTGTGTCGGGGGTGCGCACACGACTCGAAGACGGCCCGGCCGCCGAGCGTGCCAAGATCGTCGCCGGCGATCACCACGCGATCGATCGTATCGCGGAGGTGCCGCGCCGCCTGCAGGATCGCGAAGAGGTCGCTCGCGCGACGGCCACCGCCGGTGTTGTAGGCGGCGAGCTGCCGTTCGGGCTGCCGGCAGCCCTCGTCGTCCAGGACATCGCGCCGCGCGCGGTCGAGCGCGGCTTCGAGCCCGGCACGGCCGTCCGCGTCATCCGCCGCGACCAGGCCGCCGGCCGCATAGCCGATGGGATCTTGCGGAGGCTTCGGGCGAATGACGCTCATCGGTAGACCTGTCGCAAGCTGGGCGGATACCATCTTTCCACACCCCCGCAGGAGAGAGAAGCACCCATGACCGAGCACGAGCTGATCCGCGAGTTGGCCGAGAAGAACACCACGAAGATCGTGATGCTGGTGGCAGACGGCCTCGGCGGGCTGCCGCTCGAGCCGGGCGGCAAGACGGAGCTCGAAACCGCGTCGACCCCCAACCTCGACCGCCTCGCCGGCCGGGGCACGAGCGGTCTGAGCCTCCCGGTGCTGCCGGGGATCACGCCCGGCTCAGGCCCCGGCCACTTGGGCCTCTTCGGCTACGATCCGCTCACGTTCAAGATCGGTCGTGGCGCCCTCGAAGCCACCGGCATCGGCTTCGAACTCGGCCCCGACGACGTCGCCGCCCGAGGCAACTTCTGCACGCTCGACTCCGCGGGGCTGATCAGCGACCGCCGCGCGGGCCGCATCCCGTCGGAGGAGAGCTTCCAGGTCGTAGAGAAACTCCAGGCGGTGAAGATTCCCGGCGTCGAGACGTTCGTGAAGCCGGTGAAGGAGCATCGCTTCGTGGTCGTGTTCCGCGGGCCGGGACTCGACGGCCGCGTCGCCGACACCGACCCGCAGGCGGTCGGCGTGGCGCCGCTCGACCCGCAGCCGCTCGATCCCGCGGCGCGGAAGACCGCCGAGATCGCACGGGAGTTCGTCAAGCAGGCCCGCGGCATCATCGGCGGCGAGCCGAAGGCCAACGGTATGGTGCTCCGCGGCTTCGCCGCCAAGCCGGCCCTGCCGACCTATGAGGATCTCTACGGTCTCCGCGCCGCGGCCATCGCGGTCTACCCGATGTACAAGGGCCTCGCCCGGCTCGTCGGCATGACGCTCGTGGGGAAGCCGCAGTCGCTCGCCGACCAGATCGCCGAGCTCGAGCGGTGCTGGAACGACTACGACTTCTTCTTCCTCCACTTCAAGTACACCGACTCCACCGGCGAGGACGGCGCCTTCGCGCAGAAGGTGCAGCGCATCGAGGAACTCGACGCCGTGATCCCGCGGATCGAGAAACTCCGGCCCGACGTCCTCATCGTGACCGGCGACCATTCGACGCCGAGCAAGCTCCAGAGCCACTCCTGGCATCCGGTGCCGACGCTCCTCGTGGCCGACACTTGCCGGTTCGACGGCCTGGAGCGGTTCTCCGAGCGCGACTGCCTCCGCGGCGGGTTCGGCCAGTTTCCGGCGAAGCACCTTATGCTCCTGGCGATGGCCCACGCGAAGCGGTTCGGCAAGTACGGCGCCTAGCACGGGCACGGGCTCGACGTGCGCGGCGCGTCAGCGGCCGTCGGGGACGACAACCCGTGGATCGAGCCAGAGCACACGATCGAGCACGTCGCCGCCGTCGGCCGGCTCCACGACCAGTTCGACCGCCGTCGCCGAACCGAGATCGACACGCACGTCGAGCGGCCGTTCGCCGCCGCGCAGCACCGGCGAGACGAATGCGTCGCGGCCCGGCGCGGCATCCGCAGCCGGCCGCACCCGCACCACCACGCTCCCGCCCAAGCCGGCCGTGTCGTCGATGCCGACGCGGCCCTCGAAACGACCGCCGGGCCCCGGCACCGCAAAGCGTGCCGTGGCCGGAGCGTGCATGCCAAGTGCGGTGCTCGCGGTTTCGCCGCGCAGCGTCGGCCAGCCGCCGGTCACCGTGCGGCCGTGCGTGAGCGGCCAACGCCCCTGCTCCGCCAGCAACGGCGCCTGCATGAACGCGACGGGCTCGCGCGTGCCCAACCGGGTCGTCGCGCCAGCGTCGACAGCGAGGGCGACGACGTCGGCCGCGAAGCACTCGACAGTCTGCGGCCCGAGCCCTGCGGCCGTCACGAGCGCGATCCGCGCGTCCTCGTCGGCCGCCAGGCCCGCGGGGCCGGGGGTGACACCGGTGTGAAGCGACTCGACCTCGAGCCACGAACCGTCGGCCAGCGCCGCGAGGATCCGCGGCAGAGGAGCGGCGGCTTCCCGCTGCGATGCCGGTCGCCCGAAGTCGATCGCCCGCACGACGCGCTCGGGCACCGTCACGCTGCCGTTTCGCACGGCGAGATCGAGCCGCCCGTCGCGCCACGTCATATGCCGTGCCGAGAGTTCATCGCCGTTGTCGAGCAGCATCCGTGCCGCCGTGCCGGTGGGATCGCGGGCGGCATCCGTCGTGGAATCAAGCGGCCCGGGACCGATCGATGGCCCGGCCCGCCAGCCGACGACGCTCCCGCCAGGCAGCACGAGCCGGCCCAGGCTCGCGGACTGGACCGTCACGGACGCGTCGTCCGCCGCCTCGATCCGACCCGCGATGAGGCCGCCGTCGGCCAGGAGCACGATCGGCCCCTGCGGCACCGGCGGCCACAATCCCCAGCCGACGACCAGCCGGGTGGGGACCGTGAGTTCGCGGCCGCCCTCGTCGGCACCGGCGGCCGACCGCCAGCGGGACTGTTCACCGTCGACGGCGATCGGCAGCACATCGTCATGAACACGCCCGCCCAGTTCGAGCCGCCGCCGCGGTGCGGCTGCCGCGGCGGGAGTCGTCGTGGCGGCTGTCAGCGCCACGACGACAAGCAGCACGCAGCCCCGGAGACCGCTGCTGGATCGGCCCCCCCTGCTCCTCATGGCAGAGGCTCCTCGGTACCGCCCTCACCCTGAAAAAGGGGCACGAGGCCCGCCGGCATGCGGAGCACCGCCACCGCCGCGGCCGTGCCGTATTCCGGGCACGAAGGATCGGCCCAGGCACCGTCGGCCCGCTGCGCCGCGAGCAACCGGGCCGCCACGGACGCATGCCAGGCCGCGAAGCCGGCGACCTTCCCCCGGAGCCGAAACCGCGCCGCCGCCTCGTTGGCAAAGCCGTAGAGCGCGTAGCCGTCGGCGCTCTCGAGCGCCAGCGGCTCCGCATCGAGCCAGCCGATGCCGCGGCCGATGGCGGGATCGTCGCCCCGGCCGGCCACGACGAGGGCAAACACCGCCGCCGCGGTCCGCGGCGATCCGCTCGGGCCCGCGGCCGCGAGATAGCGGAAGCCGCCGTCGGGATTCGCAAGCGCGAGCAGATAGTCGGCGGCGCGGTCGACGCACCCCGCCGACACCTCGAAGCCCACGTCGTGCAGGCTGCGGAGCGCCACGAGCACGGCGGCCGTCACCGACAGGTCGGCGTCGCGGCGCACCGGCTGGTATCGCCAGCCGCCCTCGTCGTTCTGGATCCGCGCGACGAGATCGCGGGCCGCCCCGAGGATCTCCGCGATCCGCGGGTCGTCGTCGGTCTCCCCATACACGGCCGCCAGCGCCATCATCGCGAAGGCATGGCCATACATCGGCCCGTGCGCCGCCTGCTCGTTGCCCGCGATGAGGCCGTCGGCGCCGGCGCAGGCGACGAGATAGTCGACGCCGCGGGAGACCGCGGCGGCGTGCGGCCCCGAGGCGGGAGTGCTGCCGTCGGCCACGCAGGCGAGGATCACCTGCGCCGTCACCGCGGCGCTGCCGCGAAACCCGCCCGACCCCCACGATCCGTCCGGCCGCTGGGCGTCGAGCAGCCAGCCGATGCCACGATCGACGGCGGCGTCGATCGCCGCGCCGGCCGGGGCGGGCTCGACCGCCCCGGCCGGCGGGCAGGAGGACGCGATCGAGACCATCGCGAAGGCGAGGCCGACGCGGGCGACGATGCTCGGAGCGAGGGGGCTGGCGGGCATGGGGTTCCCTGTCATCGCGGGGGCGGCTCGCGGCGCGACTCCGTCACCTCGCCGGCCGGTGCCGGAAGCGGCCTGAGCAGACGGTAGTACTCCGCCACCGCCTGCCGATAGGCCGGCGGCGCGTCCTCCGGAATCAACGCCGGCGCCGCCGAGGACTCGGGCAGTCGCGGCACTGGCGGCCGCCAGCCGCGGTCGGTTTGCCGGGCCACCGACGGCGCGGCGACCGGCCCGTCGGGCCGCCCGGCGACCGTTTCCTCCGCGGCCTGCCCAGTGGTCGCCTGACGGGGCGAAGCGGTCGCCGCGTCACCGCGGGCCAGGCTTTCGCCCCGATCTCGTGCGTCGCCTGCAGCGCCGCGTGCAGGTGTGGCCGGGGCTCTCTCCGCGTTCGCCGCCGCCGCCACGGCGGCGGCTCCACGGCTCGGCGAACTCGCGGCGGCGTCCGCGGGATGGGCTCCGGTGGCCGCGAGTTCGTCGAGCACGAGCGCCGCGCGGGCCAGTCGCGAATCGCCTGGGACTGCCCCTTCGGGCTCCATGGCGCCGCTGTCACCGGCCAACGCCGTCGCTGCGCCGGCGAGCGCGGCGGCGGCTTGCAAGGCGCGATCGCCGGCCGACCCGAGCCGATTGGCGGCGACGGCCTCGCCGATCGTGGCACCGCCGGCTGCGGTGAAGGCGTCGAGTTGCTCGAGACATGCCGCGACGACCGCCGCGGGGGTCGCTGCCAAGCCGCGGATCTCCGTGCGGACGGCTCGTGCCACGTCACAGACCTCGGCCTGAATCGCAGCCAGTCGGTCGAGCCGGGCCTGTGATTCGCGCGGCAGCGACTCGCGCTGCGCTCCCGGCGCCTCGGCGAAGAGCGCCGCCGACACCGCGGCCACGCGCCGTTCGATCGCCGCCGCGGCCCGCAGCCGTCGCCCGAGCGCCGCGCGGGCGGCGTCGGGCATGGCCGCACTGTCCGCGCCCGCAGCCGCGCCCGCCGCCGGCGCGGTCACGGCCGCCCCCGCCTTCGCCCCCGCATGCTTCGCCCCTCCCCACGATGCGGGCACGACCAAGGCCGTGATCAAGGCCGTGGCCCCCGCCAGCGCGCCGGCGATCATCCACTTGATGTCGGCAGCCTCGTCGGGCACCGCCAGCCGGCCGGGTAGCGCGGCGGCAGCCTGCTCGATCGCCAGGCGGCGCAGGCCGCTCGCGAGCGCGGCATCGGCAGATCGACCAGGGCCGTTCTCGACCCGTCCATCGAGAAACGTCACCGCGCGGGAAAGCCGCTCCCCGAGCCGTGGATCACGCCGCTCCGTCTCGAGCGCCACCGCCAGCCGCGTCGGCCACCGACTCTTCGAGAACGCAGCGCGGAAGATCACTGCCGTGACGATGCCCGCCAGGGCGGCGATTCCGATCACCGTCACCAGCGGAGTCGCCATCACGACATCGGCGTTGCCCCCGAGCCCCTGTCGTACGACGACGGCGGCGCACCACAGCACCACCGCGCACGTGCCCCAGCAGCTGACGATCGCGGCCAGCCGCAGGCCGCGGCCGCGGATCACCGCCCCGTCGAGTGAACGGCGAAACAGCTCCACGTCCGGGCTCGAGTCGTGCGGCGTCATCACGAAGACACCCCCTCGCGGCCACGCGGCACCGGCCACCAGGCTGCCGCCAGGGCCGCCACGGACGCGAGCATGGCGGCGTGGGCCGCTCCCTGTAGCGTGAGCCACCGCCACAGCCCCGTCTCACCGCCGGGCACGAGGAGCGCGTCGTCTCCGGGCGCGAGCGCCGCGACGACGGTCGGCAGGGTGGCGATGTCTTCGATCGACACCACGGCGCCGGCAGAGTCGCGGGCGGCGGCGACCAGCGGGCCGATGTCGGCCCGGCCACCGGACCGCTCGATCGTCGGTTCGGTCACCACGATCTCGCCGGCGGGCAACCCTGCGGCGAGCGATGGGGACTGATCGGCCGGCGGCACGAGCCGCACGGCATGCGTGCCGACGGCCAAGCCGTCGATCGCGGCCGTCATCGCGCCGCGCCGGCCCGCAGCCGGCACGAGCGGCACCCGCCGCACGGCCTGATCCGGTCCCGTCGCATCGGCCGCGACGAGTTCGAGCTGCCAGCCGGCGAGATCGACGTCGGCACGGGTCGGCGCGGCCTCCACCCGCACGGGCGCGCCCTCCTCGGCCACTTGCGGCGCCACGGCGAGCGTCGCGACGAGCCTTGCGCCGAGCCGATGCGGCTCGGCCAGCCGGCGGAGCAGCCCGCGCCAATAGGCCGCGTAGGCCGCCGCGTCGACGCCGCTCCACCGCCACGTCTCGCAGAGGTGCGCGAGAACCGTGCCCGCCCCGAGCCGATCGACGACGATCGCCTGAACGTGCTCGGCAGCCGTGGCAACACCGGGCCCGGACGGCGCGGCCGCCGCCAAGACGCGCGCAGTGGCCGCGAGGGTGACGGGCCGCAGCACGGCAAACACCTCCGCATCGACGGGCTCTCGGGGCAGCCAATCACCGGTCGCTTCCCCCGCCCGCATGCGGAGCCGGTACGGCGCGATCGCTCCACGGGCCCCGGCAGGTGCCACCGGCAACCACGTCGGCCCCGGTGCGGCATCGAGCCACCAACGGGCCGCGGGGCTCCACGCGATACCGACGCCGTCGGCCGACGCTGCTGCGGCGAGCGCCCTCCAGGCCTCGCCGTGGACATCGGCACCGCCCGTGATGGGAGCTTGAAGCGGCACGTCGCCAAGGACGACGACGTCGAAAGCGTTCCACTCGGCCACTGTTCCTGGCAAGGGCTGTCCGCCTCGCGCCGCCGGCTCGGACGGCGCGAGGAAACAGGTCTGCACCGCGAATGCTGGATCGGCCGCGAGCGCCCGCTCGAGAAACCGCCACTCGAATCGCGGGCCGGCATCGACCAGGAGCACCCGGATGCGATTCTTGGCGGACTGTCGCGACGGCGCCTCCGCCGGCGACGGCGGGGCATCGGGCTGCGTCGCCGACTCTGGAACCGCGACCGTCGGCACCACAATCAGCGGCACCCCCGCCGCCCGCGCGACGCGTGCCGCCTCGGACCAATCGCGACCGCCGGTGATCGCACCGTCGCTCACGACCACGACCAACGCCGGTCGCGTTCCCGTCACGGCACCCCGAGCCGATTCCGCCACCACATCGCCGATCCGACTCGACCGGACCGCGTCCGGAACGACGCCGAGCGACTCGAGTCCGCGGCCGGTCACGTCGCGGCCCCACCGGCCGAGCGGCGTCGTGTCGGCCGCGACCGCGACGATGTCGACGGGGCGCGAGCTGGCGAGCCGTGCGAGTGGCGACGAGCCGTTCGCTTCTGCCGTCAGGGCGGCGACCGCCCGTTCCAGGGGACCTGTCGCTTCCTCGGCAGAGCGTCCCATGCTCGGCGACCGATCGAGTAGGACGACGATGCCGGGAAGCGATCCAGCAGGAGCCCGTGCGCCGGCGAGCTGCGCCCGTGCTCCCGTCCCGAAGAGGATGGCGAGCCAAGTCAGGACCGCGGCCCCCCGGCAGGCCAGCGGTAGTCCGCGGGCGCCGCCACCCGCTGCGCCGCCCGACAACGCCCAGTCGGCGAGCAAGAGACCGCAGGCAAGGGCGACGAAGAGGGGCCCGAGCGGCCACCGCCTCGGCCCATCGGCCTGGACACCCGCAGTGGCCCTGAGCAGGAGACGATCCAACAACCGATCGACCAGCGGCACGAACGTCGGCCAGGCGGCCAGATCGCTCCACCGCTGCTCCGCCGCCACACCGGGTGACTGTTCGGCCAGCGCCAACGGCACCGCGGCGACGCAGACGGTCCCGCGTCCACGCCGCATTTCCACGAGGAGCGGCCGCTCGTGGGGAAGCGTCCGCGCGAGCACCATGGGCGGCCCGACCTCGTGGCGCGGCGATGCTGGCATCAGCAGCGGCGTGACCATGTTCACGGTCGGCCCCGGGAGGGGAGCAAAGCCCGGCGTGTCGACCGCTCCCGGCGCGAGCGCCGCAGCGACGGCGATGCCCGAGCCGTCCAGGGGCTCGGGGCCGCCGGAGAGCCCGATGCCCGCCAGGTCGTCGAGCCAGGCGGAGAGCCGCCCGCGGACCGGCTCCGCCATCGACCGCGGCCCGATGCAGACGAGCACGGCGGCACCGGCCGAGACGGCCGTCGCGATGCGGCGCGCGTCCGCCGCGGCGGGAATCGTGCCGTCGCCCACGATGAAGAGCGTCGGCGTGGTGGCCGCCTCCCGGCCGGCGCTGGCAGGCGCCACGACCGCCACCTGCGGTCGGCCGCGCGTCGCGCCGCGACCAGGCCCCTCCCCCAAGGCCTCGAGCACGCGGCGCAGATCGCGGGCGCCATCGCGATCGCCGCCCTCGTCGTCGACGATGCACTCGACGCGCGGCCCTGCGGCACCGCCCCCCGGACCGACTGCCGGCCGGCCGAGCGCCGTGGTGAACGGCCTGGCCGCAGCCAGCGCGGCGACGGCCACGGCCGCCGCCCGCACCGCGGTGAGCGGCACCGACACACCGCCACGGGTCACATGCTGCCGGCGGGCGGCGCGGGCGACGAACTCGGTCGCCCCGAAGCGGACCGCGCGCGGCCGCCGCATCGCCAGCCAGGCCAGGACGAGTGGGACGACGGCGGCGGCGATCCAGGGCAGCATCCAGGGCTGCGCGATCCCGAGCCCCATGAATCCCATGACCTCGGGGCCCCCCATGCGTCAGCCTCCCGGACCGTCCCCGCCGAGCAGCCGCTGCACGATCGCGTCGGGGCGGATCCCCTCGCTCTCGGCCTCGAACGTGGTGACCAGGCGGTGACGCAGCACGGCCGGCGCGGCGCGGTGGACGTCGCCGAGTTCCACACAAGGACGGCCGTCGAGCGCGGCGATCGCCTTCGCCGCCAGGACGAGAAACTGGGTGGCACGTGGGCCGGCGCCGAACCGCACCAGGTCGCGCAGCCAGGCGGGCGACTCCGCCGCGGTCGGCCGCGTCGACCGCACCAACTGCACCGCCCGGCGCAGGACGTGATCCGCGACCGGCAGGCTGCGGACGATCCGCCGGGCGGCGTCGACCGCCGCCCGATCGACGACGGGGCCGACGACCGGCCGTTCGTCGCCGGAGCGACGGACGATCTCCAGTTCCTCGAGCGCGTCGGGATACTCGACCCGGAGCATGAACATGAAACGATCGAGCTGCCCTTCCGGCAGCGGGTAAGTGCCCTCCTGCTCGATGGGGTTGCGGGTGGCCAACACGAGGAAGGGCTGTGGCAGCGGATGCGTCGTGCCGCCGACGGTGACATGCCCCTCCTGCATCGCCTCGAGCAGCGCCGACTGGGTCTTGGGGGGGGCGCGGTTGATCTCGTCGGCAAGGAGCACGTGGCGAAACACCGGCCCGGGCAGGAACCGTAGCCGCCGCGATCCGCCCACCGGCGACAGCGCGGTGGCCGGATCCCGCTCCTCCTCGAGCACCTCGGTGCCGGTGATGTCGGCCGGCATCAGGTCGGGCGTGAACTGGATCCGGCCGAAGTCGAGCCCGAGAGCGGCTGCGAGCGACTTGACGAGGAGCGTCTTCGCGAGCCCCGGCACGCCTTCGAGCAGACAGTGGCCGCCGCTGACCACCGCCGCGAGCGCCCCGTCGATCACCTCCCGCTGGCCGACGATCACCGGTTCGAGCGCGGCCACGATGGCTCGTCGCAGCGCGGCGACCTGCTCGAGTGCCGCGGCCGGAGACCGCGGCAGGGCTGCTGGGTCGTTCATCGCGCGGTCCCTCCCTCGTCGGCGGCGGTCGCGCCCTCGAGGCACACGACCGCCCCCGGCACCGCGACGGCCAGGCGGCCTCCGCCGCCGGCGACGAAACAGGCCGGCGAGTCTGCGTCGGCAGCGGTCGCGCTCGGCGCGATGTCGATCGACAGCGGTCGGGACGCGAGCGACACCGGATCGAAAACCTCGAGGACGACGCCGCCGTCGCCTGCCTCCCGCGTCCGCGACCGCGGACGGAAGAGGGTGTGTTCCAGGAGCGTCACGGGCCCGGCGTCGCGGCCGGCGAGCACCAACGGTCGCACGGTCTCGTCGCCGCTGACGCGGTCGAGCCGCACGAGGCCCGTGGCATCCCCTGCCGTCCGCGTCACCACGACGACGCCATCCTCGACCGGCTCAAGCAGCCCGACCACCGCGTCGCCGGCAGCCCAGCGCCACGCCACCGCGCCGGCGCGGGCATCGATCGCGACCACACCGCCGGCATCCCGCGGCGCGACGACCACCAGCCCGCCCGCGCCGACCGCGTCCGGCATGGCCGGCGGCAGCGGCACCTGCTGGGCCGCGGCTGCGGTCTCGACCGTTCGCGGAGCCGATCCGGGCGTCTCCGTCCGCCAGGACTGCCGGCCGACGCGGTCGAACGACACGACGGCGCCGGCGTGCGTCGCGAGCACGATGCGATCTTCGACGAAGACCGGACGGCGTCGGCCCCGGCCGTAATCGACGCCGTCGGCGGCGATCGCCGTCCCGCACCGCCGCGTCCACTCGAGCCGCCCGTCGGCCGCGGCGAACGCCGCCAAGACCAGTTCGTCCCTGCCCCCGGCAGGACGCAGCACCACGCAACACAGTTCGTGATCCACGAGTGGCGGCCCGTCGCACACGAGCGGCACCCCCGGCAGGCCGAGCCCGGGCAGAGCCAGCTCGCCGACGTCGACCAGCCAGACGAGACGTCCTTCCGCCGCGGGCGACAGGTCGAGGCAGACGAGCGCCTCGCCCGCTTCGCGTTCGAGAACGGCATAGGCCCTCCCGCCGGCCGTGCTCAATGCCGCAGTCGCCTGCACGGCGGCGCCGTGCAGGCCGGCCGGAGCCGCACCGCTGCCACGCGGGAAGACCCGCGTGTCGTGGCTGGCGGACCCCGTCGGCCAAGCCGGCATCCCGTCCGCCAGCCGCACAGCGCGAATCGCCGCCCCCGTGTTCCAGAGCACGAGATCTCCCGCGACGACCGGCGGCGCGGCGATGACGCCGCCGGCCAGGTCGTGCCGCCACAGCGTGCGGCACGTCCCCGTCGCCCACCGGAGCGCCTGCCCGCGGCCATGGTCGCGGGCCGCCAGGTCGACCGCGCGTTCGAGCGCGTCCAACCGTGCGACGAAACCGGTCGGCCCGACGTTTTCTCCCCCGTCCCGCTGCCCAAGTTCGCGAGCCAGGCCGAACCAGCCACGCTCGGCTGCCCCCGGTGCGGCGGCAGCCTTCGACGGGCCGTCGGCCGCAGTGGCAGCGAAGTCCTCGGCCGCAGGGAAGCCCGCGGCCAGGGCGGTGGCGACGGTCATGAGGAATGCAGGGGCCGCGCGCGGCATGGTCGATCGGCCTGGGCTGTCGGTCGCTCCCGGCGGACCGGGTCAGGTTGGAGTACCTTTGGAGGAGCTTTGGAGTATAAGTCGAAAGCCGCGCCCGGGACCGATCCCCGGCGGTCTCGCCCCTCCGCCCGGCCCCTCCGGCCGACGAGCACACCCCGCCATGCCGCGACCTTCCGACGAGGATCTCTTCCAAAGCTCGACGATGACGTTCGGCGAGCACCTGGAGGAGTTGCGTGTCTGCCTCATTCGGGCGGCGCTCGGGCTTCTCGTGGCCGTGCTCGTCGGCTTCTACCTGGCCCGGCCGGTCGTGCACCTGATCGAGGAACCTCTCCGCCGGGCGCTGGGCAAGTACTACAGCGACCGCGCAATCGAGACGTTCGACACCTGGCAGCCGCGCTACCCCGGCGGCCCCCCACTGCCCTACGCCCGGTCCGAGGTCATCGACGCGGTGGAACGCCACGGGATGTCGTTCGAACTGCGCGAGGTGCACCCCGACCGGTTGCGGCAGGTGCTCGGAGCGGGAGCCGATCCGCCGGCCGGATCGCCGGCCGCGGGATCGAAGGACGGTTTTTCCGTCGACGCGCTCGTGCCGATGCTGCTCTGGCAGCCGCTCTCCCGCGATCCGCGCGTCAGCATCACGACGCTCAGCGCCCAGGAAGCCTTCGGCATCTACGTGAAGGCCGCCCTGCTGACGGGCGTGGTCTTGGCGAGCCCGTGGATTTTCTACCAGCTCTGGACGTTCGTGGCGGCGGGACTCTACGCGCATGAAAAGCGCTGGGTCTGGATCTTCCTGCCGATCAGCGTGGGGCTCTTCCTCGCGGGCGTGGCGCTGGCCTTCTTTTTCGTCTTCGACTTCGTTCTCGACTACCTCCTGGCGTTCAACGAGTGGCTGGGGCTCGATCCCGACCCGCGGATCAGCGAGTGGCTGGGGTTCGTGCTCATCCTGCCGATCGGCTTCGGGCTGGGCTTCCAGCTGCCGCTGGTGATGCTGTTCCTCGAGCGGATCGGGGTCTTCGACGCGGCGACCTACGCCTCGCAGTGGCGGATCGCCGTAATCGTGATCTTCGTGGTGTCGGCGATCCTGACACCGGCCGATCCCTACAGCCTGCTCTTCCTCGCAGTGCCGCTATGCCTGCTCTACTTCGGCGGCCTGGCGATCTGCCGGTGGGTCGGCCGGGCCGAAGGACCTCAGCGGGTCGCCACGAAGGCCAGCCAGTAGAAGAAGGTCCCGGTGACGGCGGTGAGGAGCAGGTCGACGGCCGCCAGCCAGCCGAACCGGCGGTGCCGGGCCGAATGGTCGGCCGGCCGGGGCGGCGAGGGGAACTTCCGCCACGCTTCCCAGAGCACCCAGATCAGGAGCACGAGCGTGGACGTGGCGAAGACGAGATGGATGCCCAGGGCGGCGAGCACCCCGACGGGCCACGACGGGCTCGGAGCGGCCCGCAGCCTCCAGTCGCTGAAAATCCGCACGTCGATTTCGAAGACGAGGATCGCCGTGAGCAGTGCCGCCGCGATGACGAGTTGCAGCCGTTTGTGGGCGGCGTAGGCCTGGCGGTTCCGAACCAGGTGGATGCTCCAGGCCAGGAGTGGCAAGAGTGCCCAGAGCCCGACGAGCACGACGTCCATGCCGACCGACGCCCGCGACCCGAGAAATCCGTCGATGCCCGGAAAGGGACCGGCAACAGGCACGATCTCGTTCAACGTCGATCCTTTGGAGCACGGAAGCGGCTGGAGTCCGCGGGGCGGAAGGCGGCCGGATTGTAGCCGGTCGCGGACCCGAGCGCTCTGGCTCTGGCTTCCGTGGCGACACGTTTTTCAACTTGTCGAATCCGGGTTGCCGCGTGGGCCGGCCCCTCTCCGCGCAAGGGGCCCGAATGGCCGAGGCGGGGATCGAACCCGCACGGAGATCACTCTCCACGGGATTTTAAGTCCCGTGCGTCTGCCTGTTTCGCCACTCGGCCGATTATTCCGGGCCCTGCCTCGGCCAGTGCTCCCGACAGCCCTACCGCCGCTGGCTGTAGGTGCGGGCCGTCTGGCGAGCGGTCAAGAACCGCCGCAGGCCGTTCACGAGCCGCTGCGGGGGCTGGGCTGCCGATTGGCTGAAGAGGGGCGTCTGGCCGTCGTCCGTCACGATCATCTCGACGGCCTCCGGTCCGAGTTCGACCCCTCCGAGCAGCTGCTCGAGGTGCTGATCGGTCTGCGAGCCCGCCTGTTCCGTCGACGGGACGCTCGCCACGACGAAGTTGTCGTGGGCAAAGGCCTCGAACTCCGGATCCTTGATCAGCGAGGCAACCCGCGAGTTGGCCGTCTGATCGCCGGTCTTCGCCACCAGGAGCAGGATCGGCCGCTTGGATGTCTTGGCGGTTTCCACCGCCTGGTCGAGCGAGGGGAGCACGCGGCCGCCCGCCGTGCTCGCAGTCTGACTGCCCGGGTCCTTGGCTTGCGCCGCCTGGCCCTGGGGCAGGTGGCTGGCAAACTGGGCAACCCAGGTCGTCGGCGTCTGGCCCATGTAGCCCGACTGAACGGTGATCTTCTGACCGTCGGGGCCGATCAGGAGGGCACTGGGAAATGTCCGAACGCCGTACTTGATGCAGACTTGCGACCGCTCTGCCCGGACGGCCGGGGTGATGCCCTGCTGGGGCAGGTCGATCATCAGGAGCACGACGCGACCGTCGGCCCAGTCCAGGAAGGTGGGCGTGTTGAGGACGTTGTCCTCGAGGGTGCGACAGTGGGGGCACCAATCGCTGCCGGTGAAGATGGTCAGGACGGGCAGTCCCTGCTCACGCGAGGCCGTCATGGCGGCCTCATAACTCGTGTGCCAACGCTCCTGGGAGGCCGCGGCCCACTGCGAGCAGAACACGACCGTGGCAAGGGCGGCACAGGCCAAACCGAAGCGGACTGTCTTGCGAACACTCATCATGAAGTTGCTCCCCGTACACGACCCCTTCTGTCATCGGGCAAAAGAAGTCGTTTCCAAGAGGTTTCGTTGGTGCGTGGTTCACGGAATCCAGTGCGATCCGTGCATGGAACCTAGCGGCACCGAGACATTCCGCATAACCACCCAAGCCACCCAAACACCCCAAGCCACCAGCCATTCCTCATCGGGACGGGTTTGTTGGACTTACGAACTGCTCTCGGTCCCGAAAGAAGCGGTTCGCGGGTGTCGAGACGCCGGCCGCGCCGCCAAACGCGGCGGGGGCCACCGTTCCCGGTGGCCCCCGCTCATGCGTGCTCCCGTCAGGCCGGCTGGAGGCCGGCCGCTGCCGGGGCCATCGGTCTCGATGCCCCAAGCGCGGCTGCTCGTCATCAGGCGGCCGGGATGGCCGCCGCGGCCGGCCCGGGCACACCTTGGCTGTGCCCGCGGCCGGCGGAGGCTGCAGGGGCCATGGATGGCCCTGCAGCCGGGACAATCAGAACTGCCAGATCGCGTCGCAGCCGCCGTAGAGCTGGCCGTACTTGTCGTAGTTCGAACCGAACGGCAGCGGGCCCTTCATGTGGTCCGGCGAGTACCAGTCGTACCGCAGCTCCGGCCGGATGATCCAGTTGTTGTTCGGCTTCCAGTTCAAGCCGTACGACATCTGCCAGAAGTTGCCCTGGAACCCGGTCGCCGAAGTGGGCACGCCGAAGAGGGCGTTGCGGAGGCCCGAGTAGACGCGGTACCCGTTGTTGTCCCGGAACCACTCGAACCGCATGCCACCGACGACGGTCTCACTGAAGTTGTAGAACAGGTACTGGTTGATGCCGTACCACTGGGCGGTGCCCGGCTGAGCGGCATTCAACGTGTCCGGCGTGCCCGCGTTGAACTGCCAGCCGTTGTCGTTCTGGAACACGTAGGTCACCTTGTCGTTCAGCTCGTTGGTGTAGACCGTGCTGAACATCGACCGGTTGCCGACGGCGTTCGTGGCGAAGTTCGCCAGTTCGTTGCCGTTGGTGGTGCAGATCGTGAGCGCCTGCTTCTCGTCGGAGCTCTTGAAGCCCACGCCGCCGAGGAAGGCGGCGTTGCTGTTGTAGCCCGGATAGCCGGTGTTGGTGATCGGACCCAGGATGTTGATCGGGTCGGAGAAGTTGTCCCACCCGTTGGTGATACCGGCATACACCGTCATCTGGTCGTTGGCCTTCCAGGTGTCGAGGATGCCGGTGTGGGTGAACGGCTCGCCATACTGCATCGTGTAGGCGTGCGTATAGAAGAAGTTACCGATCGCCGGCACGACTTCGTACCCGATGATCGTGTAGAAGTGGCCGAGCTTCACGGCATGGTCGCCGTAGCCCGCCTCGGCATACAGCTGCGGCATCGCCAGGCCGTAGTAGCGGTTGCCCCACGAGGGCTG
>JBJOKF010000077.1:0-2643 GCA_046046235.1 Planctomycetota bacterium | reverse complement strand
TCGGCCCGAGAATGAACCCGATCTTGCTGCCGAACTTCGTCATCAGGCCGATCGCGGTGTAGACGGCGGTGATGACCGCCAGCCCGGTCGCCAGACGGTCGGTCTGCCGGGCGCTCATCCGTGGTAGGAGCAGACCGTAGAAGATGCCGCCGACGATCGAATACATCCGCATGCCGCCGGTCCAACCCCGGCCGGTCCCCATGTTGACGAAGGCGCCGATCACCACGGGCAGCGCCACCACGAGCCAGATCCCGTAGAGCCACCAGGGAAAGCCCCGCCGGTCGACGCGGGTGCTGGCCGCGGCGAAGGCCGCCCGCACCGCAATCAGGATCGTCGGCACCGCGAACGCATAGGATTCGAAGCCGGTCAGCGCGATCGCATCCCCTCCGGCGTCGACGAGGCCGTCTCCCTTCCAGCCGAACATGAGCTTGAGCTGCATACAGCAGAGGCAGTAGGGGATGATGATGTCGGGCTTCATCCGCAGGATGAGCAGGCAGGCGAGGAGCATCCGCACCCAGATGGAGGGCGCGAAGGCGAAGTACGACAGTGCGAGGTAGCCGCATGCGAGCAGGATCAGCCAGACGTTGATCGGGTCGTTTGCCCGGTTTTCAGCGGCCCCGGCGGCCGGTGGCGCGGCGGCCGGCGCGTAGCCACGCGGCAGCCCCAGCCCGGAGGCTCCGGGCAGCGGCGCGGCGAGCGGCGGGAGGTGGCTGGTGGACACGGGCGCTGGGCGGGCGGATCAGCCCGTGCGGGACTCCGACCGCACCGCGACCGCCTGTCGATAGGCGTCGGCGACGGCGGCGACCTGCGCGGAGAGCGAGTGGATGCGACGGGCCCGGTCGCGGGCCGCGGCCCCGTGGGCGAGCCGCGACGGGGCGTCCTCAAGATAGCCGCGGATGGCTGCCGCGAGCGCGGCCGGGGCGTCCGCCGGGCAGAGCACGCCGGTCACGCCGTCCTCGATGCACTCGTCGACCCCGCCGATGCGGCTGCCGACGGCGGGCCGGCCGAGCGCTGCCGCCTCGATCACCGGCCGCGGAAAGTGGGGCCGCACCGCCGGAAAGAGGAGGAAGTCGACTTCCCCGAGCAGGCCGCGGACGTCGCGGGTGAAGGGCCGCAGTTCGACCTCGGGCGCGAGGGCCGCGAGCCGCGGACGCAGCCGGTCGGCCAGCGTGCGGTAGCCAAGCATCCGGGCGGCCCGCTTGAGCGGCCGCTCCCGGGACTGCGCGCCCGCTTCGGGCAGGCACCAGGGCATCACGCATCGCCAGCCCCGCGTCTGCTCCCGCAGAAGCGCAAGCGCCTCCGCGAGCACGCCGATCCCCTTCGCCAGCGAAAAGCCGCCGAGGTAGGCGAACCGCACGAGGCCGTCGCCGTCCGCCGGCGGAGGCACTTCGGCGAACCAGTCGTCGGGCACGCAGTTGGGGACGATCCGGGCCGGCGCGTCACCGATCCAAGCCTGCTTGTCGTGTCGGCTGATGAAGATCCGCACCGGCGCCCGCAGCAGGAGGCGACGGATCGCCGCGGTGCGCAAGCCTTGGTCGGGCGGTGGCTCCCGGACATGCCAGACGAACGGCACTCCCTCGTCGGCGAGCGCCGCCGCGGAACTGCCGAGCGGCATGCTGTTCAAATGCACGAGGTCGGCACCGACGTGGTCGACGAGCCGCAATGTGGCCGTCCGGCTCGACCGCCAGCGAGCCGCGACCGAGGCGAGGTCGAGCAGATGACGCGGATTGGTGAGGTGCCGCGGCGCGACGGTGCTGTGGTCCCAGCAGCAGATGTCGGGGGCTGGCACGGTCGGAATGCCCGCCGCAGCGTAGAAGCTCTCGAGGTCGGGGGCCGGGCGGGCCAGTGCGACCGTGCCCTCGATGCCCACGGACCGCAGACCCTCCACGAGATACCGCAGGCTCGTCGCCGAGCCGCCGAGACAGCCCGCGTGCTGGATGAAGAGCACCCGCCGCGGCAACGGAGCATCCGGGGCGGCATGGGCCGCGCTCATGCGGTGATCAGGCATCGGCAGCGACGGCGGTCCGGGGCAAGGCAGCGACGACCGCCGCGACGCGGTCGGACAGGGCCGCATGGGAGAACGACGCCTCGGCCCGCTCACGACCGCGCCGGCCCATGGCGTCACGATCCTCCGCAGACAGCCGGAAGACCCGCTCGAGCCCCGCGGCGACCGCGGCGACGTCGGTCGGGTCGACGAGCACGCCAGTGACGCCGTCGAGAATCGTCTCCGGGCAGCCGCCGTGCGTGCTCGTGAGCACCGGCCGGCCGCAGGCGGCGGCCTCGATGTTGACCACGCCGAAGCCCTCGCCGTAGACCGCGTCGCCGACCTCGTTGACGCGGCTCGGAAACGCGAACAGGTCGCAGGTCGCATACAGACGGCGCAGCTCCGTGCGCGAGACGGCGCCGGGAAACTCGACCGCGTCGGCGATGCCGAGCCGCGCCGCTTCGGCCCGCAGGATCGGCAGCCTCGGGCCCTCGCCGACGATCGTGAGCGCGAGCGGCAGCGGCGCCGCGGCCTGCCGGAGCCGGGCGACCGCCGCGAGGAGCATGTCATAGCCCTTGTGCTCGGTGCCGGCATCGTGGCGGCCGACCGTGAGCACCGAGAGCCGGCGGATGTCGTCGGGCCGCTCGGCGGGGTGGAAG
>JBJOKF010000050.1:0-13715 GCA_046046235.1 Planctomycetota bacterium | reverse complement strand
GAAGGTCACGACGCAGATGATCGCGAGCGTCAGCCACCGCGATTCGACCCGGTTGACGAAGAGCGAGAGCGGCATGATGAGCGCGAAGGGCAGCATCACCGCCATGCGGGCCGGGATCGCGTTGCGGCCGGCGGTGATGAGCCGGCCGCTCAGCCAGCCGCCGCAGAGCGCGCCCAGGTCGGCCGTCAGGTAAGGCAGCCAGGCGAGCATGCCCATCTCGGCCATCGTGAAGCCGCGCTGCTCCACCAGGTAGCTCGGGAGCCAGAAGAGATAGAACCACCAGACGGGGTCGGAGAGAAACCGCGACAGGAGCAGGCCCCAGGTCTCGGGATGCGCGAGGAGCTGCCGCCAGGGCACGGGCGCGCGCGCGCCGGGTTCGGGTGTCGACTCCCCGAGCACGATCGCCCGCTCCTCGGCGGTGATCAGCGGATGCCGCTCGGGCGGATGGTAGAGCAAAAGCCAGGCCACGAGCCATACGAACCCGAGCGCACCCGTGACGACGAAGGCGGGCTGCCAGCCGAAGCGGGCGTTGATCGCCGTGATCACCGGCGGGGCGATGACGGCGCCGATCGCGCTGCCGCTCTGGATGAGGCCGTGCACGAACGCCCGCTCGCGGGCGGGATACCACTCGCTCACGGCCTTGAAGGCGGCCATGAAGTTGCCCGACTCGCCCATGCCCAGCAGGAATCGCAGGATTCCCAGCGACCATACGCCCTGCGCGAACGCATGGGCCATGTTGGCGAGCGACCACCAGACCATGAAGACGCTGAGCGACGCCCGCGTGCCGAAGCGATCCACGAGGATTCCGGAGCCCACGTACATGACGGTGTAGGCGGCCAGGAACGCGGCGAGGATGTTGGAGTAGGCGGTCGGCGAGATGCCGAGCTCCGCGGAGAGGACGGGTTTGAGGACCGAGAGCGTCTGCCGGTCGACGTAGTTGATGACGGTCGACAGAAAGAGCAGCCCGGCGATCCACCAGCGGAGATGAGGGATGCGCATCGGGATTCGAGGCCGGCGGCCGAGGTCAGGTGCGGTCGGCCAGGTCGCGGAGGATCGCCAGTTCCGCGACGCTCGCCGCGTCGAGGGCGGCGGTCGGATGCCGCACCTGCGGGCAGGCGATCACGCCCGCGGCGGCCAGGTTGTGCTTCTGTGCCGAGACGCCGAGCCCCGGCTGGAGTTCGAACCGCAGGAGCGGCAGGATGCGGGAAAACACCCCCCAGGCATCGTCGATACGGCCGGCCTCGAGGTGATCCCAGATGGCGACCAGGTCACGGGTGCGGTCGCTGCCCGGCATCTGCCCGCGGGCGCCGCGATGCCACTCCTCGATGAAGAACTGGCAGTTGAGCCCGCCGAAGAGCGTGAGCGAACCCGCCGCCGGGCCGGCGATCGCCGTGAGCTTCGATGGCGTCGGCGGCGCCTCGACCTTCACATATTCCACGCGCTCGATCTCACGGCCCATCCGCGCGAGCAGCGCCGGCGGCATTACGACCTGTGTCATCAGCGGCGCGTCCTGCACCATGATCGGGATCGTCACGGCCCGCGAGATGGCCTCGAAGTAGTGCAGCAGGCCGTCGCCATCGGTCTTGAGGAAGTAGGGCGGCAGCACCATCAGGCAGTCGGCGCCGAGGGCCTCCATCTCTCGGCTCAGTTCCACCGCCGCGAACGTGCCGGTGTGGCCGCTCGACGCCACCAGCGGCACGCGGCCGTCCACCCGGCGGGCGATCCGCCGCATCAGCTCCACCCGCTCGGGGCCCGAGAGCGTGTAGCCCTCGCTCGCGTTGCCGAAGAGGCCGAGGCCGTGGGCGCCCTCGGCGAGCAGGAAGTCCACCAGGCGGTCCTGGCTCTCGAAGTCGATCGAGCCGTCGGGGTGAAACGGCGTGTTCACGATCGGGAAGACGCCGGCGAGCGGCGTGGTGCGGGCCATGCGAAAGGCGCTCCTGCGGGTGGACGGTGAATGGGCTCAGGCTAGGCGTGGGCCGCGGGCCGTGACGCCGGTCGCACGAGTCCGGCCGCGGTGGCGATCCGCCACAGGCCCGCCGGGCCCGTGTCGTCGAGCGCGCGGACATCGTCGATGCTGAACGTCGCCAGGGCGAGGCGATAACGCTCGCAGAGCGCCGGGTCGCCGAGCAGCACGCACGGCGGGCAGGATCCCCCGTCCTGCTCGGCCAGCACGCTGCGGATCTCCTCGCCGACCAAGAGGCCCGACAGGTAGTCGAGCGTCTCCGCGACTTGGAGATCACCGGTGAGGTACAGGCTGCGGGTCGTGAAGAGCCGCCCGGCGATGCCCGCCGCGCCGCTCTCCCGGGCCGCCCGGACGCCCCGCACGAATGCCTCTCCACCGGCCGGCAGGGTGTCTTTGGCGAGGTCACGGGCGGGGCGGCCGATGATCGAGTGTTCGCGGAGCATCGCGAACAGTTCGCCGGTGAGGTAGGTGGTGAACCGCTCGACGCGGCCGTCGCGCACGTGGGCCCACTTGCAGTGGGTGCCCGGCAGCACGAGCAGCGACTCCCGGGCGAGGCCGGGCTCGCGTTCGAGGGCGCCGATGATCTGCGCTTCTTCGCCCCGCATGACGTCGGGAGTCTGCCCCGTCTGAATGATGCCGGGCGCGAGGTGCAGGACGCCGACTCCCGACTCGAAGGCCACGACGCCGGCGGCGATCGCCGCCGGATCGGCCGGACAGGCGACGTAGGGCACCTCGTGCCAGCCCTGGCGGCTGCCGACCATGCCGGCGGCGAGCATGCGGGTCGCCGGCCAGCGTTCGCGCCAATCGCCGGCAATGCCCGAAAGCGCGGCGGCATATCCGCCCTCTGGCAAGTGCTGAATGCCCCAAGGGCGGGCCCGCCGGTCGAGCACGGTGCCGTCGGCAGAATAGAGCGAGGCCCGCAGGGACGACGTGCCCCAGTCGAGGCCTATCAGGCTGGGAGGTTGGTGGTCGGACATGAAACGGTTTCACTGCAGGACGAGAGCGTAGAAACTACCACAGCGTCCCACGACTGGCGGAACTGCGAAGAATTTCGCCGGACGAGCGACGGGATGGTGCGGCCGCCCGGATTCGACAAGTTGAAAAACCTGTCGCCACGGTGGGCATCCAGTCAGCGAGGTATCCGGCGCAGGCACAGGAAGATCACCCGAGCATTTCGGGGATCGGGCCGGTGCTGTCGCCGAACGACTCGACGGGCACGCCGCTGCCCTGCAGGAGCGTGAGCCAGGCGTTGCACAGCGGTGTGCCCTTGGTGACGACGATGTTTTTCCCGAGCGCGAGCCCGGCACCCCTGCCCGCAACGAGCGTCGGGCAGTTGTCGAGCGAATGTGAGGTACGGATGTTCGACCCGTAGACGAGCGTGGAGTGGTCGAAGAGGCTCGATCCATCCGGCTCCTTCGTCGCTTTGAGCTTCGCGAGCAGGCCGGCCAGCAGTTCGCTCTGGGCCAGGTCCCGCGCCCGCGAAGCCTCGATCCGGTCGCCCGGCGCGCCATGATAGTGGCTCATGGTGTGGGCCTCGGTCTTGATGCTCATGCTCGTGAGCAGCGTGGTCACCGGCTGCCGGTAGGTGAGCACGCGGCTGCTGTCGGTCTGGAGGGCCGCCACGATCACGTCATACATCAGCGCGATCTCTTCCCGGCCCTCGAGGCCCGGCTTCGGCTCGGCCAGCGGCGCCGCCGGCCGCGGCGCCCCGAGCCATTTCTCGTCCCGCGACAGCCGCGTCTCGAGGTCGCGGATGCCCTGCAGGTATTCGTCGAGCTTGTCGGCGTCGGTCTTGCCGAGCCGACGGCCGAGATCGCGGGCGTTTTCCAGCGCGTTGTCGAGCACGCTTTTCCGCTGCGCGAGTTGCGCCTGCTGCTGCTCGAGCGGCGTCGTATCCTTGGCGAAGAGCCGATGGAAGGCCTCGACCGGATTCCGCGGGCCACCCACCGGCTTGCCCCGCGCATCCCAGGAGAGCGAGAGGCCGGGGCCGTGGCCCGAGCCGTTGGCCGCCTCGCCGCAGTCGAGCGCCAGCGACTCAAAGCGTGTGTCGGCCCCGAGCGTGCGGGCGGCGACCTGGTCCACCGAGACCGTGTTGTGGAAGGCCTGCCCCGGCTCGCCGTATTCGTTGGCGCCGGTCAGCCAGAACGTGCTGCCGTAGTGGCCGTTGCCGGTGTACCGGTTCCATAGCCCCTGGACGATGCTGAAATCTCCGCGGTGCTTGGCCAGGGGCTCGAGCATCGGTGGCAGGGCGTAGTCGCCGCCCGGCTCGCCGATCTTTGGATACCACTCGTCCTCGGTCACGCCCCAGCCGAAGCCGAGGAAGACAAGCCGCTTGGGCGGCGGAGCGGCGGCCGCGGCGCGGGCGAACCGGCGGAAGCAGAGCGACTCGAACGTCGGCAAAGCGATCACCGCCGTGCCGGTGCGGAGCACCTCGCGGCGACTCAAGGGCGACGTGAAGCGTGTCATCGAGTGGGGCTCCGGGGCCGAGGGCTAGCGGACGTTATTTCGTGCGGAAGGCGTCGCTCTGGACGAGAGCCTGGATGAAGCCGCGTGGGGCCATGCGACGCTCTGTGGCGACGCGGACGATCTCCTCGACGAGCGGTTCGTCGCTGAAGCCGCAAGGCCGGCCGAGGGCGTACTCCACGAGAGCCGTGGTGAAGCCGCGAGCGAACGCCTCCGGCCGGGAGGCGACGATCTCACGAAGCCCGAAAAAATCCTGGAACGAGGGGCCGCCATGGAGGCTGCCGGCGGGGTCGATCGTCCAGGTCTTGCGGGCCTGTGGCAGCGGCTTGCCATTGGCGTCGAGCGGCGTGTAGGAGTCGGTGGTCCGCCAGGCGCCCACGGCGTCGAAGTTTTCGAGGCCGAAGCCGATCGGGTCGATCTTGCGGTGGCAGCTGGCACATTGCGGCTCTTCCTGGTGGAGCACCACCCGCTCGCGGCTGGTGAGCGACTTGCCGGCGAGCCTCGCCAACTGCGGCACGTTCGGCGGCGCGGGCGGGGGCGGATCGTTCAGGAGCTTGCGCAGCACCCAGGCTCCGCGCTCGACCGGGCTCGAGTGCTCGCCGTTGCTGCCCATGGCGTGGACGGCCGCCATGCCCAGCAGGCCGCCTCGAGGCGAGCCCGCCGGCAGCGAGACCTTGCGATATTCGTCTCCGGCGACACCCCCCAATTGATAGTAATCGGCGAGCAGGCCATTCACCACGACATAGTCGCTCTTGAGGAGATCGGGGAGCGGCGCGTCGTTCCGGAGCAGGTGGGCGAACGTCTCGTAGACCTCGCGTCTGGCCGCGGCCTTCGTGCTGTCGTCGAACTTCGGATAGAGCGCCGGGTCGAACTGGAAGAAGTCGAGACGGTCCATGCCCAGCCACTGGGCGACGAAGGGTTCGACAAAGCCGAGGGCCCGTGGATCCGCGAGCAGCCGGTCCGTTTCGGCCGCGAGCACCTCGGGTTCCAGCAGTTGCTTGCTTGCACCCAGTTCACGCAGCCGGCGATCCGGCGGCCCGCCCCAGAGGAAGTACGAGAGCCGCGTGGCCAGTTCCAGTCCTTCGAGCCGGCGTCGCGAGTCGTCGGCGCCCGGCTCGGCCCGGTAGAGGAAGCGGGGCGAGGAGAGCACCGAGACGAGCGTCTCGGTGAGGGCCTCGGCGTGCGTGCCGCCGAGGCGTCGGCGAGCGGCGTAGATTGCGGCGAGCCGATCGACCTCGCCCGGGGCGGGCTTGCCGCCCCGATAGGCCTCTACGATGAAGGACTCGACGGCCCGCTTGGCGACGGCGGCCGGCACCGCGTCGGCATTGCCGGAGAGCAGCGGCTCGAGCGCACGAACCGCCGCGGATGGCTGCCGCGCGCCGTCGGCGACGCGTTCTACCTCGATCCAATCGACCCAGATCGCCAGTTCGGGCCCGACACCGTTCTTCTTGAATGCCTCGTCGAAGAGCTTGCTGGCCGCGACGTGGCTGCCCGACCCGATCTCCCGGATGAAGAACCGGCGCTTCGCCGGGTCAGAGTCCTTGTCGGCAAGCGTGTACGGAATCTCGACCACCTGCGGCGACTCCAACGTGCCGGTGACCTGGTGGGTGCTCAAAGCCGGAATACGATCGCCCCAAGACCGCGGGCCGAACTCGATGAATCGCCTCTCCGGCTCCGCCTCGGCGCGGGCGGCGCACCGCACCCGGATCACGTAATCGCCCAGGGGCCAGTCGGGCGGGATGTCGACGTTGAGCGTGTTGTTGGTGTTGGGCGCCCGGCCGCCCGACTTCACCGTCAGATAGGCGCCAGCGTCGAGGGCCGGCATCGTCAGATAGCGGTCCTCATACGGTATGAAGCGCGTCTCCGCGAGCCAGGCCCGCAGGAGCGCCGGGTTGAACTTGGGCCCCGTCGGAAATCCAAAGGCATCGGGCGATGGCATGCCGGCGAACTTGTACCAGACGTAGAGCCGCTTCTCGGGGTTCGTGGCGTCGGCGCCGAGCTCTTTGACGACGGCCGCGTTTTCCGGTGCCGCATAGGCCTTCTCAAGCGCCTCGAACCAGAGCCTCGACCGGCGCTGGTTGTCGAGCATCTCGTCGTGGCCCTTCTTGAACCGCACGAGCGTGTTCTCGACCTCGATCCGCTGCTGCTTCTTGACGTCCGCGGCGGCATGCTTCTTGAAGGCGGCGGCCAGGGCATCGCGGCCGATCGTCTCATACTGCTCGAACTGGCTGGCCGTCATGAAGAGGCTCGCGCCGACCGTGTCGAAGGCCAGCGGGCTCGTGTCGGCCGGCAGATCGGCGACGTTGACGTCGACGCCGAGCAGGTCGCGGAGCGTGTTCTTGTACTCGCGGCGGTTGAGGCGACGCATCGCGATCCGGCCGCCCTGATCGGCGAGACTCTTGCGGGCGATCACCATCGTCCGCGCGAGCTCGTCGAGGAAGTCGGCCTTGGCCGCCCGGTCGGGTCGGGGCTCGTCCTCCGGGGGCATCTCGCCCGAGTTGAGCGCGCCCAAGACCTTCTGCCACCGCTCCGCGGCGGGGATCGAGTCGATCAGGAGCGGCAGGTCGTCGACGCGAAAGCCCGCCTCCTGCCCCTCGGGACCGTGGCACTTCTGGCAGTGCTCGGCCAGGAACTCGCGATGACCCTGCTCGAGCACGGCCCGGGGCGGTGCATCGGCGGCGGGCGCAGTGGTCGCCAAGGCGAACAGCACGACCACGTCGGCAGGAGTCCGCCACTTCATGGGGCACAGCAGGGCTGGAGGGAGGCGGGCCACCCGGCGAAAGACCGATCGAATCCGGGGGCGGGAAACCAATGTCGCCGAACCTTCTCCTTATTATCTATCGGCTCGCTCGTCCGCCCCGCAACGGTGCGATTCCGCTGAATTTCTGCGGTTCTGCGACACTGGCGCAACGGCTGCCACGGCAGGGTCGCGTCGGGGCCTCCGCTGGCCGGTTGACAGTCGTGGTCCGGGATTTAACCTCGGGGAAAAACCAAGCGGATTACAGGCCCACAAGGAGCGTCGGCGATGCTTGACGAAGAACTCGAGGATCTCGTGCGGGATCGGTTGGTCCAGGCCGCGGTCTTGGCGGCTGGAATCTTGTTGGTGGCCGCTCTCCTGGGCGGGGGCGTGTGGGCGATCGGGCCGAGGTTACGCGGGCTACCCGCAGCTACGCAGTCGGCGGCAGCCCGGCTGCCGGATGTCATTCGGGGCGTTACCGTGACCGCCCGCGAGACGGCTGCAATCACGGTCGCCGCCGTCGAGGAGGGTTGGCGGGCGAGCGGCGAGAAGTGACCTGGTCGCTGCGAGACCTCGCTCGTCGGCTCGACCATGCCGTGCTCAAGCCGACCGCGACCGATGCCGATCTCGTGGCGGCGGCCTCAATGTGCGTTTCCCGCGGTGTCGGCTGTCTGTGCGTGCGGTCGAGCGACGTGGCCGCTGCGGCGGGCTTGCTCGCCGGCAGCGAGGTGGTGCTCGCGTGCGTGGTCGGCTTTCCGCACGGCAGCTTCTCTGGAAAAGTGAAGGCGGCCGAGGCCCGGTTGGCGATCGATCAGGGCGCCCGCGAACTCGACATGGTGATGCAGGTCGGCGCCTTTCTCTCCGGCCGCGTCGCGGACGTCCGCGCCGACATCGCCGCGGTGGTGGCCGTGGCGAAGCCGCAAGGAGTGCTCGTCAAAGTGATCCTCGAGACCTGTTTTCTCACGCTTGGGCAGGTCGCCGCGGCCTGCCGGCTCGCCGAGGAGGCGGGCGCCGACATGGTGAAGACATCCACAGGATTCGGCTCGGGCGGCGCGACACCGCAGGCCGTCCGCGTCATGCTCGAGACGGTCGGCGGTCGGCTTGGAGTCAAGGCGTCGGGGGGCATCCGCACCTGGGACGATTGCGTCGGCTATCTCGACATGGGCTGCGCCCGGATCGGCGTCGGCGCGGCCGGCGACATCCTCGATCAGGCGCCGTGACACGTTACGACGGTGCCCGTGGCGGCGGCCCGCCGCGCGGCTTCCAGCACCCTCATCGTGCCGACGCCATCTGCGATGGACGGCGCGATGGGCTCGCCGGCGGCGATCGCCCGGACGAAATCCGCGACGGCGTGCGTGAACGTGTGCTCGTAGCCGATCACGTGGCCGGGCGGCCACCAGGCCGCGAGATAGGGATGCTCGGCCTCCGTGACGAGTACGGTGCGGAAACCCTGCTCAGGCGAGGGCAGTGTGGCGTCTAGGAACTCGAGTTCGTTCATACGTTCGAGATCGAAGCTGACGGCGCCCTTCTCGCCATAGATCTCGAACAGGTTGGCATTCTTGCGGCCCGTGGCGAACCGCGTGCTTTCGAACGATCCGATGGCGCCATTCACGAACGTCACCGCCATGATTGCGGCGTCCTCCACCGTCACCTTGCCGCGGGCGGCAGCGCCGCCCCCACCTGACTTGAACGTGCCGGCGCCCGAGCCAGGCAAGGGCCGCTCGGTGACGAACGTCGTTGTCAGCGCCTGCACGCTTGCGATCTCGCCGACGAGATACCGCGCGAGGTCCACGGAGTGGCTCCCGAGATCCCAGAGCGGCCCCGCCCCCGCGTGCTCGGCCTGGAGATGCCAGGTGAGGGGAAACTGCGGATCGATGATCCAGCTCTGCAGGTATGCGCCCCGCCAGTGGAAGATCCGGCCGAGCCGGCCGGTGTCGATGAGGTGCTTGGCGAAGGCCACGGCCGGCACGCGGCGATAATTGTGATTCAGATAGCTCGTGACGCCGGCAGCCTTCACGGCGGCCGCCATCCGCTCGGCCTGGGCCACGTCGAGGGCGAGCGGCTTCTCGCAGAAGATCTGCTTGCCAGCCTCGGCGGCGGCGATCGCCATCTCGCAGTGCAGGGCCGTCGGCGTGGCGATGTCGATGATGTCGATGTCGGGCCGGGCGACGACGCGCTTCCAGTCGGTGGCCGTCTCCTCCCAGCCCCAGCGGGCGGCGAACTCGTCGAGCGACGGCTTGTCGCGGCCGACCGCGACCTTGAGCACTGGCTCCACGGGCAGATCGAAGAACTTCCCGGCCGAGCTCCAGGCATGGCTGTGGGCCTTGCCCATGAACTTCGTGCCGAGCAGGGCGACATTCAGCTGCTTCTTGTTCATGCGGTGTCCTTTCGCCTAGTCGCAGGGATCCTCGACCGCGAGGCCGAACACGTGGCCGATCATCCGCAGATCGGCCACGTGGTCGCCCATCATCACGAGGGCGTGGTGCGACGGCAGCCGCTCCATCATCCGGCGGCCGTCCCGCACCCGGATCAGGCCGCCGTTCACGCAGTCGCTGCCGGGCCAGCCGACGTACCCGGTGAGTGTGGCGGCCGTGGCGGCCAGCGTGTCGAAGGTGGGCAGGAGCTTTGCCATCGTGATCGGCCCCTCGGGCAGCCGGGCGTCGATCGCCGTCGCGTTGTCGTCCACGATCGCGAGCACCTTGGGCTTGAGCGTCCACGACGTGCTCATCGACCGCGGAATCACCCCCATGTAGCCACAGTGGGCCACGAGAATGTGGTTTTCCGGATCGGCCACGGCTGGAAACGCCGCGATCCGCTCATGCTTGAGCGCCGCCTGCCCCATGAGGAAGGGATAGAGGTTGGTCATGATCACCGGCGCCCCGGTGGACCGCCGGAGGATGTGCTTCGTGAGCATCGCGACGGTGTCGGCTTCGCAGCCCCAGATCAGGCCTCGTTCGTCGTGGAGCAGGCTCCAGGCGAGACAGGGCGTGGTATCGGAGAACATCGACTCGTTCAGGCAGTTGATGCCCATCGCCCGGATCCTGGGATCGGCGTCGAGGTCGTCCCGCAACGCGAGATACATCTTCATGGCGCTCGTGACCGGGCGGCCGCCGCAGCCGGTGATCGGCTGTTCTTTCTGCCGCCACGCGGCCTCCGCCACGGCGTCGGGAATCGCCCGCGCCCGAGCCCCCAGTTCGCGAAAGCTCCGCTTCTCGATCCGCAGGCCGAAGCGGGCGAGGATGCGCTCGGAGCATTCGTCCTCCCACCAGTAAAAACGCTTAAAGATCGCAGCCTGCATCCCGTCGCCGGGGTCATCCTGATAGACGATGAACTTCCCCGTGGCGAGTTCCCGCCTGACCTGCAGGGCGGCACACACTCGGCAGGCCTGGGCGAGATCGTAGGGGGCGATCGCCTGCACGCCCTCGCCACGCAGCCACGCGAGGATTTCCCAATCCCACATCGAGAGCGTGCCAAACTCGCTGGTCACGACCAGGATGGGTACCGCAATCCGCTTGAAGGCGTCGAGCCGGTGGTAGGCTTGCCCAAGCACCTGCGGCAGGATCACCGCATCGCACTCAGGAAGCGGCCCACCCAGCACGGCGACGGGCAGAAGCTCGATGCGGTCGCCGAGGAGCCGGCGGATCGCGTCGCACTGGGCATGGAAGCCCTCGTCGGGCTGGGCGTTGAACGCCAGCGGCACGACGCGGGCTTTCGCCATCACAGGGGACTCGGGTGTGGCGGACATGCGGTACCTTTCGCTGTTCATGCGGCGGCGGCAATCTTCTTGAGAGCCGCCACGCTCTGCGCCACCGCGGCGTCTTCGTCGGTGTAGTCGGGGTGGAGGAAATCGGTCTCGACGGCGAGGAATCCCCGGTAGCCGGCCTCCTTGAGCAGCCGGGCGAGGGCCAGGTTGTCGACGAAACCGTCGCCGACGGGCGTGGATGAGAAGAAGAACCAGTCGTCGACGCTCGCCTGCGGGTTGACCTTGAGATCTTTGATGTGGGTGGCGAACACCCGCGGCGCGAGTTTCTGCATGCCTTTGACCGGATCGTCGAGCAAGCGGGCGAAGTTGGCCGTGTCGAAATTCACGCCAAAGTGGTCGGAATCGACTTGGTCGAGCAGCTGCACGATCTCGTCGCTCGTGAAGTCGATATGGTTCTCGATCGCAAGCTTCACGCCGTGGTCCTTGGCCACGGCAACCGCGATCCGAAACATCCCCGTCAGCCGCCGGATCTGCTCCTGGTGGTTCTCGAAGCGGAACATCAGGCTCGAGCCCACCACCCGCATCACGTCGGCCCCGATCCGGCGGGCATGCGGGATCATCGCGATCAGCTCGTCGAGAGCGGCGGCGTTCTTGCCGCCCTCCAGGCCGTCGGGGTGGCCCCAGGCGAAGACCCGCATCAGGCCCGCGGCGTCGAGCTGCGCTCCGAGCGCATCGAGAAAGCCCGCGTCGAAGTTCGGGAAGAAGCAGCTCTCGAGCGACACGCCATCGACACCGAGCTGCTGTGCCCGGTCGATGAACCACTCGATCGTGATCCGGCGACCCGGATCCTGCTGCTGCGGATAGACCTCGCCGAAATACCGGTGGTAGCAGTAGTTGTCGATGCCGACCTTCATGGGGCCGCTGGTCATGATTGCAACTCCGAAGAGGCCTGTGAGGGCCTGAGAACGAGGTGGTGGTCGACATCCGGCACGAGCGTGCGGGGGGGGCGGCAATCGCGAAGGAGGTCGAGATCGGCCTCCGCTGCCGTATTGAAGGCGAACAGTCCGAAGTGACACGGCACGAGTAGGGGAATCCCCACCGTGCGGCAAAGCGCGATCGCCTCGGCCGCCGACATGTTGCCGGGCACGCCCCGTGCGGCGCGAAACGCATCGCGGCCGTTGACGGGCAGCAGCGCCAGATCGACGCCCAGCCGCCTGAGCGTGGCGGGCAGGTCAAGGTGCACCACCGTGTCGCCCGAGTGGTAAAGCGCGAGGCCGGCGGTCTCCATGACGTAGCCGAGGAAGCGGCACCGGCCGGCGTCGTCGTGGTCGAGCGTTTCGTGTGCGGCTGGTACCGCCGTCAGCGTGATGCCGTCGACCGGTGCACGGGTCTCGCCGGCGTCGATCGACAGGAGGCGGTCGGCGGGAAGGCCGAGGCTGACGGCATGGTCCCTATCGGCCGCCGGGACGATGAATCGGCAGCCGTGATGCCGCGCTGCGATCGGGCGCAGCGTCTCAGGATCCATGTGATCGGAATGACGGTGGGTGCAGAGCACGAGGTCGACTTGGTCGAGGTCGGCGACGGCCAGTGGCGGCGGCATCAGCCGCTCATGCGGAAACTCCCGGCCGCGGTATTTCTGGGCGAGAAAGTCGGAGAGATAGGGGTCGATCAAGAGCGTGTGGCGGGCCGTGCGCACGAGGAACCCGGCCTGCCCGAGCCAGGCCACCGCGACCGTGCCCGCCGCCGGGGCCTTGGCCGCCAGCCGCCGTGGGCCGCCATCGGCGACCACGACTGCCGGACACGCTCGTGTCGGGGCCGGGATCAGCATGTGGCCCCCTGCCCCGCGGCACTGACGACGGCTTCACGTGTGCGTGACCGGATCTCGTCGAACCGCCCCTCCGCAAGGTCGGACGGCTTCGCCAGCCACGTGCCGCCGACGGCGGCGACCGCAGCGCAGGCGAGGTAGGCCGCGAGGTTGGTCGGGCTCACGCCTCCCGTGGGGACGAACCGCACGCCCGTGTGTTTGTAAGGAGCATGGATCGCTTCGAGCATCTTCACGCCGCCGGCTGCTTCGGCCGGAAAGAACTTGAGGGTCGTGCATCCGAGTGACAGGGCAAGCTCTACCTCCGATGGCGTCTGCACGCCGGGCACGAACGGGAGGCCGATCTCGCAGGCTCGCTTCACCGTGGCGGGCGAGCAGCCCGGCGCGAGTGCGAACCGGGCGCCGGCCTCCGCCGCGGCATCGACCGTCGCCGGATCGAGCACGGTGCCGGCTCCGACGAGCAGTTGCGGCCGTTCGCGGGCGAGCAGGCGGATCACGCCGAGGGCGGCCCCCGTGCGAAACGTCACCTCGATGATCGGCAGCCCGCCGGCGAGCAGTGCGTCAGCCAGCGGCAAGGCATGAGCCACCGACTCGATGGCGATCACGGGCACGACGCGGTGCCGCGCGATGACTGCCAGGGGATCGATATGATTCGCGGTCATGTCCGCACCGTTTTCAGTCGCTTGGTGGGGGTCGCCGCCAGCGCTTCGAGGAGGCTGTCCACGGCTACGTCCACCGCGCGATCGACGCTTTCGTCGGTGAACCCGCCGATGTGTGGCGTGGAGATGATCCGGTCGCTCGCCAGGTGCGCCCGGTCGAGCGGCGGCTCGGCGTCGAACACGTCGAGCGCCGCCCCCGCCACATGGCCACGGTCGATTGCCGCCGTCAGCGCGGGAATGTCGATCAGTTCGTGCCGGGCCGTGTTGACGATGAAGACGCCCGGCCGCGCGAGCGCCAGCCGCCGACCGTCGAGGAGCGGGCTGCCGTCGGCCGGCGGCGGGCAGTGGAGCGAGATCATGTCGCTCGT
>JBJOKF010000016.1:0-4431 GCA_046046235.1 Planctomycetota bacterium | reverse complement strand
CCCCGCGGGAAATACTCCTCGGGGAGCGTGTCGCTGAACATCTCGTAGTCGGTGCGGAAGTCGCGGGAGTTGTACCGGGATTTCGGCACGCCCGTGGTGCCGCCCGTCTCGAAGACGTAGGCCGGCTGGTCGGCCAGGCCCTTCGGCACCCAGCGGCGGACCGGGCCGCCCCGGAGCCATTCATCCTCGAACGGTGGAAACTTCTTCAGGTCGTCGAAGCCCTTGACGTCGGTGAGTGGATTGAACGGCAGCGACTTGGCGTACTCGAGCCAGAACGGGCAGCCGGTGGACTCGTGGAAGTGCCAGGCGATCATCTCCGCGGTGTGGGCATCGAGCCGCTCCCGGGCCGCGGCGACCGCCGTCGCGTCGGCCACGGCGAAGACGGGCGGCTTGCCGGCGGGCGAGGAATGGGGCGTGGTGCTCATGGGCTATCCTGAGGGGGCCAACTTGGGATGGAAAAGAGGGGTCGCGCAGCGTGCCGCCGGCCGGCTGTCGGACGATCGCTGCCACGTGGTCAGCCGTCGGCGGGCTTTTCTGCCGGCGCCTGCGGCAGGGGGGCGCCGAGCTGCGCGAGCAGCTGCAGCACGCCGTTGAAGTGGGCCAACCGCGGGCCGAACCGATCGAGGAAGTCGCCGAGCGCGTAGTCACTGTCGGAGAAATTCTCCGCATTGTCGGCCGCCTCGGTGGCGATGTTCGACAGAAACTCCGCGTGCACCTTCGTGAGCGCCTCGGCGGCCTGGCGGCAGGACTCGGAGAGCCTGGGGTTGGCCTCCTTCCAGGCCTTGAGCTCGGCGTTGCGCTGCCGCTGCTGCAGCGAGACCTGGTTGACGAGGTCCGCCAGCAGCTCACACGACCGCCGTTGCAGGACGACCATGTCGCGGAGCAGGCGGGCGGTTTCCGCGGTGTCGGCCGCATGCGCCGCTGGCACCGTCGGGCTGAGCGTGCCGGCCGAGATGTCGAGCTGCGTGCAGAGCGGCGGAACGTCGTTCATGAGTGCTCCCGCGGCGAATGGGACGGCCGCGAAGGGGCCGCTGTCCGTTTGAGTCTGTATGGTAGGCAGGATGCGACTGCTTTTCCACGCGGCACGGGTCTTTGGGCGGGGAAGGCGTTAGGGTTTCCCCAGCTTTCGCCCCCATGCCGGCGGCGGGGGGCGGGGCGGATGCCGGGCGGCTCGGGCTCAAGTGGCCGGGAGGGACGCCCGATGGATCAAGCGACGGGCATGGCTGCAGGGAAGCGGTCGCCCGACCACGGTTAGGGTGGGCGCACGCAGCATGGAGCAGGGCAAGCCAGCAGGCACGGCGGCGGCACCGCGGTCGTACGGGTTTCTGACGGCCGTCGAGTCGGCGGCGCACGGGATCTTCGGCGGCTATCTGCTCGTCGATCCGCTGGGGCGGCCGCTCGAGTTTCATTGCACGGCGCCCGTGAAGGTGTCGCGGGCGCAGCAGATCCTGTTCGGGGCGTCGCTGCCCTCGCATCTGCACGGCCAGCAGATCGGCGGCACGCTCCTGGCTGAGGGCACGCTCACGCCCGACGTGGTGCTCACCGACTACGAGCCGCTTCTGCACGTGCGGAGCCATACGTCGCTGCCGGTGGCGCTCGTCCACACGCCGGCCGTGGCGGACCCGCAGGCGGGGGCGGCGCCGCAGGCGTTGTTCGTCGCCGGCGGGTTCGAGATGGGCGGCGCCCGCGTGAGCACGCATGCCGCCGACGCGGACCGCGAGCACGTGGTTCGCGAGGCGCTCGAGCAGCTCGCCACCGCGGTCGATCTCCGCGAGCCGTTCGAGCGGATTCGGGCCGCGATCGACGAGGCCCAGCGGCACTGACTGGTGGTGGAAAAGCCCCCCACGGCCTTTCTCCACGAGGGCGAATCCCGAAAAAGCCGAGGTTTTTCCGAGTTTGTTGCCGCCGCGTCCAGCGGCGGACGACTTTATTCACGGCTTCCTGAGGCCGTTGGGCGAGGGCCACGAGGACAGGGCATGACTCGAGAAGCGTCGGAGGGGACGAGCGTGCAGTCGTGGTGGGGCGATGCGGTCGCGCTGCCCGCCGTCAAGGTCGCGGCGCGGATCGAGCCGCGGTTCGATCCCCCCGCGGCGTTGCGATTTCCGCTCGACACGCGGCCGCCGGCCGTGATGCGGCTGCCCTTGCTCGAGGGGCGACCGGTCGTGCGCAGTTTCCGGTTCACGCCGCCGGCCGACCCGCTCCCGGCGCCGCAGGCGCGGACGGCCGCGCCGCGTCCCGAACAGCCTGCGACGATCGAGCTGCCGCTGCCGAACGAGCCGGGGAGCGCCGAGGTGCCGCCGGAAACGGCCGCCCCACCGCCCGCCAAGCGGACGCGGATCACGCCCCCCACCGACGTGGTCAAGCTGTCGGAACGGTTCTTCTATCTGCTGCAGCCCGACCTCGAGACGACGCTGCAGGCGAGCAGCCTCGCCTTTCCGCGCCAGCCGTTCCCGTTTCAGCTCGATGGCATGGCGTTTCTCATGCCGCGGCACGCCGCCGTGCTCGCCGACGAGATGGGACTCGGCAAGTCGATGCAGGCGATCTCGTCGCTGCGGCTGCTCGTGCGGTCGGGCGAGGCCCGACGCGTGCTCGTCGTCTGCCCCAAGGGCCTGGTGAGCAACTGGAAGCGGGAGCTGGCGGATTGGGCGCCCGAGATCCTGGTGGCGATCGTGGAGGGGGATCAGCAGCGGCGGCGTTGGCAGTGGTCGCTCGCGGACGTGCCGGTGAAGCTGGCCAACTACGAGGTGCTCGTCCGCGACCGCGAGCTCGTGGCGGAACTGGGCCTCTCGTTCGACCTGGTCGTGCTCGACGAGGCGCAGCGGATCAAGAATCGCACGAGCCAGACGAACGAGGCGGTGCGGTCGCTCACGCGACGCCGCAGTTGGGCGCTCACGGGCACCCCGGTGGAGAACAGCGCCGACGACCTCATCGGCCTCTTCGAGTTCGTGGCCCCCGGCCTCCTCGACCAGCGGATGTCGCCCAAGGCGCTCGGGACGGCCGTGGCCGATCACGTGCTCCGTCGCACCAAGGACAAGGTGCTCAAGGACATGCCACCGCGGCTCAATCGCGACGAGCGGATCGAACTCGGGCCGGACCAGCGCGAGACCTACCGACGGGCGGAGGAGGAGGGGGTGTTGCGGCTGTCGGCTCTCGGCGAGGAGGCCACGATCCAGAACGTCTTCGAGCTGGTCCTGCGGCTCAAGCAGATCTGCAACTTCGACACCGTGACCGGCGAAAGCGCCAAGTTCGACTGCCTCGAGGCCGACCTGGAGGAGATCCATGCCAGCGGCAAGAAGGCGCTCGTCTTCAGCCAGTGGGTGGAGACGCTCGGCCGGCTCAAAGGCAGGCTCGAGCGGTTCGGGGCGATCGAGTACCACGGCGGCATGTCCACGGCGGCGCGCGACGAGGCGATCCGGGCTTTCAAGCATGAAAGGCGACACTCCGTGCTGCTGCTCTCCTACGGCGCGGGCGCGGTGGGCCTGAACCTGCAGTTCTCGCAATACGTCTTCCTGTTCGACCGCTGGTGGAACCCGGCCATCGAGGATCAGGCCGTCAACCGGGCCCATCGGATCGGCGCGGCCGGCGCGGTGACCGTGACCCGCTTCCTCTCGGCCAACACGATCGAGGAGCGGATCGACGAGGTGCTCAGAAAGAAGCGGGATCTCTCCGAGACGATCCTCTCCCAGGCGGAAGCACCGGCCGCGAGCGGCCTCACGGCCGAGGATCTCTTCGCGCTCTTCAAGCTCGCGCCGCCGCGAGCCGCGCACCTCCGGGCGGCGTGAGCGACGCCGACCGGATGTCGCGCCGCATGCGTGGGCGAAAAACGGCGCGGCGCAAGTCGTTGCATCGCAACGCTCGTCGGCGTGTCGTGCCGCTGTATTTCATCGGTGGCTTGTCTTCGCCGTTTTGCGGTGCGTAGGAATCCTTCGACGAGGCGACGGCAGGCGGCACGCAGGTGGCGCAGGTCGCATGCCGACTCGAAGAAATACAACGCAGTGTCGGAAAACGTGCTGAGGGAACAGCCCGGCTGAGGCCGGGTGGTTCTGCAGCGAGTGAGCCGGCGCGAGTGAACGCCCACGGGCGATCGTTCGCGCCGGCTTTTTCGTTTTCAGGGCTCTGCGAGGCCGCATTGCAGAGCGCACGAGCCCTTCAACCCGCCGGGAGCCCGAGCCATGAACGTCTTCGACACGCTGTTTCCGCCCCGGACCCGCCGGCCTCGAAGGTCGTCGCCGCCAGCCGCCGCACCGCGGCGGCGCAGCCGAGGCCTCGATCGGGCCGAGGCGCTCGAGCAGCGGCTGGCGCTGGCGGTCGTGACGCCCTTCGACGTCGCGTACACGGCCAACGCGCGGGGCGACATCACGATCGCCGCCAACACGCTCATGACCGCGCCGGCGAGCGCCGGCCAGGCGGCGATCGACGCCCAAAACGGGG
>JBJOKF010000009.1:0-3073 GCA_046046235.1 Planctomycetota bacterium | reverse complement strand
CGTCGCTCGTGCTCGCCGGTCCCGCCATGGGGACGACCTATCGCGTCATGCTCGCGGAGCCGGTGCCCGGGCTCGAGCGGGGCGAGGTGCATCGCGAGGTGGAAATGGTGCTCGATAAGCTCGATCGGGCCTTGAGCACGTGGAGGGAGGATTCCGACTCGAGCCGGTTCAACCGGGCGGCCCCGGGGGAGTGGGTGGCCGTGTCGCCCGAGTTGGTCGCGATCATCGAGATCGCCCGGGAGGTGCACGAGCAGTCGGCCGGAGCGTTTGACATGACTGTCGCATCCGCGGCGACCGGCCGAGTGGCCGGCATGCGGCACCTGCGGTCGCGGGCGGACCCGCCGGCGATCATGAAGGAAGCGGGCGGGCTCGCGCTCGATCTCGGCGGCATCGGCCCCGGCTACGCGGTGGACGCGATCGGCGCGCGGCTCGTGGAGATCGGCTCGCCGGCGCACCTCGTGGAACTCGGCGGCGAGGTGCGGGCCTGGGGCGAGCCGGCGCCGGGCCGGCCCTGGCGGGTGCTTGTGCGACAAGGGCTCCCGGCGGGCGGTGTCACGAAATCACAACGGCTGGTGGAGCTGGCTTCTGGCGCAGCGCTCGGCACGGCCACCTGCCGGCCAGGGCGTTCGCCGCTGGATCCGCGGACCGGGCTCCCCTGCGCCGGGACGGTCGGCTCGATCACCGTGCGGGCCGCCAGCTGCGCGGCCGCCGATGCCTGGGCGGTCGCTGCGATCGTGCTCGGCCTCGAGCCTGAAGCCGACGGGCTGGTCACGGCACCATCCAGGCCAGCGGCCCCGCCTGGAGCCAGACGAGCAGCCCCATGAGGGCTGCCAGCGCCAGCGAGTGGGGAAACACGCGCCGCAGGATCTCCCCTTCCCGGCGGTGGACGCCCGTCGCGGTCGCCGAGACGACGATGCTCTGGGCGTCGATCATCTTCCCCATGACTCCGCCTGTGCTGTTGGCCGTGGTGATCAGGAGCGGGTCGAGCCCGAGCTGCTCCGCGGTCACCCGCTGCAGGCTGCCGAACATGGCGTTGCTCGACGTATCGGAGCCGGTGAGCGCGACGCCGAGCCACCCGAGGAGCGGTGCGAAGAAGGGGTAGAGCGATCCCGATTGCGTGAGCGCCAGGCCGAGCGTGACGTCGGTGCCGGAATAGCGCGTCACGAACGCAAGCGCGAGCATCAAGCTGATCGTCAGGAGGGACGGCCCCAGCCGCAGGAGTGTGTCGCAGAAGAGCACGCCGGCGCGTCGCCAGCGGATGCCGAGCCACGGCACGGCGAGCACCGCCGCGACGAGGATGCCGGTGCCGGCCGCCGAGAGCCAGTTGAGCCGATAGACCGCCCGCTCGATCTCGAACGGCTCCCGCGTGGCCGGCGGCACTTTGGCCACGCGGCCGTCGAGCCTCGGCACCGGGAACTCCGGCGCGACGATCGCCCGTGGCAGGAGCGGCCTGTGCATGGCCGGCGACGTGCCGGCGCCGGCTTGTGCCGGCGATACGCGGCCCTCGAGCGCGGCCTTCACTGGGGGCAACCCCCAGAGGAAGACCGCGAGCGACAGGAATACCCAGGGCGTCCAGGCCCAGGCGATCCGCCCGGCGGAATCGGGCGGTCGATCGTGTCCGGTATTGTCTCTTGCCGTCTTCACGGCCGGCTCGCCATGTCGCCAGCACGCAGCCGGCTGCCAGCACTTCAAAAACACCGCCAGGGCGACCAGGCTCGCGATGCCGCCGACGACATCCACGAGCGCCGCCCCGATCAGGTTGGCCATCAGGAACTGCACGATCGCGAACGAACCCCCGCAGACGAGCACCGCCGGCCAGACCGCCGCGAGCCCGCGCCAGCCGGCCATCGTGGCCACCATCCAGGCGGGGATGACGAGCGAGAAGAAGGGAAGCTGCCGCCCGGCCATCTGTGAAATCGCATGCTCGTCGAGCCCGGTCACCTTCGCGAGCGTGATGATCGGCGTGCCGAGGGCGCCGAAGGCGACCGGGGCCGTGTTGGCGATGAGCGCCAGGCAGGCCGCTTCGAGCGCCGGAAACCCGGTGCCGACCAAGAGCGCCGCCGAGATCGCGACCGGCGCGCCGAAGCCGGCCGCCCCCTCGAGAAAGGCCCCGAAAGAGAATGCGATCAGGAGGGCCTGCATCCGGTGGTCGGCGGACAGCCTCGTGACCGACCGCTTCATGACGTCGAGGGCCCCGGCCTCGACGGAGAGCCGATAGAGAAACATCGCCGGCAGGATGATCCACCCGATCGGAAAGAGGCCGAAGGCCGCGCCATGAGCCGCTGCGGCGAGGGCCGCGTCGGCGGGCATGCCGGCGAAGGCGATCGCGATCGTGCCGGCGACAGCCAGGCCCGCGGCCGCTGCCGCGGGCGCCGACCAGCCGGCCCCGGCTAAGAGTCCCAGGAGTGCTAGCAGGGGCAGGGCGGCCACGGCTGCCGAGGCAAGCGGCCAACCGAACGGGTCGTAAAGGTGATGCCATACCATCGGAGGGGTCGCCGGAACTGTGTCGTATGGCCGAAAAGCCGTATGAAACCGCGAAAATAACGTTTCCTCGCGGCGGCGCCTCGTCGGCCGGCGGGCCCGCTGGCCGACGAGAAGCCCTAAACAGCCCGGCCAAGTCCGCAGAGCTGTTCCTTTCGATCCGGATATTTTCCCTTGCCTGTGAACCGGGCCATTGACGGCCGCGTATGAAGCCAGTAAGAATTTGGTTGTGATTGGGGAGGGTTTGCGAATCCCTCGAATGCAGCCGCCGATGAAGAAGTCAGGGCCTTTGTCGGTGCCGGGTGTCATGCGGAAAGGGATGACCGCCGGTTGACGCAAGTCGGGCTTGTTCGCGGAAGCAAGCGTTTCTCAAGCACGTTCGGTTGGGGTTTCTCATTGGTTTTTCTTTTCATGCCCTTCTTGGGTGGAGGATTCACATGACGATTTCCAAGCATCGCGGGGGTTTCACCCTCGTGGAACTGCTGGTGGTCATCGCGATCATCGGCACGCTGGTTGGCCTGCTTCTGCCGGCCGTCCAGCAGGCTCGTGAGGCTGCTCGTCGCAGCACGTGCGGCAACAACCTGAAGCAGAT
>JBJOKF010000136.1:0-14303 GCA_046046235.1 Planctomycetota bacterium | reverse complement strand
CGAACTACCCCGCCATCGCCGCCCGGAGATTGTCGTCGATCGCCGCGAGGAAGTCCTGCGTGGTGAGGTGGGACTGCTCGGGGCCGATCAGGATCGCGAGGTCCTTCGTCATCTTCCCCTGCTCCACCGTCTGGATGCAGACCCGCTCGAGCGTCTCCGCAAACCGCGTCACGTCGGGCGTGCCGTCGAGTTTGCCCCGGTGCGCGAGTCCCCGCGTCCAGGCGAAGATCGAGGCGATCGGATTGGTCGACGTGGGCTTGCCCTGCTGGTGCAGCCGATAGTGGCGGGTCACCGTGCCGTGGGCCGCCTCCGCCTCCACCGTCTTGCCATCGGGCGTCATGAGCACGCTCGTCATCAGCCCCAGCGACCCGAAGCCCTGGGCCACGATGTCGCTCTGCACGTCGCCGTCGTAGTTCTTGCAGGCCCAGACGTAGCCGCCTTCCCACTTGAGGGCGCTCGCGACCATGTCGTCGATCAGCCGGTGCTCGTAGGTGAGCCCCTTCGCCGTGAAGTCGGCCTTGAACTCCGCGTCGAAAATCTCCTTGAAGATGTCCTTGAAGCGGCCGTCGTAGGCCTTGAGGATCGTATTCTTCGTGGAGAGATAGACCGGGAAGCTCCGGGCGAGACCGTAGCGGAAGCTCGCGCGGGCGAAGTCGCGGATCGAATCGTCGAGGTTGTACATCGCCAGCGCCACGCCCGCCGACGGGAAGTCGTACACATCGAACTCCATCGGCTTCGAGCCATCGGCCGGCGTGAAAGTGAGCGTGAGCTTGCCCGGGCCGGGGATCCGCGTGTCGGTGGCGCGGTACTGGTCGCCGAAGGCGTGGCGGCCCACCACGATCGGCTTCGTCCAGCCCGGCACCAGCCGGGGGATGTTCCTGATGATGATCGGCTCGCGGAAGATCACGCCTCCGAGGATGTTGCGGATGGTGCCGTTGGGGCTCTTCCACATCTTCTTGAGGCTGAACTCCTTCACCCGCGCCTCGTCGGGCGTGATCGTGGCGCACTTCACGCCCACGCCGCACTGCTGGATCGCATGGGCGGCGTCGATCGTCACCTGGTCGCCGGTGGCGTCACGATTCTCGATCGAGAGGTCGAAGTAGCGGATCTCGAGGTCGAGGTAGGGCTGGATCAGCTTGTCCTTGATGAACTGCCAGATGATCCGGGTCATCTCGTCGCCATCGAGATCGACGACCGGCCCCTTGACCTTGATCCTGCCTGCCATGGTGATGCCTCTTCCTCGTGCTGATTCCTGCGGAAACGACCCTGCGAGCCGCCTGTTGTACCAGGGCCGGAGGCGGCTTTGAATGCGGGCCGGATGGCCCGCAAAGAGCCGGTATCGCGGGCCGGACGGCCCGCAGAGAGCCAGCCGCGTCAGACCGCCACCAGGCCGACGAGGATCTCGGCCGCCATGTCGACCTGGGCCAGATCGATCCATTCGTCGGCCGTGTGGGCCTGGGCGATCGAGCCCGGCCCGAAGACCACGCTCGGCACACCCGCGGCCGCGAAGATGCTGGCATTGGTGCCGTAGCGGGCGGCCGTCCGCCGCGGCGCGACACCCCGCGCGGCGGCGGCAGCCTCCAGGCGGTCGCACCAGGGGGCGTCTTTCATGATCGGCAGCCCCGCGCTTTCGAGGAAAGGCTCGTCGTGCACGATCCGGCTGCCCGGGCAGGCGGCGGCGATGCGGTCGATCACCTCGCGCCTGGCCGCCTCCGGCGACTCGCCCGGCACCACCCGCCGCTCGAGTTCGAGCACCACGAGGTCGGGCACGAGGTTCACCCCCATCCCGCCGTGGATCGTGCCGAGGTTGAGCGTGGGCGGGCCGCAGGGATGGTCGGGATTGCGCGCGAGCAGCTCCTTGGCGAGCGACTCCACCGCCGCGATGACGCGGCCAGTCGGATAGATCGCGTTCTCACCGCGCTCCGGGAAGGCGCTGTGGCAGGCGACGCCCTGCACCCGCACCCGCCAGCGGATCGCGCCCTTGTGCTGCATCACGAGGCCGAGCTCCGTCGGCTCGGCGACCACCGCCGCGGCCGGCCGGCCGCCGATCACCTCCCGCGCGGCAGTCTCCCCAGCGGTGCTCTCGCCGGCGGGCGGCGCCCACAGCCGGGCGACGGCCTTCGCACCGGTGAATCCAAACTCCTCGTTGACCGTGGCCGAGAATACCACCGTCGCCCGCCGCGGCCGGTCCGATGTCCGTAAACGGTCGAGCGCGACGAGCATCGCCGCCATGCCCCCCTTCACGTCGCACGATCCCCGGCCGTAGAGCCGCCCCTCGCGGACGACGGGCGCAAAGGGCTCGATCGTCATGCCATCGGCCGGCACCGTGTCCTGATGGGCGTCCCAGAGGAGCACGGGCGCGCCGGGCTGCGTCGCCTCGAGCCGCACGAGCACGTTGTCGCGGCCGGGCGAGACCGGCTGCCGAGCCCAAGGCAGGCCCGACGCGATGCACCGCTGCACGAGATAGTCGGTCACCCGGCCTTCGAGGTAGTCGGGGCCCGACACGTCGCGGCCCATCGGATTGACGCTCGGGCGGCGGACGAGATCGGCGAGGGTGGCGACATGATCGGACATGGCCCGTCAACCCTACCAAACCGTCGCGTGGGCCGCCGAGGCGGGTTCGGCAGACGCCGCCCCACCCGGTACGGTCCGTGGTAAAATCGCGGCATGGCGCACGCTCGCAAAACTTCCCGATCGGTGGCTCTGATCCTGGCCCTGCTCGCGAGTGCGGCCGGGCCGACGACGGCGCCGGCGCAGCAGGCCGCGCCGGCAAAACAGGCCCTGACGGACGGCCGCAGCCGTGACGAGGCCGCCATCCGCGCGGCCGCCCGCGGCTATTCCGAAGCGCTCGCCCGCGGCGACGGGCCCACGCTCGCCCGGCTCTGGACCGCCGACGGCGACATCGTCGACGACGAGGGCCGCACGCTGAACGGCCGCGAGACGGTCGCGCAGATCGAGCCCGCGCCCGCCGACGCACCGCGGCCGGCCGTCCAGATCAAGGAGACGAATCTCCGCTTCATCACCGCCGATGTCACCATCGAGGACGGCACGGTCGAGGTGCGGCATCCGGGCGCGGCCGAGCCGCTGGCCGGCTGGTTCTCGGCGACGTGGGTCCGCACGGCCGACGGCTGGAAGATCGCCGGCTTGCGCGAATCGCGGATCACGGCACCCGCTGACAACCCGCAACTCGACGACCTCGCCTGGATGGTCGGCGATTGGCAGGTCGTCGAGGAGCATCCGGATCGCGAGGCAGGGGACGTCGCCCCGCCGCAGCCGGCCGCGCCGCCGAGTCCGGCCCGGCCGCCGATCACGGTCTCGGTGCGGTGGGACGTAAATCGCTCCTTCCTCATCCGAGAAATGCGGATCGGCGGCGCCGCCGGCGTCGAGCCCGCGATGCAGATCACGCAGCGGATCGGCTGGGATCCGCTCTCGCGACAGATCGTGTCGTGGGTCTTCGGCTCCGACGGCAGCCACGGCGAGGCCACCTGGAGCCGCCAGGACGGGAGTTGGGTCGCGCGGACGATGGCCGTGCTGCCCGACGGCACGCAGACCTCCGCGCTCAACATCTACACCTACGACGGCGGCGATCGGTGCACTTGGAGGTCGATCCCCACGCACGTGGGCGGCGAGCATGCGCCGCACGTCGCCATGACGATGGTCCGTAGCGGAGCCCCGGCCACGAGCCCCAGGGAGCAAACGCCATGAAAACCGCCACGCTTCCCCCCGTGCGCGGCTGCACCGCGGTCCGCGGAGCGTGCGTCGGCGGAGCGGCCGCCTGCGCCCTGGCGCTGCTCGCCGCGAGCCTGCCGGCGCAGCCGCCCGCCGCCTCGCAGGCACCGGCGGCCCCGAGCGAAGCTCGCCCGGCCGGCGCCCAAGACGCCGACGACCTCGATCGCAAGATCGAGATCATGAACAGCCCGAGGTGGCGCCGCGCCATCTTTGAGCTGGGCGAGTGGCTCTCCTCCCAGGCGATCTACACGCCCGCCCAGGTCCGCAACATCAAGGCCGACTTCAACCACAAGGTCGAGAAGATGACGGCGAGCGACCTCGAATACCTGCTCGACGACCTCGACGCGAAGTTCAAGATCCTCGACACGCCCGAGGCCCGCGACGCCCGCGCCTGGGTCGCGCAGTATCTCTCCGTCATGTCGGACCAGAAGCGGGCCGAGACGCTCCGCGACGTGCCGAATGTCGTGACCATGTCGGCCAGCCAGCTCGAGCAGGAGATCGCGAAGATCGAACGCACCCGGTCCGCGCTCCAGCAGCAGCAGATGGCCTTCGACGCCTCCCGGCAGCAGCTCGTGCAGCGGGCCGCCGACGCCCGCCGGCAGACGGCGGACGCCTCCGCGGCGGCGATGCGGCAGGGAGCGGGAGTCTCCTACTCCCCCTACCGGAGCGGTGGCGGCGGCGGAAAGCCCCCCTTCTCCGACGTCCGCGGGAGCGGCATGACGGTCTCCTCGGGCCCCTTCGGCGCCTGGGTTTCGATGAGCGTCGGCAACTTCTGACAGCTCTGCGACCGCGGCGGGCCGCCGACGTTTCGGGGCGGATCCCCCCGGAAAACAGGCCCGACTCGTCGCGAGCCGCTCCCGGCTGTATAACTCTGCCGGTTATGCCGTTCGGATCGTCCCCCGGTCCCGACGGCTTTTTTGGGCGACGACTTCGTGACAAATTTCACGAAGTCCCGTCCCACGGCCGATTCTGCACTCGGGCGCCGGCCTCGGCCCCCGCGTCGGACCAGTCCCCGCCCCGGAAACGCCGGACATCATGGACGCCATCCTCCCCGTGCTGCTGTTCGTGGCCATCGCGGCGGCGGTGTCGGCGGGGCTGTTGGTGGCGGCCCAGCTGATCGGCCCCCGGCGGAGCGGCGCGGTCAAGGAAATGCCGTACGAAAGCGGCATGGACCCGATCCACGACACCCGGCGGCGGTTCGACGTCCGGTTCCACCTGGTGGCGCTCACGTTCCTCGTCTTCGACGTGGAGCTGCTCTTCCTCTATCCCTGGGCGGTCGCGAGCCGGTCCGCGGCGGGCGTCGATGCCGCCGTGGCCGACGGGCTCGTCTCCGGCCGGGGTCTCGTCTTCGCCGGCGCGATGCTCTTCATCGCGCTGGTGGTCGTCGGTTTCGCGTACGACTGGCGCAAGGGGGTGTTTCGATGGCGTTAGAGTTGCCTGAGAACGTCGTGGTCAGCCGGCTCGACGCCCTGGCCAACTGGTGCCGCAAGAACAGCCTCTGGCCGATGCCGTTCGCCACCGCCTGCTGTGGCATCGAGCTGATGGCCACCGGCGCCAGCAAGCACGACCTCGCCCGCTTCGGCGCCGAGGTCTTCCGCTTCAGCCCGCGGCAGTGCGACCTCATGATCGTCGCCGGCCGCGTGGTGATGAAGATGCTGCCGGTGCTGCAACGCATCTGGCAGCAGATGCACGAGCCCAAGTGGTGCATCTCGATGGGCGCCTGCGCCAGCACCGGCGGTGTGTTCGACACCTACGCCGTGGTGCAGGGCATCGACCGCTTCATCCCGGTCGACATGTACGTGCCCGGCTGTCCGCCGCGGCCGGAACAGCTGATCCAGGCGATCATCGACCTCCAAGACAAGATCCAGCGCGAGGGCACGATCACGGGCCGTGAGTTCGACACGAGCCAGCGGCAGCTCCCCAAGCGGGCGCTCGTCGAGGCGAGCGACCTGGCCGTGCTCGATGCCGCCCGCAACCCCGTCGTCCAACGTGAACTGGCCGCCGCGGCCCACCGTCGCTGACGCACCGCCAAGAAGCCCCGCCACATACCGCCCGCCGTCCGCCTTTTCCGATGCCACACGCCCCCCCCGCCGTCGACGACGTCCTGACCGCGGTCGCTGACCGCTTCGGGCCCCTCGAGTCATCCGCGTTTCACGGACAGACGAGCCTCGTCGTGCCCGCCGAGCGGTCGTTCGACGTGCTCTCGTTCCTCCGCGAGCGGGGCTTCGACCTCCTCGTCGACGTGACCTGCGTCGATTATCTCGAGTACCAAGGCGCGACCCGCCGCTACGGGCTCGTCTATCTGCTCTGCGCCACGGCCACCAACCAGCGGCTCACGGTCCGCGTCTACGTCGACGATCCGGTCGAGCCGGGGCAGCAGTGGCCCGCCGTGAAGAGCGTCGTCCCGATCTGGCGGGCCGCCGACTGGCTCGAACGCGAGGTCTGGGACCTCTTCGGCATCCGCTTCGAAGGCCATCCCGACCTCCGCCGGCTCGTCATGCCGGAGGAGTTCACCGCCCACCCGCTCCGCAAGGACTATCCGCTCCAGGGCCGCGGCGAGCGGCACAACTTCCCCGTCATCACCCGCGACCACAGCTGAGATTCGTCCGGCTTCCACCGGCCTCCACCCATGTCCATCGCCTCCGCCCCGACGTCGTCGAGCCTCGCTGCGGATCCCGCGCGGGCGGCCCGTTCCGAGGACTACCTCTGGACGCTCAACTTCGGCCCGCAGCATCCCGCCACCCACACGACGCTCCGGCTCGTGCTCAAGCTCGAGGGCGAGCGGGTGGTCGACGCGATGCCCGAGATGGGCTACCTGCATTCCGGCTTCGAGAAGATCGGCGAGCACCTCACGTTCAACCAGTATGTGACGGTGACCGACCGGATGAACTACATCTCGCCGATGGCCAACAACGTGGCCTGGCACCACGCGGTCGAGAAGCTGCTCGGCATCGAGCTGACGCCCCGCTGCCGCGTGCTCCGCACGATCATCGCCGAGTTGGCCCGCATCAGCGACCATCTGCTCTGCAACGGCGCCGTCGGCCTCGACACCGGCGCCTTTACCTACTTCCTCTACGGCTTCTACCAGCGGGAAGTCCTCTACGACATCTTCGAGACGCTCTGCGGGGCCCGCTTCACCAACAGCTGGACCCGCGTCGGCGGCGCCTCGCAGGACTTCACGCCGCTGGTGATCGAGAAGATCCGCACCTTCCTGCGGACCTTTCCGAAGACGCTCGACGACATGGAGCGGCTGCTCAACCGCAACCGCATCTTCGTCGACCGCACGAAGGGCGTGGGCGTGCTCTCGCGGGAAGAGGCGATCAACTGCGGCGCGACCGGCCCGGTGGCCCGCGCCAGCGGCGTGACCCGCGACCTCCGCAAGGACGAGCCCTACCTGGCCTACGCCGACTACGACTTCCAGGTCTGCTGCGCCTCCGCCGGCGACTGCTATGCCCGCTACCTCGTGCGCATGGCGGAGATGCGGGAGAGCCTCAAGATCGTCGCGCAGGCCCTGGAGAACATCCCCGCGGGGCCGCTGAACGTCGGCATCGACGAGCGGACCGCCCTGCCAACCAAGAAGCAGGTCTACTCGACGATCGAGGGCACGATCTCGCACTTCGAGTTGTCGATGAGCAACCGCGGCTTCGAGGTGCCCCGTGCGGAGTCCTACGGGGCGATCGAGGCGCCCAACGGCGAGCTCGGCTTCTACATCGTGGGCGACGGCAACGACGTGGCCTACCGGGCCCGGTGCCGGCCGCCGTCGGTGCTGCACTTCGCCCTCTTCCCGCGGCTGATCCGCGGCCACACGCTCTCCGACGTCGTGGCCGTGCTCGGCAGCTTGAACATCATCGCCGCGGAGCTCGACCGGTGAACGGAAGCAGCGACGGGAACATCCTCACCCCCGAAATGGTCGCCCAGATCGAGGCCCTCGCGCCGCGGTATCCCAACCGCCGCGCCCTCACGCTGCCGGCGCTCCACATCGTCAACGCGGCGCTGCGACACGTGCCCCTCCAGGCCGTGGCCGAGATCGCCAAGCTCCTGGGACTGGCCCCGGCCGAGGTGCAGGACACGCTCACCTTCTATCAGTTCTTCCCGCAGGAGAAGCCGGCCGGCAAGGTGCGGGCCTTCGTCTGCCGCTCGATCTCCTGCGCCCTCCGCGGCGGCGATCACCTGCTCGAGCACCTCTGCCACCACCATGGCATCCAGCCGTACGGCACGACGGCTGACGGCGAGCTGACGATCGAGCCCGCGGAATGCCTCGGGGCCTGCGACTTCGCCCCCTGCATCCTCGCCAACGACGACCTCCTCAAGAACATGACTCCCGAGGCCGCCGCGACGGAACTCGCCAAGCCCCGCAAGAAGGCCACCTGACATGCCGGCATTCAAGCCCGTCCTGCTCGAGGCCGTGGGCGTCGCCGACGGCCACACGATCGCCAGCTACAAATCCCGCGGCGGCTACGCCCCGCTCGAGCAGACGCTCGCCGGCAAGCAGCCGGGCGACGTCGTCGAGATGGTGAAGGCCTCGGGCCTCCGCGGCCGCGGCGGCGCCGGCTTCTCGACGGGACTCAAGTGGACCTTCCTGCCGAAGGATCACCCGGGCCCGATCTACCTCTGCGTCAACGCCGACGAGAGCGAGCCGGGCACATTCAACAACCGCATCCTCATGGAGGACGACCCGCACCAGGTGATCGAGGGGATCATCCTCTCGTCCTTCGCCACGCGGGCCTCGACCGCCTACATCTACCTGCGGTACGAGTATCCGCAGTCCTGGCACCGGCTACAGGGGGCGATCGACGAGGCCTACGCCGCGGGCTACCTCGGCAAGAACATCCGCGGCTCCGGCTTCTCGCTCGACGTCTATCTCCATCGCGGCGCGGCGGCCTACATCTGCGGCGAGGAGACGGGCCTCATCGAGAGCCTCGAGGGCAAGCGGGCCTGGCCGCGGATCAAGCCGCCCTTCCCGGCGATCGAGGGCCTTTTCCGCAAGCCGACGGTCGTCAACAACATCGAGACGATGGCCTGCGTGGCCCAGATCGCCCGCCGTGGCGTCGACTGGTTCAAGTCGATCGGTGTGCCGGCCGATCCCGCGAATCCCCGCGACCCCGGCAGCTATGGTCCGAAGCTCTACTGTCTCTCGGGCCACGTGGAGAAGCCCGGCTGCTATGAGGCGCCGCTCGGCATCACGGCGCGGCAGCTGATCGACGAATACGGCGGCGGCGTCTGGAAGGGCCGCCGGGCCAAGGCCGTCATCCCCGGCGGCATCTCGATGGGCCTGATGACAGAGAGCGAGCTCGACACGCCGCTCGACTTCGCCGGTCCCGGCAAGGTGGGCTGCCTCGGCCTCGGCACGGCGGCGGTCGTGGTAATCGACGAGACGACGAGCATCGTCGACGTGCTCCACAACTCCTGCCGGTTCTTCGCCCACGAGTCGTGCGGCCAGTGCACGCCCTGCCGCGAGGGCACGAGCTGGTCGCTCCGCATGCTCGAGCGGATCCGCGCCGGCAAGGGCCGGCTCAAGGACCTCGACCTGCTCGCGGAGATCGGCGCCACGATGGGCATGATGCCGGGCTCGACGATCTGCGGCCTGGCCGACGGCGCCGCCTGGCCGATCAAGAACGCGGTCAAGAAGTTCCGGGGCGAGTTCGAGGACTACATCAAGCGGACCAACCCCGAGGGCTGGATGGTGACCGACCCCGTGCCCGCCCTGCAGATCGTGGGAGCCCACTGATGCCGCTGGTCATCGTCGACGGCAAGGAGATCGAGATCGGGGCCGACGAGCGGCTCAACTGCATCGAGGCGGCCCGCCGGGCCGGCGCGGAGATCCCGCACTACTGCTGGCATCCGGGCCTCTCGGTCGTGGCCAGCTGCCGCATGTGCCTGATCGAGACCGGCACCCGCGACGCCGCCACGGGCAAGGTCACGATGGTGCCCAAGCTCGTGCCCGCCTGCCAGACGCCGGCCAAGGACGGCACAGTGATCGTCACCGAGAGCCAGCTCGTCAAGGACAGCCGGGCCCGGGTCGAGGAGGCGCTCCTCATCGACCATCCGATCGACTGCCCGATCTGCGACAAGGCCGGCGAGTGCCTGCTGCAGGACTACCACTTCGAGCACGGCCAGGCGGAGCGCCGGGCCGACCTGCATCCCTTCACGAGCCGCCGCCGCGACGTCGGCCCGACCGTCACGCTCTTCGTCGACCGCTGCATCATGTGCACGCGGTGCGTGCGGTTCACCCGCGAGGTCTCCGGCACGGGCGAACTGATGGTGACCAGCCGCGGCGCGAAGGAGGAGATCGACGTCTTCCCGGGATACCCGCTCGACAACAAGCTCTCCGGCAACGTCGTCGACCTCTGCCCCGTGGGCGCGCTTGGCGACAAGGACTTCCTGTACCAGCAGCGGGTCTGGTTCATGAAGCGGCAGGCGAACGTCTGCGGCGGCTGCGCGGCCGGCTGCTCGATCACCACCGAGCACAATCAGGACACGGTCTACCGGCTCAAGCCCCGCGAGAACCCCCATGTCAACAAGTGGTGGATCTGCGACGACGGCCGCTACGGCTGGCACCACCTCCACGACGCCTCGCGGCGCGTGGCCGCGACCTGTCGCTCGGGCTCCGGTGCCGCGGCGCCGGAGACGGTGGAGTGGGCGGACGCGGTGCCCCGGCTCCGTGACGACCTCAAGGCCGCCGGCCGGTTGGCGGTGGCGGTCTCGCCCTTCCTCACGGTCGAGGAAGCCTGGATGCTCTGCGCTGTCGCCCGGTCGATCGACCCCGAGGCCTATCTCGCCGTCGGCCACGTGCCGCGGGTCGGTGCCGACGAGACCTTCCCCGGCGGGTTCACGATCCGCGCCGAGAAGTGCCCCAACCGGCTCGGCGTCGAGGCCGTCGTCGCGGCCTTCGATCCGGCCGTACATTCCTGGGATGACCTGCTCGCCCATGTGGCGAGCGGCGGCGTTGATGCAGCCTGGATCACGGGCGGCTATCCCGGACCGTGGATCGACACGGCCACCGCGGCCTCCTTCGCCGATCTCAAGTGCCTCGTCGTGCAGGACCTCTTCGACTCGCCGCTCTCGCAGTTGGCCGCCTGGAACCTGCCCGCCGCGGGCTTCGCCGAACGGGCCGGCACCTGGGTGAACATCGCCCACCGGGCGCAGGTGTTCGAACAGGCGATCCGGCCGCCCGCCGGCGTCTGGCCGGAGGGCCGCCTCTACTGGAACATGCTCGGCCGCCGCGGACTCTACGACCCGGCGTCGGTCCGCCGCCAGGTCGCCGAGTCGTCGGCGGCCTTCGCGGCGCTCGCCGGGCCGGTTCCGCCCACGGGCATCGACCTCCGCATCCATCAACTCGCCTGACCCCCGTCACCGGGCCACACGCATCCCGCCATGAACGCCTTCCTCCCCTCGCCGACGACCCTCGCCGCGCTCGTGAAAATCGGTCTGCTCATTGGCGGCCTGATGACGGCGGCGGCCTATCTCGTGCTCGTCGAGCGGTGGATGGCCGCCTGGGTGCAGGACCGCAAGGGTCCCAACCGCGTGGGCATCCCGCTCACGAAGATCCGCCTCTTCGGTCTGGGCCAGCCGCTGGCCGACGGGCTCAAGATCATCATGAAGGAGGACTTCACGCCCAGGCACGTCGACAAGGTGCTCTACACGGCGGCGCCGCTCGTGATCCTCGCCGCGTCGCTGGCGATCTTCGCCGCCATCCCCTTCGGCAGCGTGCTGCCGCCGCTGGGCATACCGGGGCTGCCCGATCCCGTCCCCTTCCTCGTGGCGCCGGGGCTCGACGTCGGCGTGCTCTGGGTGTTCGCGCTCTCGAGCATCGCGGTCTACGGCGTCCTCCTGGGCGGCTGGGCGAGCAACAACAAGTACGGCTTCCTGGGCGGCCTCCGCTCGAGCGCCCAGCTCGTCGCCTACGAGATTCCGTTGGGGCTGGGACTCTTGGGCGTCGTCCTCGCCGCGGGCTCGCTCAAGCTCGACGCGATCATGAACGCCCAGGCGGAGAGCGGAATCTGGTACGCCTTCGCGCAGCCACTCGGCTTCATCGTCTTCCTGGTCGCCGCGTTCGCCGAGGCCGCCCGGCTCCCTTTCGACCTCCCCGAAGCCGAGCAAGAGCTCGTCGGCGGCTACCACACCGAATACTCGGGCATCAAGCTGCTCTTGTTCCTGGTGGCGGAGTTCCTCCACATGGTCACGGCGGCGTTCCTGATCGTGATCATGTTCCTCGGCGGCTGGCACCTCTGGGGCGTCACCGGCTCGAGCCAGGAGGTGACGTGGGTCGGTGCCTTCGTCCGCTTCGGCGTGCTGTCGGCGAAGATCCTGGGCGTCATCCTCTTCTTCATGCTCGTCCGCTGGAGCTGGCCGCGGTTTCGGTTCGACCAGCTGATGAACCTGGCCTGGAAGGTGATGCTCCCGCTGGGCCTGGCGAACCTCGTGACCGTGGCGACGGTCGAGGAGTTTCGGCCGTGGCTCGTCGACCGGCTGGGCGCCGGCCCGGCGCAGGCGGTCGCTCTTCTCGCGCCCTGGGCCGTCTTCTTCCTGGGCTGGATCGCGGCGGGCCTGCTCACGCCCTCCGGCACCGACAACACGCCGATCCTCACGCACGGCCCGCTCGATGCCGAGCACGAACTGCTGGAGGTTTGAGATGCAATCCACCGACCCCGCCATCACCTGGATCGAGGAGAAGCCGCTCGGCCTGGCCGAACGGCTCTACCTGCCGCTCTTCGTGCAGGGCCTCACGACCACCGCCCGCCACCTGGTGAGCCCGAAGGTGACCGTCAGCTTCCCCGAGCAGCGGCCGAAGGTCGGCAACCCGCTCATCTACCGCGGCGTGCACCGGCTCAATCGCGACGAGGAGGGCCGCGTGAAGTGCGTGGCCTGCTTCCTCTGCGCCACCGCCTGCCCGGCCCACTGCATCGACATCGTCGCCACCAACAGCCCCTGGCCCGACCGCGAGAAGTATCCCGAGAGCTTCTCGATCGACGAGCTGCGGTGCATCTTCTGCGGCATGTGCGAGGAGGCCTGTCCGGTCGACGCGATCGAGCTCACGAGCCTTCTCGACCTCACCGGCAAGAGCCGCGAGGAGATGATCTTCGACAAGGAGAAGCTGCTCGGCGTCTACGACATGACGAAGGACGCCGAGCCGATGAAGTCGGCGAGCCTGGGAGGCACGCTGTGAACGGCTTCGATCCCTTCTCCCCCGGCGGCCTTTTGGCGGCGGGCGTGGTCGCTGCGGCCGCGAGCCTGTGGCTGCTCCTGCCGAGCGGCGGTGAGACCCGTTCGCTGCGGTGGCTCGGCGGCCTGCTCGGCCTCGCGGCGCTCGCGGCCTTCATCGCGACCGGCCGACGGCTCGGCGGCCTCGGCGAAGAGGCCGTCTTTCTGATCGTGTCGCTCGTGGCGATCGTCTCGGCGGCCGCCACGGTCGTGTCGCGGTCGCCGGTCTACGCGGCGATCTGGTTCGCCCTCTGCCTGGCAGGCGTGGCGGGCGTGCTGCTCGTGCTCGGCGCGCAGTTCCTGGGGGTGGCGACGATCGTCGTCTACGCCGGCGCCATCCTCGTGATGTTCCTCTTCGTGCTCATGCTCGCCCAGCCCTCGGGACTGGCCCCTTACGACCGCGTCTCCAACGAGCCGCTCCTGGCGGCCCTCGCCGGGGCCGTTCTGCTCGGCGTGCTCTCCCTGTCGATCGGTCGGCTGTCGGCGTCCCCCTCGGCCTGCTGCGGCCTGCCCTCCCGGACCGGACCGACGGCCACGACGGCTGCGGCTCCGACCCCTGCCGCGACCGCATCCGCAACCGACGCCGATCCTCTCGCCGCCAACCACGTCGCCCGGCTCGGTGGCGAACTCTTCGGCCGCCACCTGATCGCCGTGGAGGCGGCGGGAGTGCTGCTCCTGGTCGCCCTCGTCGGCGCGATCGCGGTCGTGGCCCGCGGTGAGCAGGCCCGCGCCGCCGCAGACGCCCGCGCCGCGGGCAGGAGCCTCTCCCGATGAATCCCCCCGCCTCCTTGCCGCTCCTGCAAAACGCCCTCACCGTCGGCGCGATCCTCTTCAGCCTCGGGCTGGTGGGAATCCTCGCCCGGCGGAATCTGATCGTCATGTTCCTGGCGGCCGAGATGATGCTGCAGGGCATCTCGGTGAGCCTGGTCGCCTGGAGCCGCTACCACGGCGACTGGGGCGGCCACGTGTTCGTGATCTTCGTGCTGACCGTGGCCGCCTGCGAGGCGGCCGTGGCGCTCGTGTTGGTGCTGCAGGCCTTCTCGCGGACCGGCCGGCTCGACGCCGCCGCCTGGCAATCGCTCCGCGAGGCGACCATGCCGCGGACCGTCGACCACGAGCTGCCCGCGATCGACACGGTGCCGCCGCGGTTCCCCACGCTCACACCCGCGGGCGTGCTGCCGCCCGACGACGAGGACGCCCGTCTCGAGCGCGATCACGTCTGACGACGGCCGCCGACACCCACTCCCACTCACCGCCCTTCCATGCAAGAACTCTCCCCCGCCTCGCTGCTCGTGCTCGTGCCGCTCCTGCCGCTGCTCGGCGCGATCCTCACGGTCGCGCTCGGCCGCCGGCTCGGCAGCAGGGCCCACCTG
>JBJOKF010000053.1:0-7008 GCA_046046235.1 Planctomycetota bacterium | reverse complement strand
CCGCCCTTCCATGCAAGAACTCTCCCCCGCCTCGCTGCTCGTGCTCGTGCCGCTCCTGCCGCTGCTCGGCGCGATCCTCACGGTCGCGCTCGGCCGCCGGCTCGGCAGCAGGGCCCACCTGCCGGCGATGGCCGGCATCGCCGGCGCGGCGGCGGTCGCGGTGGCGTTGCTCGTCGCGACCGCCCGCGACGTCGGCCCCGCCCAAGGCCATGGGGCGGAGCCGGCCCGTCCGGTCGAGATGATCTCCACGCTCTGGCAATGGGCCTCGTTCGACCGGGCCTACGCGGCCCCGCCGGGCAGCCCGGCGGCCGACCTGCGGCTCGAGTCGCAGCCGCTCTCCCGCAACGGTGAACTGCGGCCGTTTTCGATCCCCGTGGCGCTGCGGCTCGACCCACTCACCGCCACCATGCTCACGATCATCACCAGCGTGGGCCTGCTCGTGGCGATCTACTCCACCGGCTACATGCACGGCGACCCAGGCTACCCGCGGTTCTTCGCGCTGGTGGCGATGTTCGTGTTCTCGATGTCGATGCTCGTCGCCGCGAGCAACTACCTGCTCGTCTACGTCTTCTGGGAGGCGGTGGGCGCCTGCAGCTATCTGCTGATCGGCTTCTGGTTCACCAAGCCCGAGGCGGCCCGCGCCGCGAAGAAGGCGTTTCTCGTCAACCGCGTCGGCGACTTCGGCCTGGCCATCGCCGTCTTCCTGCTCTGGATGACCTACGGCACGCTCGACTTCCACGACACGATCTCGTCGCAGGGCGTGATCATGCCCGGCATCCTCGGCCAAACCCGCCTGGCCGACGCCGCCGGCTACGTCGGCGGCGTCGTCGGCACGGCGATCTGCCTGCTGCTGCTCCTGGCCGCCTGCGGCAAGAGCGCGCAGCTCCCGCTGCACGTCTGGCTCCCCGACGCGATGGAGGGCCCGACTCCCGCCAGCGCCCTGATCCACGCGGCCACGATGGTGACGGCGGGCATCTACCTGATCGCCCGCAGCAGCCCGCTCTTCATGCCCTGCCCGGGAGCGCTCGCGCTCGTGTCGATCGTCGGAGCGACGACGGCGCTCGTCGCGGCCCTGATCGGCACCGTGCAGAACGACCTCAAGCGGGTGCTCGCCTACTCGACGATCAGCCAGCTCGGCTACATGTTCGCGAGCCTCGGCACCGGCACGCTGCTCGGCTTCACGGCCGCAATCTTCCACCTCCTCACCCACGCCTGCTTCAAGGCGCTCCTGTTCCTCGGAGCGGGCTCCGTCATGCATGCGATGGGGGGCGTGATCGACATGCGCCGCTTCGGCGGCCTGCGGCGCGTGATGCCGATCACGGCGGCCACGTTCCTCGTGGGATCGGCGGCGCTCGCCGGCGTGGCCCCGTTCGCCGGTTTCTTCAGCAAGGACGAGATCCTCGCGGCCCTGCATGCCAAGGGCTGGCCCGCGGCGCACGGCGACCACCATGCCGCTCTCGACGCCGGCCTGAACTCCGCCGCGGCCGCCGGTCCGTTTCGGACGGCCAGCTTCGCCGGCGAAGCGTCCGCGACCTGGGGGCCGACCGTGGCAGACCCCGTCGGTCTCGACGTCCTCGACTGCCCGGCCACCTGGCAGATCCTCTTCTGGATGGCGCTCGTGACCGCCGGACTCACGGCCTTCTACACCTTCCGCGCGGTCTTCATGACGTTCACCGGCCCGACACGGGTGCCCGAGGGCGCGCACCCGCACGGCGGCCACGGACACGACGCGCACGATCACCATGGCCACGGACACGACTCCCACAATCACGGGTCCCACGGGCACCAAGCACACGGCCACTCTGGTCCCGAGTCACACGTTCACGTCTCGTACGAGTCGCCCGCGGCGATGACGTTCCCGCTGGTCGTGCTCGCCGTCCCGTCGGCGGTGATCGGCTGGCTGCTCTTCAGCACCAACTGGCTCGGTCACTTCCTCGCGGCGACGCCGTCCCTCACCGCGACCGCCGTGGCGAGCACCGCCACGCCCCACGCCTTCCACATGGACCTCGCCGTGCAGGGCACGATCGCCGCCGCCATCGGGATCGTGGTGGCGGCCATCGGCCACCTGGGGCGGCGCAGCGACGGTCCGCAGTTGGAGCGGTTCCTCGGGCCGCTCGGCACACTCTTCGCCAACAAGTTCTTCTTCGATCAGATCTACACCGCCCTGGTCGTGCGGCCGCTCGAGGGTCTCGCCCTGCTGGCGGCGCTGTTCGACCGGCATGTCATCGACGGCACCGTCGACACGGTCGCCCGGCTGCCCGTCGCCTTGGGCGGCATCGTCCGTCGGTCCCAGTCGGGCCTGCTCCAGCGGTACGCCCTGGCGGGCGTCCTGGGCGTGCTCGCGATCGTCGTCCTGCTGGCGTGGCAGCTGCGCACCTGACCCGGCCCGCGGCCGCTCCTTCTCCACCGACCTCACCCCCGTCCCCTGTACCACACCCATGAACGGCTTCTCCCCCGCGACCCACCTCCTGCTCGTGCTGGCCGCGCCCCTGATCGGGGCGCTTCTGGCCTGGGTCGTCGGCGGCCGCGGTGTGTCCGCTGTCAGGCAGAGCGCCGCCGTCACGGCGGTCATCACGCTCGTGCTCGCCGGCTGGCTCGTCCTCCGCTACTTGGCGAGCCCGGAGGCCGCGGCGGGGCAGCCCTATGCCGTCAGCTCCGCGCCCTGGCTCGTCGGCGGCGGCTTCGACGTGCGGCTGTCGCTGGGCCTCGACGGCCTGTCGATCTGGCTCTTCGGCCTGTCGGCGCTGTTGTCACTGACGGCCGTGCTCGTCAGCTGGGACGCGATTCAGGAGAAGCCGGCGGGATTCTACGTGCTGCTGCTCCTGCTCGAGGCGGCGATGCTCGGTGTGTTCGCCGCGCGGGACGTGATCCTCTTCTACGTGTTTTTCGAGTTCACGCTCGTCCCGCTCTTCTTCCTGATCGGCATCTGGGGCCACGAGGAGCGGCGCCGGGCGGCGGTGAAGTTCTTCATCTACACGCTCACCGGCAGCGTGCTCGCCTTCCTCGGTCTGCTCACGATCGTGCTCTGGAACGCGTCGCATTCGGGCGTGGTCACGTTCGACATCGCCGCGCTCACCGCCGGCCTCAAGGCCCACCCGCTGCCGATGACCGCAGAGCGGGGCTGGCTGCAGTGGCTCGTGTTCCTCGCGCTCTTCGCCGGCTTCGCCGTGAAGGTGCCGATCGTTCCCTTCCACACCTGGCTGCCGCTGGCCCACGTCGAGGCCCCCACGGGGGGCAGCGTGGATCTCGCCGGCGTGCTGCTCAAGATCGGCATCTACGGTTTTCTGCGGTTCTCGCTGCCGATGCTGCCCGACGCCAGCGCCGCCGCGGCCCCGTGGCTCTTCGGCCTCGGCGTGGTGGGCATCCTCTACGGGGCGCTCGTGGCGCTCGTGCAGACCGATCTCAAGCGGCTCATCGCCTACTCCTCGGTGAGCCACATGGGCTACATCGTGATGGGCCTGTTCGCGCTTGAGCCGGTGGCGATCGAGGGTGCCAACCTGCAACTGCTCAACCACGGCCTCTCGGCGGCCGGCCTGTTCGCGATCGTGGGCATGCTCTACGAGCGGTTCCACACGCGGAGCATCGCCAACCTGGGCGGCATCGCCTCCAAGGCGCCGTGGCTGACGGTGCTCTTCATGCTCTTCACCTTCTCGAGCATCGGGCTGCCGGGGCTCAACGGCTTCGTCGGCGAGTTCCTCATCCTCGCCGGATCCTTCCAGCGGGCCTGGACGGGCGTGGCCGACTCGATCCGCATCCCCTACCTCGTGATGGCCGTGACGGCCGTCACGGGCGTCGTGCTCGGCGCCTGGTACATGCTCTGGGCGGTCGAGCGGGTCTTCTTCGGCCCGTCGCGTGAGCCGCCCCGCCACGGCCATGGCCATGCCACCACCGACCATGCGACCGATGCCCACGCGCACGCGCATGCGGACCATGCCGCAGGCGACCGGTGCGATCTCCGCTGGCACGAGGCAGCCGCCCTGCTGCCGCTGGCGGTGTTCGTGGTCTGGATCGGTCTCGCGCCCGCCACGTTCCTCGCGCCGCCGGCGGCCATGCTCCGCAGCTCCACCGCGGACGCGGCCGCCGCCTTCGATGCACTGATGCATGCCGGCACCGCCACCGATCCGGCCGCCGCGCCCGCCGTCGCCGGTCGCGTCGTCGGCAGCGCCGCCCCCCCCGCCGGCCTCCCCCTCGCCCAGTCCCCGCTCCTCTCCCCGGATCGCCCGTGATGCACCCGACCTCGCTCGAGAGCTTCTCGCTGCTCGCCCCCGAAATCGTGCTCGTCGGCGCGGCCCTCGTGGCCTTCCTCGCCGGCGCGTTCGCCGGCTGGAAAAGCGGCTGGACCGTGGCGCTGGTCGGCATCGGCCTGGCGATGTTCGTGGCCGGCGGTCAGCCGGTCGACGGCGCCCAGTCGGCCTCCGGTGGCGTGCGGATCGACGCCTTTTCGTCATTCATTCGCTGGCTGGTGCTCGCGGCCGGCGGCATCCTCGCGCTCGTGCAGGCGGGCGACCTCTTCCGCTCGGGCGCCACCCGTGGCGGAGCCACGCACGACGACGGCACCTGCGAGGAGGCGGGCACGTTCCTCGTGCTCCTGGCCGGACTGTCGCTGGCGGCGGTGGCCGACGACCTCGTCCTGCTCTTCGTGGGGCTGGAGTTGGTCTCGATCCCGACCTACATCCTCCTGGCGCTCAAGCGGACCGACGCCCACGGCCAGGAGGCGAGCCTCAAATACTTCTTCTTGTCGCTGGTCGCCTCGGCGCTCTTCCTCTACGCGGCCGTCTGTCTGTATGGCATCGGCGGCTCGACGAGCCTCGCGATCATCGGGAATCGGCTGCGGGCGGCGGCCGACCCGCAGGCCGGCATGGCGACCGTGCTCTTGCCGGTGGCGATCGGCATGGCCCTGGCCGGGGCGACGTTCCGCCTGGCGGCGGTGCCGATGCACTTCTACGCCCCCGACGTGTACGAGGGCACGAGCCCGGGCAACGCGGCCGTCCTTTCCACGCTGCCGAAGATCGCCGGCCTGGTCGTGCTCGTGCGGCTGCTCGGCCTGGCGATCGCGCCGGCCGGCGCGGCCGCTCCGGGCGCCGCGGCCCTCGCGCACCTCACGCTCCTCTGGCCGCTGGTCGCCCTCGTGGCGGCCGTGACGATGACCGTGGGCAACGTCATGGCGCTCATGCAGCGAAACCTCCGCCGGCTCCTCGCCTGCTCCTCGATCGCCCATGCGGGCTATCTGCTGATCGGCATCGCCACCGCCGCTGCCGCCGCCGGCACCCGCGCCGCGGGCGACGCCGAAGCCGGAGCCTCCTGGACATTCGGCCTCGGCGGCCTCGGGGCCTCGCTCTTTTATTTGGCCACTTACGCCCTGGCGACGGCCGGCGTGTTCGCCGCGATCACCTACCTCGGCCACCGCTGGCCGGAGTGGACGGCCGCGACCGGCCCGCGACCGCCGCGCGAGGAGATCGCGACGGTCGACGACCTCGACGGCCTCTCCTCGACGAATCCCGTCGCCGCCTTCGCGATCACGCTGTTTCTCCTGAGCCTCGCCGGCATCCCCCCGCTGCCCGGCTTCTGGGGCAAGCTCACGCTCGCCTTCTCGGCGCTCGAGGTCGACTGGTCCGCGCCGGTCACCTTCGGCAGCCGGCGCGCCTGGTTCGTGGCGCTCGCCGTGATCCTCGTGCTCAACGCCGCCATCGCCGCGGCCTACTACTTGCGGCTGATCGCGGCGATGTACTTCCGCCCCACGCGGCGCGGCGTGCAGGCCGACGGCGGCCTGGCGGCGGGCATCGCCATGCTCCTCTGCACGGCGCTCGTGCTGATGGTCACGCTGCAGCCCCGCGGGCTGTTCGTGTCGTCGTCGGTCGCCGGTGACGCGATCGAGAAGTCGGACCGCTGAATGAACCCCTCGGACGCCCCATGAGCAGTTCCCCGACCGCCGTCGATGCCGCCGCCGTTCGCGCCGTGATCGCCGGGGTCGCCGACCCCGAGTCGGGCCGACCGCTCGATGAGATGGGGCAGATCGGCGCCCTTCAAGCGACGCCCGCCGGTATCCGCGCCACGATCGGCCTCACCACCCACTCGGCGATCCTCTGGAAGCGGACCGCTGCCCGCATCGAGGAGCTGCTCAGGGCCCGGTTCCCCGCGGTGCCGCAGGTTGACGTCACCATCGTCCCGCACGATCGCCCGCCGACCAAGCTCGGCCAGATCGGCCTCGAGGCCAAGAGCGTGATCGCCGTCGGCTCGGGCAAGGGCGGCGTGGGCAAGAGCACGATCGCCGTGTCGATCGCCGCGGGGCTCGCGCGGGCGGGCAGCCGGGTCGGCCTGCTCGACGCCGACGTCTACGGGCCGAGCGTGCCGCACCTGCTGGGCCTCTCGGGCCGCCCGCAGATCGAGCACGGCAAGATCGTGCCCGCCCGGGCGGCGATCGGTCCGCATGCCCTGCCCACGATGTCGATAGGGCTGCTCGTGCCCGCCGGCGAGGCGGTGGTGTGGCGCGGCCCGATGCTCCACGGCGCGATCACCCAGATGCTCCGCGACACCCTCTGGGGGCCGCTCGACTACCTGATCATCGACATGCCTCCCGGCACGGGCGACATCGCGCTTTCACTCTCCCAGGTGCTGCCGCTCACCGGCGCCGTCGTCGTCTGCACGCCGCAGGACGTGGCCCTGCTCGACGCCACGAAGGCGATCGCGATGTTCCGGAAGGTGAACATTCCGCTGTTGGGCATGGTGGAGAACATGAGCTTCTTCGTCTGCCCCGACACGCAGAAAAGATACGACATTTTCGGCACCGGCGGCGCGAAGCGGACGGCCCAGGAGCTCGACATCCCGTTCCTGGGCGAAGTGCCGATCCAGATTCCGATCCGCGAGCACGGCGACGCGGGCCGCACCGCCGAGAACTACGACGACCCCGCCTGCCGGCCCTACCTCGAGGCGATCTGCGAGCGGCTGGTGGGCAACCTCGCCGCCGCCCACGCCGCGCGCCCCCCGATGCCCTCGCTGCCGGTGCTGTGA
>JBJOKF010000036.1:0-5463 GCA_046046235.1 Planctomycetota bacterium | reverse complement strand
CCGTGCTGCCGGCCAGCGCCGTCCGCGTCAGCTCGCCGACGCTCGGCGGGCAGTCGATCAGGCAATAGTCCCAGGCATTGAGCCCGCGGGCGAGATGGCTTTCGAGCACCTTCGAGCCGCTGCGGGCCTCGGCCGCGATCCGCTCGACGTCGCGGACGCTCCGGCTGCCGGGGATGAGCGAGAGGTTGGGGATCGACGTCGGGATCACCGACTCCGACAGCGGCGCCTCCGAGACCAGCGGATGGCTGGCGGCGGGCACGCCGCCCAGGCCGGTCGTGGCGTTGCACTGCGGGTCGAGGTCGAGCAGGAGCGTGCGGAGGCCTCCATGCGCGAGACCAGCGGCGAGGTTCGACGCGGTCGTCGTCTTGCCCACGCCTCCCTTCTGGTTCGCCACGCAGAGAATCCTTCCCACGCGCACAGTCCTTCCAAACGACATCCCGAGCACGACACGTCTTTTCGGAATATCGGCAGCCAGGGGCGAGCCATGGATCGGGTTTCACGTGAAACCACGCTGCTTACCTGGGGTCGCGTGTTTGCGCGTCTTCCTCTGCTTGCGCTGCCGCCGCATTCCCCCGTGGCGGCAGGTTTTCAACTTGTCGAATCCGCGCTGCTCGGGTGCCGAGGTCAGGCCCGGAGGGCCGGGTGAGCACCAGCCGGCGGAGGCCGGCCAAGGCAAGGTCGGCAGGATGCCGAGCCTTGCCGTAAAGCAGCTGCGCTCGTCGGCATACGCCGGCTCTCGCGGTGTGGGCGTCCCCTCACCTTCCGTATCGACAGCAGCCAGGATCCTCACCACATGCGCCAGGCCCGGAGGGCCGGGTGAGCACCAGCCGGCGGAGGCCGGCTAAGGCAAGGTCGGCAGGATGCCGAGCCTTGCCGTGAAGCAGCGGCCGGGTGAGCACCAGCCGGCGGAGGCCGGCTAAGGCAAGGTCGGCAGGATGCCGAGCCTTGCCGTAAAATAGCCGCATGCAAGCGACGCATCCCCGCCATTTGGTCGTCATCGGCGCCGGCTTGGCCGGCCTGGCCGCCGCGGAACAGGCGTTGGATGCGGGCGGCGATCGGTGGCGGGTCACCGTCGTCGAGCCCGCCGGACGAGCGGGCGGCGTCATCCAGACGATTCGTCGGGACGGCTGGCTGGTCGAGCGGTCCGCCGACAGCTTCCTCGCCGCCCGGCCGGAGGCGGTGTCGCTCGTCGAGCGGCTCGGCCTGGCCGACCAGTTGATCGGGATCCTTCCGCGGCACCGGCGGGCGCTCGTGCTGCATCGGGGGCGACCGCAGCCCGTGCCGGAGGGCTTCCGCCTCCTGGCGCCCGGTCGGCTGGCTGCCATTCTGCGCACGCCGTTGCTCTCGCCCCTGGGCAAAATGCGGCTGATGTGGGAACGATGCGTCCCGTCCCGGCCGGCCCATGTCACCGACGAATCGCTGCAGAGCTTCGCCGAGCGGAGGCTGGGCCGCGAGGCCTTCGAAGCCCTCGTGCAGCCGCTGGCGGCCGGCATCTGGACGGCCGATCCCGCCCGGTTGAGCATGGCGGCGGCCTGCCCGGAGTTTTTCGCCATGGAGCGACGCGCCGGGAGCCTGTGGGCCGGTGAGCAACACCGGCTCCGCACGACGCCCACGGGCGGTCCGGCGGCGGGTGCGCGATACGGCCAGTTTCTCTCGCTCGCCGAGGGGCTCGACACGCTCCCGCGGCGGCTGGCTGAGACGCTCGCCGGCCGGGGTGCCCGGTTCGTCACGGCCGCCGCATCCGCGGTCACGAGGCGATCCGACGGCCGCTGGTCGGTGGCGCTCGCGGCGGTGGCTCCAGACGCCGCGGTGCCGGAACCGCTCACCGCCGACGCGGTCGTCGTGGCGACCCCCGCGGCACGGGCTCAAACGCTCCTCCGCGGCCACGACGCCGCCCTCGCCGATGCGATCGCGTCGATTCCCTACGCCGGTTCGGCGGTCGTTTCGCTCGGATTCGCGAGGGCCGACGTGGCCCATCCGCTCGATGCCGCCGGCATGGTCGTGCCGCGGCGGGAGGGCCGCCGTCTCCTGGCGGTCAGTTTCTCGAGTTCGAAGTTCCCTGGCCGCGCGCCGGATGGGGCGGTGCTCATGCGGTCGTTCGTGGGCGGCGCCCTCGATCCCGAGGCGGCCACCCTCGAAGACGATCAGCTGGTCGGGCTCGTCCTCCACGAACTCCGCGATCTGCTCGGAGCCGTCGGTCGGCCGCTGCTCGTGCAGGTCGACCGCTGGCATGGCGCGATGCCGCAGTACGAGGTCGGCCATCTGGAGAAAGTGGCGCGCATCGAACATCTCTTGGCGGGCCACGTCGGCCTGGCTCTGGCAGGAGCGGCCTACGAGGGCGTGGGCATTCCCCAGACAATCGCCTCGGGCCGGGCGGCGGCCGCGCGGGTGCTCGCCTTTGTGGAAAAAAGTCATGGATGACTTTTTCCACCGACAGCCAGGGTCGGACCGATGCCTACTTCTTCTTGCCGGCGGCGGGGGCCTTGGCCGCCGCTGCGTCCCCCTCCTCCTTGGCCTTCTTCTTTTTCTTCATCGCGGTCTTCATCACGCGGACCTTCGGCAGGCCCACCGGGCTGCGGCCTTCCTCCCAGCGATCCTGCTCCTTGAGCTTGAGGATCCGCTCGCCGCGGGACAGCACTCCCCGGGCGCTGGAGGAACCCTTGCGAACGCGGAGGCTCTTGTCCATGGTCATGACGATGGATCCTTCTGGCTACGGGCTGGATGAACGGGATGGATTGGCGGGCCGGAGCGAACCCAGAGGTTAGAAGCCGGGCGGTCCCACTTCAAGCCCCGTCGCCGCCGGCCCCGTGTGGCGGGGGGACGCGGAGCGGGACTCACACCGTCACGGCCGCGATCCGCTCGAGGAACTTTTCCAACGACGGCGGCCGCTGGTCGGGCCGGGCTGCGATACAGGCCATGATCGCCGTCGCCAGCGCCGGCGGGATTTCCGGCCAGAGTTCCCGGATGTCCTGCGGCTCGGTGCTGGCGTGCCGCAGGGCCGCCTTGCCGCCGGAGGCCCGCGGCCAGGGGAGGTCGAACGTGCAGACCTCGTAGGCGGTCACTCCGAACGAGAAGATGTCGAGCCGCTTGTCGATCTTCAGGCGACGCACGACCTCGGGCGCCATGTAGCTCGGGGTCCCGATGCGGTTGCCCGGCTGCAGGAATGCCGGCTTGTCGGGGACGCTCAGTCCGAAGTCGAACAGCACCAGCCTGCCGTCGGGTTGCAGCATGAAGTTGCGCGGGCAGATGTCGCGATGGACGAACCCGGCCTTGTGGACGGTGGCGATGGCCGTCGCCGCCTGGCGGATCAGGTCGAGGCGCTGCTCGGGCGTGAAGGGATCCCGTGCCGACAGCCGCGTGTGCAGGAGCGTGCCCTCGATGAACTCGAGCAGGATGTAGGATTCGCCGGTCGCGGCGACGCCCCAGGAGAGCGTCCGCGCGATGTTGGGGCCGACGACGAGTGCGCCGATCTCCCCCTCGCTGGGCTTCTTGAGCGACCGATAGCGGCTCTCCACCGGAGCGGTCTTCTCGAGGTCGATGATCTTGAGCCCGAGGATTTCCCCCGTCTCCGTGTCACGGACCTTGTAAAACCGCGACATCGTGCCGGAAACGCTCTCGCGGATCTTGGCGTAGCGGCGCCAGATGTCGACGCGGGGCTTCCCGCCGAAAAGTCGCGAGAAGAAACCGGAGAGAGCCATCGGGTGGCGGACGGTGGTGGGAGGGGCGACGCGGCACGCGGTCGCATGAAGCGTGTCGGTCAGGATACCACGTCACCCCTCGGCGCGGGTCGCCGAGGAAGTCACGTCGTTGTGGGGCGCCGATCGGGCGGCGGCCTTGGGTCAGCCCTTCTTGAGAGCCGTCAGCTCGGCGTGGGCCGCCGCGAGTTCCTTCTCGAGCCGGGGCGCTTCGGCGGGATCGTCGGGCTGCCGCTTCGCCGCCGTGAGCAGCTGCTGCAGCTTGGCGATCTTCTGCTGGAGCACCTCGATCCGCTTCTTGTCTTTCTTGTCCATGGGCTGCTCCCGTGACGTGCCTGCGCCGGTCCTGCGCTCGAGGGCCTTCGGTTCGCGACGGCCGCCCGAACGCGCAACGGCGGCCTCGAGACTCAGTTTGCGGGCTGCGCCACGGTCTCGTCTTCGGAACGGCGAAACGCCGAACCGGCCGATCCGTCGCGGTAGCGCATATCAGGTTCGGCAGCGCCAGATCGGTCAACGGTCGCGTCGATCCGGACGCCGCCATCTCCGCCGCCGACATTCGGGCCGGTGTGCAGTTGCCGCATCCATCCGGAGAGCAGGACGATGCCCAGGGCCAGCGCGAGCGTGACGGAGAGCCACCTGCCCCGCGCATTGCGGATCCACTGCGTGCCCGCGCCCCGTCCGACCAGGGCGCTCGAAAAGTAGAAGACGGCGAGCGCGAGCAGGAACTTCACGCCGAAGAGCGCGTGATAGGAGGTCTGCCGCATCCAGGCGCCGTTCGCCCAGCCCTCCTCCTTCACGCGGGCGTTGAAGAGGATGAAGTTCGCCAGGCCCGACGCCAGCAGCAGCGTGATCGCCGCGATGACCCACGGGAGCCATTTCCGCCGGATGGCGTCGTGGATGCGGTCGCGGGTCGCGGGCTCCTCGGCCTCGAGCGCCGGCAGGAGCGCGAAGCGGGCGAAGACGAGCCCCCCCATCGCCACGATGGCGGCGAGCACGTGAGCCCAGCGAAGCGCGAGCAGGGTGGGATCCATGGGAACGGGCTCCGGCGAAGGGGAACGAGCGCGTGATTGACCGCGGGGACGTCGAGGATCGTACCCGAAGCCCGGCCGCGTCCCAAGCCGCACGGGTCGCCGGGCGATTTGCCGCCCGGGCCGGGGGCGGCGTAGAGTGCGCCGGCCGAACCCCCGGCACGCCCGCTTCCGCCGCCTCGCCCGCCCGTCACCGCCCCGCCATGTTCGATCCCGACGACCCCGACGCCTTCGACGACCTGCGGGATGCCTTCGACCAGGGGCTGCCGGTCGACCCGCACCGGCGGTGGATGCGGCTGGCGCTCGAGGAGGCGCGGATGGCGGCGGAGGAAGACGAGGTGCCGGTCGGCGCGATCGTCGTGGCCGCGGGCCGCGTGGTGGCCAGCGCCCACAACCAGCGCGAGCAGCTCGCCGATCCGACGGCGCACGCGGAGATGATCGCGCTCACGCAGGCCGCGGCCGCACTCGGCTCCTGGCGGCTCGAGGGCTGCACGCTCTACGTCACACTCGAGCCCTGCCCGATGTGCGCAGGCGCGATCCTCCAGGCCCGCGTGCCCACGGTCGTCTGGGGCGCGGCCGACCCCAAGGCGGGCGCCGTGGCGAGCCTCTACCGGCTCTTCGAGGACCAGCGGCTCAACCACCGCGTCACCCACGTCGGCGGCATCATGGCGGACGAATGTGGCCGCATGCTCAGCGACTTCTTCCGCGGCAAGCGGTCGTGAGGGGTCTCTACGGCAAGG
>JBJOKF010000226.1:0-10070 GCA_046046235.1 Planctomycetota bacterium | reverse complement strand
CGCTAGCGCGTGGCCCGATCGGGCGAGGCCTCGGGGGCAGCCGCCATGCGCACCCGCGCCTCCGAGGCGACGACGTAGGGCCGCTTGTACTCCGGCATGTAGCCGCGGGCGCCCCGGACGGCGACCTCCTGGCCCACCAGCGGCGCGAGATTCACGCCCGTCTGCGGCGTGACGAAGGCGATGACATTGTTGCTCTGGTCGACGACGGCCCACCGCGGGGCGTCGGGCCGGCGCGAGACGACGGTCGCCAGGCGGCCGGTGGTCTCGGTCAGGTCGGGCGGCGTCCAACTGGGCTGGCCGTCGGCCGGACCGCCTCCCGGCAGGACACCCGGCCGGATCGGTCGGTTGCCGATCGCCGAGAGGCTCGACCACATGCCGCCCAGCTGCAGCGACGAGTCGGCGGCGGGAACGGCGGCCGCCGGAGCGGTGGCCGCCGCGAGCGTCTTGTGCCGGCTCTGGATCGCCTCGAACCGGGCGATCCGCGCGTCGACCGCCTCGACGCGTGTCCGGTCGCCGTCGGTCGTCGCCCGGGCTGCGATCTGCCGCAGCCGCTCCCGCACCGGCGCCAGGTTCCACGACTCCGTCGGCCCGGTGACCGCCAGCGACAGCGCGAGATCCACGTCGGCCAACTCGTCGGCGCCAAGGGTGCCCGCGGTCACCGCGACCGGCGCGACAGGCGCCGCCGGATCGAAGACGCTCGTCCCCTTCGGCAGCCAGCCGGCGAAGAGCCGCTTCGCCTGCGGCATGAAGCCGAGGGGCTGGGGCGGGGCGACCGGCGCGACAGGTGCGGCCGGCGCCGGCACGAGCCCGACGGCGGCTGAAGTCGCGACGGGCGGCTGCTCGGGCTCGCGGACTGCCTGCGCGACGGCGACGCCGGCCTCCTTGATGGCCGTGAGCGCCTCGCCGATCGACGCGGCGGCCGGCGGCGCGGCACTGTCGGCGGCCAGGGCGGGCTGCGGCGCGAGGGCCGCAACCTCCGGCGGCACCTCGAGGTCGGCGAGCCGCGCCCACCGAAACTCGCCGGCCGGCGGCTCGATCCGCACCCAGAGCCCGGCATGGCGACCGGCGTCGACTCGCACTTCCTCGAGCACCTGCACCCGCTCTCCGGCCTCGAGCGTCACCTGAGCCACGTGCCGCAGGTCGTTGATCTGTGAACCCACCCGCGAGACCGCGCCATCGGTGACGATCACGCCGACGCAGCGGTCGCCCGCGCTGCCTGCCGCCGGTGCGGCGCCGACCGGCTCGAGCTGCATGTCGACGTCGGCGGCCCGCAACCAGCTATAGCTGCCCGCGACGGGCCGCACGGCGACGTAGCCCGAGGCATCGACCGCCCAGGCTTCGAGTGCGGTGCCGACCGGGAGCCGCTCGGTGGGATAGAAGTCTTCCCCGGGCCCCGCGCGAAGATACGTGTGATCGACCGCCACGCTGACCGCGGCGGGAAAGGGGCCCGACTCTGCGGCGTGGCCGACGGCGGTGCGGGCGACCATCACGGCGCAAGCGAAGATCGCGGCGCAAGCGCTGGACAGCCACAGGCCTCCGCTGGCTCGTGTCACCGCAGATCTCCGGCGAGACTCCCAAAAAACAGGCGCGTAGACGAGGCTTGGGCACCTCGTCTACGCGCTGCAAGGGGCGGCACGAAGACCGACCCTCACGGGGTCTTGTAAACCAGCCGCCGAGCCGGCTCAAGCCGCGATTTTTTCGGTCCCCAGGCTCCGGGCAAGCGGCCTATAAAAGGCTCTTTTGGCCCCCCAACCCCCCCACCTTCGGGCCGCGGCGGCTCCTGCGCCGGCGAACTGCGCAGGCTGCGGAGAGGCTCCGGCTGCCAGCGTCAGCCTGCTGGCAACGCGGCGCCAGCAGGGACCGCTCACCAGCGGTCAACCGGCCTGTCGAGCACCTCGCGCATGATGATCACCTGCCTGATCGTGGCGGGATTGCGGAGCATCTTCACCAGGTCGTCGGCGGCCGTGGCGGTGGGCCTGGTCGCCGGGTCTCCGATCATCGGCGGGGCGTCGTGGACGAGCCCGCCTTCGAGATGGCTCAACGAACGCGGGAAGGCTTCTTGCACATGCCGCGTTACGTCGCCCTTTGCCGGCTCGACTCCCGCTCCGGTCGTCGCGGTCGCCGTCGCAGGTCTGGCCGGCACCGCGGCGGGCCGGACAGTCTGCCGCGTCGTCTGCCGCTCCGCCGCCGGCTTGTTGGTGACAGATCGCTGCGATCGCGACTTCTCGCGGCCGCGGCCCTGGGCGGTGTCATCTCGCCGCGGACCGCTGTCCGCCGTCCGCGGCGCGGGCTTCTCCCGGGCCTGCGCGGCCGGTTGCCCTTGCGACTCCCGCAGAAACTCGGCGATCTGCCGCTCGAGCTCGCCACGCCAGTCGGCCCCCTCCGGCACCGGCTGGGCCGGCCCCCGCGGCGGCTCGATCCGCGGCAATGGTTGCGGCCGCGGCGCGTTGCCCCGGCCGTTGCCCCCTTGGACACGGCGGATGACGGCGATGATCTGCGAGATGATCCAAAACAGGACGAAGGCGACCGGCAGCAGGGCCTCGAGCCAGTCGAAGCCGGCCGCCAGCAGCACGCACGTGGCGACGGGGGCGGCCATCACTGCACCGCCGCGGTGCCGGGGGTGGTGCCGGTGGCGATCGTGCGGCGCATGTCGGTGTCGGCCTGCAGGTTTCGCAGCTTGTAGTAGTCGAAGATGCCGAGCTGGCCGGAGGTGAGCGAATCGGCGATCGCCTTCGGCACGGCCGACTCCGCCTCCACGAGGGAGGCCCTGCTCTCCTCGATGCTCGCGATCATCTCCTGCTCCCGGGCGACGGCCATGGCGCGGCGGCCCTCGGCGTTGGCCCGGGCCACGCGGGTGTCGGCCTCGGCCTGGTCGGCCTGCAGCCGGGCGCCGATGTTGGCGCCCACGTCGATGTCGGCGATGTCGATCGAAACGATCTCGAACGCCGTGTTCGCGTCGAGCCGCCGGGCGAGCACGGTCTTCGAGATCATGTCGGGGTTTTCGAGCACGTCGGTGTGCCGCTCCGCGGCGCCGATCGCCGACACGATTCCCTCGCCGACCCGCGCGATGATCGTCTCTTCCGTGGCGCCGCCGATGAGCTGGTTCAAGTTCGTCCGCACCGTGACACGGGCCTTCACCTTCAGCTGCACGCCGTTCTTGGCGACGGCGTCGAGCGACTCGCGGCCGCTGTTCTTGCCGGGGCAGTCGATGACCTTGGGATACACGCTCGTCTGCACCGCCTCGCGGACGTTGCGGCCGGCCAGGTCGATGGCGGTCGCCAGCTTCCAGTCGAGCTCCCTGATCTTCGCCTTGTTGGCGGCGATGAGCGCCTGCACCACGAGCGGCACGCGGCCGCCGGCGAGGTAATGGGCCTCGAGCGCCTGCTTGGTGATGCCGGTGGAGTCACCGAGGCCCGCCTGCACCGCCATGATCTTGCTCCGCACGATCACGGTGGGATTGACCTTCTTGAAGCTCATCGCGACGAGGTCGAAGAGCCCGATCCCCGCGCTCGACGCATACGACTGCAGCCAGAGACGCAGGTAGCCGGCCAGCATCGCGAACGCGATCAGGCAGACGAAGATTCCCAGGCCGATCAGGATCAGGGGCAGCATCGCGGACGCTCCGGTGGATCGAAAAGCTTCGTCTGTAGCGTGGTTTCGGGGAGGGCGCGGGTCAAGCCGCGGTGGGCCGAGAGTTTCAGGCCCGGTCGTCGAGACCCTCGAAATCGAACGTTTCGAGCGTGGGGGACAGGGCCGAGGGAGGCGGTGCATCGGCGGCTCTGGCGTCTGACGGGTCTGCGGGTGATGCCGCCTCTGCCGGTCGTGCCGGCCCGGCCGCCGCCACGCGGCCGGGCGACTCGAGCCGCCGCACCACCACGGCCCGGCCGGCGACGTCGACCACCTCGATCCCGCAGTGGGCGTCGATCGGCTCGCCCTCGCTGACACCATCCACGCGCTCGCCGTCGATCTCGACGCTGCCCCACGGGAGCAGCGCGGTCACCGTGCGGCCGTGGCGGCCGACCAACTCACGGACGTGCCGCCGCGCGGCGGCGTCGGGCACGAGGTCGGCGGCGTCTGGGGCGGTGAGCACCCTCCGGCCCAGCGGCGTCTCGGGAAACCAGCGGAACGCCAGTCCGAGCACCGCCGGCACCGCCAGCACGACCACCGCCAGCACCGCCATGCCTCCGGCCACGCCCTGCTCCGCAAACGCCGTGGCGATCGCCGCGACGAGCGCGAGGATGCTGATGAAGCCGAGGATGCCGCCGGAGGGCACGAAGACCTCGAGCACCATCACGCCGAGCCCGATCGCCAGGAGGGCGCCGACCCAGAGGAGCATGTTCATGCGTGCGGCCGTCTCCGCGGCGATGGGGCAGCCGTGATCAACTCGGGGTCGTCACGGGCCGCACGAGCACGCGGCCGCTCCGGACCTCGACGACGCGGACCGGCGTGCCCGGCTCTACGAGCGCCCCGTCGCAGGCCACGTCGTGCAGCCGTCCGTTGATCCGCGCCTTGCCGGCCGGCGCGAGCCGCGTCGTCGTCGTGCCCTCGAGGCCGAGCAGTTCCTCGGTCGATTCGTCATCGCCGGTGGCGCTCGGCGGCGGCACGAGCAGCACGTTCCGCAGCACCGGCGTCGCCGGCAGCCAGCGTCGCAGGAGCACGCCCAAGAGTGCCACGCCCACCGCCGCCCCGAGAATCCCCGCCAGCGACCACTGCAACTGGCGGATCTGGTAGTCGTTGGCCGGCAAAACGAACGACTGGCTGGCGAGCACGATCGACGCCACCAGCAAGACGCCCCCGCCCAGGCCGAGCACGCCGAACCCCGGCAGCACGAAGATCTCCGCCGCCAGACAGAACAGCCCAGCCAGGAAGAGCATCACCTCGAGCCAGCCGCTCGTGCCATGGAGATATTGGCTCCAGAAGTAGACGATGAACGCGACCATCGACACGAATCCGCCCAGGCCGAAGCCGGGCGTGTGCAGTTCGATGTAGAGGCCCGCGCCGCCGATGAGGAGCAACAGCCACGCCAGGCCGGGGCTCGCCAGCGCGTCGAGCAGCCGCTCCGCCCAGCCCGGCTCGGAGAGGGCGATGTCGCCGGTGAGCCCGTAGGCCGCCAGGAGCCCCGCGAAGTCGGGCACGACGTGGGTGACCAGACCGAGTGGCTCGGCCGAGCGGCCCGTCAGCTGGATCGGCCCGGTGCCGACCGTGGCGCCGGTCTTCCAGGCATCGCGATCGGGCTCGGCGGCCAGCTCTTCCGCGCAAAAATAGTCGACGCGTCCGGTGCCCTTGTGCGTCACCTGCTCCACGGCGATGCCGGACACGGCGAGCGCCACCGGCAGCGACCACGACCGCTCCCGCCGCTTCGCCACGCCCTCGCGCCACGCGGCAGCGACCGCCGCCGCCTGCCGCCCTTCGAGCGCGGCATCCCCTTCGCCTCCCAAAACCGCGTCGGGGTGCATCACGAGCGCGTCGCAGGCCAAGGCCACGAGCGCCGCGTCGCCGCGGGCCTGGCGGGGCACGTAGGCCACCGTCCGCACCCGAGCCGGGTCGAGCGCCGCCAGACGATTGGCGAGCACCAGGCTCTGCTCGGGCGCGCCGCCGGCCGAGTCGATCCGCAGGCAGAGGAAGTTCGCACCGTCGGCGACGGCCCGCTCGATCTGCTGCCGCGCCCGCGCCACCGCGTCGGCCGTGATGGCACCGGAGAGGGCCACCTGCGCCGCCCGCCAGCCGCCCTCCGCGGACGGGTCGGCGACGAGCGTTCGCTCGTCGATGCCCAGTCCCCGGGCCAGCTCGGCCGGTGTGCGGGCAAGCAGCCGCACGAAGCCCAGCTCGCGGGCCCGCCGGCCCGTCAGCTCGAGGGGCACGGGCTCGAGCGGCTCCACGGCGAGCACGACCGACTGCTCGCGCACCGCAGCGACATCCTGCGCCGCCACGAACTGTTCGCCCTCGTCGGTGGAAACCCGCGAGACCTTCGCGGCGGGATCGACCAGCGCCGCGGCGACGGCAGGCGGCACGGTCTTCCTCCGGGATGCGACCTGCAGGTACGCAGCCCGCGTCGCATCGTCGACCGCCGGGTCGTCGGCGTTGGCCGGGCCGAGCACGGCGTCTGCGGGCATGACGATCTCCTCGCAGGCCAGCGCCACGAGCACCGCATGGCCCCGTGCGCCCTCCGGCAGAAAGGCGACGGTCTTCACGCCCGCCAGCCGGCCGTCGGCCAGGAACCGGGCCAGTTCGAGGGCGCGGCCAAACTCGCTGCCACCGCCGCCCTGCCCCTGTGTCTCGAACCGCAGCACGAGCACGCCGCGCTGCGGCCCGCGCTTGAGCGTGTCGAGCCGCCGGAGGATCGCGGCCTCGACCTGTTTGTCGCGGGTGCCGGTGATCGGCAGCGGCACGACGACGGCGATCGCGTCGACGGCCTCGGCGGCGGGCGCTGACTCAAGCCCCGCCAGCGACAGGCACGCAACCGCGCACCCAATCCAAGCGGCGACAGCCCGGCAGATGCGCATCGCTGGCCTCGGAACCACATGCCCGGAACAGGTCGGCCGAAACAGCTCACCCGGCACGCGCCCGGAGCAGTGACCCGAATTCTAAGACGGCGGGCCGGGGAGTCAAAAAGAAGCTGCGAGAACTGATGCCCCGACGCCCAGGCAACCCGGCTTCGACAAGTTGAAAAACGCGTCACCGCGACGGCCCGGAGCCAGAGCCGGAGCCAGCATGAAGAGCCACCAACGCCTGGCCCGTGACGATTCATCAGCGATGCCCTATAGTCTGCCGCATGAGCACTTCCCCCGCCCCCGCGGCCTGCCGCGAACTGATCGATCTCGTCGCCACGAAGGCCCTCAAGCGGGGCACGTTCCGCCTGGCCTCGGGCCGCGAGGCGAGCTTTTATCTCGATGCGAAGCAGGTTGTGCTCGACGCTCACGGCTCGATGCTCGTCGGCCGGGCGATCCTCGAGCGGCTGAAGGCGCTCGGCCCCCTGCCCGACGCGGTCGGCGGGATGTCGATCGGCGCGGATCCGATCACCAGCGCCGTCGTGACGATGGCCGGCGTCGAGGGCCTGCCGCTCAAGGGCTTCATGGTCCGCAAGGAGCCGAAGGACCATGGCACGAAAAAATACGTCGAAGGTCCGGTCGAGCCGGGCCAGCGCGTGGTGATCGTGGAAGATGTCACGACGACCGGCGGCTCGTCGCTCGTGGCCATCGACCGGGTCCGCGATTTTGGCCTCGTGGTCGAGCGGGTGGTCACCGTGATCGACCGCCTGGCCGGGGCCCGCGACGCCTTCGCCGCCCGGGGCATTCCGCTCGAAGCCCTGGTGACGATCCGCGACCTCGGTCTCGAGCCGGAGTGATCCGGGCGATTTGCACGGGCGTTCCCGCGCGTCGTACGATCAGGGCATGATCAGGCGCGAAGCATTCGGGCGCGGTTGGCTCGCCGCGACGCTGGCGGCGGGCTGGTTCGGCGCGCTGTCGATCGGCCTGGCGCTGCTGCCGCTGCGGGCCCGTGCCGCTTCGGAGCCCTCCGCCGAGGAGATCGCCCGGCTCGTCGCCGGCCTGGGTGCCGCCGACTATGCCGAGCGGGAAGAGGCCGCGTCACGCCTGGCCGCCATCGGCGCCGCCGCGGTCGATCCGCTCCTCACGGCCGCCGAAACCAGCGACGACCTGGAAGTGGCGCTGCGGGCCCGCTGGATCGTCGACACGATCCCGCTCGAAACCGGCCGCGACCCGCCCGAAGTGGCGAAGCTGCTCGACAAGTACAAGAAGCAGGGCCTGGCCGAGCGGGTGCAGTCGATGCATCGGCTCTTGCGGGTGGATCACGACGGCGGCATCGAGCCGCTCGCCCGGATCGTGCGGCTCGACCGCTCGCCGACCGGTTCGCGGGTGGCCGCGGCGCTCCTGGCCCGCGAGTGGCGGCCGGACGATCCCTACTGGCCCGGCATGCGCGACCGCATCGCTTCCGGCCTCGGGGCGAGCACCCGGCCGGCGGCGGCGTTTTTGCGGGCGGTCGTCGACTTCTCGGGGGCCGCCGACTCGGCCGGCCGTGATCGGGCGCTCGCCGGGGTGGCACGGGCCTTCGAGGCCCTCACCCGCACGGCCGCCGACGGCCCGGGTGTCGCCCGGCCCGATGCGAATGGCGCCGCCGGCGATACGGCGGCATCGGAAGGGCTCACGGAGACCACGCTCCGGATCTTCGAACGGTGCCGGATCGAGATGCTCCTCGCCGCAGGCCACCGCGCGGAGGCCGTCACGGAGGCGGGCCGGCTGCTCGACGCCTGCTTCGCAGCCGACAAGGATCCCTCCACGTCGGGCGAGGAGGCGGCCGCGACGCTCGCCTGGCTCGTCGAGCACGGTCTGCCGGAGGGAGTCGATCTGCTGGCCGCGAATCATCCCGTCCTGATCCGCGACGACCCGCTCGTGGGCTATGCCGCCGCCATCGCCGAGCGGGCCCGCGGCCGGGCCGCCGACGCGGATCGGCTGGCGAGCGAAGCCTTCGCCAAGCCGGCGGGAAGCAACGCGGAGTTCGTCGATCGCCTGCAGACGGCGATCCTGCTGGCGAAGTGGGGTGCCGCCGACTGGGCGGCCCGCGAATACGCGGCGCTCGTCGACAATCCCAAGACGCCGGCGGCCCAGTTTGCGCTCGCTGCGATCATGTATTCGGAGTTCCTGCACGACCAGGAGCGCGAGGACGAAGCGGCCGCGTGCCTGGAGCGACTCATCGATGGCCGCAAGGGCAACGCGGGCGGCGGCGACCCGATCCTCCAGCAGATCGGCCGCGAGCCGCAGTCGATCCGGTCGCGGATGCACTTCTTCGCGGCCTGTGCCGCGGCGGCCCGCGGCGACGCGGCCGGCCGCCGTCAGGCGATCGACGCCGCGATCAAGGCCCAGCCGAAGGATGTCGACGCGCTGATCGCCCTCTACACGCTCCCCGACAATAGCCCGGAGCAGCGGGCCGACGCGGCGGCGCGGGTGAAGCGGGCGCTCAAGCAGATCGAGAACGAGATCCAGGCGCTGCCCGACGATGCCAACGGCTACAACGAATACGCCTGGCTCGTGGCCAACACCGAGGGCGACCTGCAGAAAGCCACCCGCTATTCGAAGACGTCGCTCGTGAAGTCGTTCGACAGTTCGAGCTACCTGGACACGCTCGCCCACTGCCACGCCGCGGCCGGCAACAAGGAACTCGCCATCCGCACGCAGGTCTTGGCGCTGCGGCAGGAGCCGCACAACCGCACGATCCGCCGCAACCTGGAGCGGTTCCGCGGGCTCTGATCCGCTGCGGCTTTCGGCGTCCCGCATGTCTCGCGCATCCTCCCACTCGCCCATGCAGCTCCGGCACGTCGCGCTCCCCGATGCCGCCCGGTTGGCCGTCCACGTCGCGGGTGGCGGGCGGCCGCTGCTCCTGCTCCACGCCTTCCCACTCGACCACCGGATGTGGGAGGGCCAGGCCCCGCTCGCCGAGCGGCTGCGGCTGATCGTGCCCGACCTGCGGGGCTTCGGCGCCAGCCGCGACGCGGGCGGGCCCGAGAGCATCGCGCAGCTCGCCGACGACATGGCGGCGCTGCTCGACAGCCTCCAGGTGGACGAGCCGGTCGCCGTGTGCGGCTGCTCGATGGGTGGCTATGTCGCGCAGCATCTCGCCGTGCGGCATCCGGCCAGGGTGGGGGCGATGATCCTCGTCGACACGAAGCTCGAAGCCGACACACCCGAGGCCCGGGCCACGCGGGCCGACCTGGCCGGCAAGGTGCGCAGGATCGGCACACGGATCGTCGCCGAGGCGATGGTGCCCAAGCTGCTGGCGCCCGCCCCCGCGCAGGCCGCCCAGAGCGACCGGCCGCGGCTCGTGGCCCTGCTCGAAAGCCTGATCGAGTCGCAGGAGGTCGACACGATCTGCGCCGCGCTCGCGGCGCTCGGCGACCGGCCCGACATGACCGAACCGGCGGCCCGCATCGGCGTGCCGACCCTCTTGGTGGTGGGCGCGGAGGATCAGATCACGCCGCCGGCCTGTCTCGAACGCGCCGAGGCGATCATCCCCGACGCGCGGCTCCTGATCGTGCCGGGGGCGGGCCACATGGTGCC
>JBJOKF010000224.1:0-12277 GCA_046046235.1 Planctomycetota bacterium | reverse complement strand
AGCTGAAGCCCGCCTCAGGCGGATTGGCCCGCGTGCGGAAGCGGGCGTGCAGCGGCGGCCGGTGCAGCCGGTCGCCGGGATTGGGGCTCGTGCCCACGCTCGACGGATCGAGCTCGATGCGGGTGGTGTCGTAGATGAACGTGTATTGCTCCTTGCTCACCGTGCGACCGAGCCGCGGACCGATCACGAACGCATAGCGGCTGCCATCGGCGTTGATCGCGCTGACGAACTGCGGGATCACGCTGTCCGACTTGGCACGCACCTCCTGGACGGCGACGACGTCGAACCCGCGGACGATCTTCACGAGCACGTCCACGACCTGCGGCTTCGCGATCTTCGATTCACCGAAGACCTGGATATTGAAGCTGCCGATCGTGATCGCGTCGGCCGGCTTGCCCGACGCGGCGACCGCTGGCGGCGCACCCGGCGCAGGCCCGCCGGGGGCCTGCGTCGCGGCGGTCGGCGGCGCCGGTGCCGCACGGTCCGCCACGGGCGGCGGGAGCGGCGGCGGCGCTGGGAGCGGCGGTGGCGTTGCCGTGACAGGAAGCGAGGGCGAGGGCAGCGCGGGCAACGCCGGCAGAGCGGCCACAACCGCCGGCGGCGTGACAGACGGCAGCACCGGGCTCTGCGCGGTGGCCACCGGCAGAGCCGCAGGGACTGGCGGAAGAGACGGGGGGCTCGGCGCTAAAGCCGGCGGCAGCGACTGCGCCGCCACCGAAGGGAGCGGCGGCAGGATGACCGGCGCCGGGGACGCCGGCAGCGGAGGGGGGGCCGGTGCTGGCGGCTGCAAGGCGACAGACGGTCGTGACACGACCGGCACTGGCGAGGCGACAGATGGTTGCGCCGCTACCGGCACTTGCCAGACTGCCGGCGGCGCCGTTGGTAATGCCACCGATGCCGGAGGCCGCGCTGCGATCGACGGTTGCGGTGCGGGGGCAACGCTGGGCGACGTCGCCGCAGGCGGCAGTGCCCGTTCGACGGGCAACGACCGGATGCTGTCCTGAACCGGCAGTGGTCGTGGCGGGGCCGCGGCCGGCGGCAACGCCGCGATCGTGCTGGCGGGCGCGAACGCGATCGGCACGAGACCGGCCGAACGCGACGGGAGGCGGTCGATCGGAGCCACGTCACGGCTGGCCGCCGCCGCCAGCTGCTCGCGGGTGATCGGCACCAGCGGCGGCAGCCGGTCGCCCCCGCGCGGCGCCGACGGCGGCACGACGATCGGCACGAGCCGCGGCGATGGCTGGGCCGCCGCGAACGCCGGGTCCAACGCCATGACGATGGCCAGGCCGAGAGCTCGGACGATGGCCAAGCGACTGCGGCCCGCGCCTGCCGGAGCAGGACGAGACCGACGCCTGACGATCACCGACGCGGGCAAACCCATGCCGGAGGTATCGGTCGCGGCGGTCGTGCCGCTGGCATGGGACGACCGGCGGCGGCAGAGTCGGTCAGCCGGCGGTCGAGCCGCCAATCGACTCGAGCGCCTCGCGGGCGATCCGGGCCAGCCGCTCGTCGCCCTGCGCGGCGGCGCGACCGAGCGCCGGACCGGCCGCTGCAGCGGCTGGTCCGGTCTGGCCAAGCGCCCATGCCGCACGCTGCCGCACAGCCAGGTCGGCGGCCGAATCGACGCAGGCCGCCAACGCAGTCACCGCACCCGCCGCATCCTGCCCCAAGTCCCCCTCTAACCTGCCCACGAGCGTTGCCGCCCAGTAGCCCACCAACGGCTCGCGATCCTGCACGAGCGGCACGAGCGCCGCGACGGCATCGGCCGGCGGCGGCCCAAGATCCTCGAGCGCCGCGACCGCCCACTCCCGCACCTCGGGCTCGGCATCGCCGCAAGCTCGGACGAGTGCGACCGCGGCAACGGCGGCCGTTTCCCCTGCCCGGGCCAGCCGCTGCGCCGCCTCGACGCGTGTGGCGGCGTCGGCGGAGCCGAGCGCCTCGGCCTCACGGCGGCAATCAACGTCTTCCCCGTCGCTCATGCAGGCTCCTTCGATCGGATGGCGTGGCCGGCGAAAAAACTACGGCCGCGAGACCGGGACCAGCTCGACATCGCGGGGCCGACCGCCCGCGGTCACGCTCGCCAATCGAGGCGACGACGCCAGCGCGGCCACGGGCAACGTGAACCTGCTGCCGCTCCCCTTCACAGCCCACGAGGCGGTCAGCGCCGTGCGGTCGATCGTGCCCTCGATCGGCTGCACCGTGCCGGAGACATCGTCGTAAAGGGTGCCACGAATGACGCCCGACCGATCGACCAGCAACTGCTGATACTGCGTGGCCTGCTCGGCAGCGACGCCGCGGGGCACGACCGCGAAAACGCCCAGCGGCAACCACTCGCCGGCGGCCGCCGCCGGAGCCGCCTGGTTGGCATGGCCCGCGGGGAGCACGAGCACACTCCGCAGGCCGTCGGCGCCGACAGACTCTCCGCCTGCGGCGGTGACCGCCGTGGCATCGGCCGCAGTGCCGGCCGCGGGCCGCACCTGCTCCCCGAGCCAATCGACGATCGTCGCCGTCTCGGGCACCTGCCACCAATCGATCGGCTGCTCCGCCGGCCGCCAGGCTTGCGGGTGGGCCGCATACCAGCCGGGGGTGAAGGCGACGTGCTCAGGATGCGCTGCTGCCGCCGCGGCGGTCTCGGGGGCTGCGACCGGCTGTGGCACGGGAATCTCCTCCGCCACGGCTATGGGCGGCTGTTGCTTCGTCGCCGCGATCGCCGGCGCAGGCCGGCTCGGCGTCGGCGTCGCACTGGCGGCCGCGGCGCCGGCCGGCTTGGGAACGGCGGGCTGGGGCGCGGCCGAACTGGTCGGCGCTACCGCGGGCGCAGAACTCCCCCCAGCTTGGGCCGCGAGTGCGGAAGCTATCGCCGCCGCCGCCGCCGGCAACTGCCGCGCGACCGCCGGGTCGGGCGCCGGCGGCGCTGCCAGCAGCCGTCGCCAGGGCCGCGGACCGGGTCCGACGACGATCGGCGCGGGGACGGAAGCGATCGGTGAGGCGGCCGGCGCACCGGCAGCTGCGGCGGGCGGAACGACGACGATCACGCCGCGGCGCGCCAGCCGACGCGGCGGCACGGCCTGCGCGGGCTCAGGCACCGCCACGACGCCCGCCACTGCCAGCAGACCGGCGAGAGCCTGCCTGACGACACGCGTCATGCCGACTCGCCCGCACGCAGAACGACAAACCATAAAAAGCTCCTCGGACTGGTCGATCGTTCCGGTCAATGAAGGAATCAAGGCGGTCGCGCACGCTCCCGGCCGCCAGGGGCCGACGCCCAGGTGCAGCATAGAAGCGGCGGCCAGTCGCCGCCAAGCCGACGTCGGCTGGGTCGGTGGGCCCGCCTACTTCTTCACCGGTCTCTCGTCGCCGGCACCGGGCGCCACCGCCGTCCGCGGAGCCGCAACGGCGTCAAGCTGTGCCGACACGAGCGACTTGAGACCCTGCTCCCAACAAGCGTCGAGCGCCGACTGCAGGCCGGCGACGGCGTCGTCGTGGCAGGCATGCTGTCGCAGCGAGCGGGCCAGCGGTAGGAGGACTTCCGGATCCGCACAGACGACCTTGCCGAACTCGCGGATCGCCTCGTCATCGACGGCCCGCGCCACCGCCACGCATACCTCGTCGAGCCCGTATGGCTCGACGGCCGCCAGCAGCGGATGGCAATCGGTGCGGAACGCCACGGTCGACAGCCGCTCCCGGCCCCGCCGCGCCAGCGCCATCGAAACCGGTTGTGCCGGTGACAAGAGCGACGCCACCGCATGCGCGAGCGGGCCGTACTCCTCGTGAAGCATGAACTGCGTCACTTCGTCGAGCACGGCCAGGTCACCGACCAGCCCGAGCGCGCCGGCCCGCACGACCGCCGCCGGCCAGGAATCGCGGCCGCAGTGCTGCTCCGAGAGCCGCCAGACGACCGCAGCCACTCGGCGCATGAGCGCCTTGCGGGCGGCGGCGGTCGATTGCGGCTCCTCTTCGACCGGAATCACGAGCGGCTCGGGTGCGCTGTCGTCAGGCTGCTTCGCGGCCGCCTCGGCCAGAAAGCCGTCGCATCGCGCCGCAGCGCCGTCGTCGAGGCACCGCTTGAGCGCGGTGGCGACGCGTTCGACGGTCGCGAGCGATGCGTTCCAGCCGCTCTCCGGGCCGAATCCCGCCGCCGCGACGAGCCGACCGCACGCGGCCGCCACGTCCTCGGAGAGCACAAAGGAAAGCGTCGACGTCACCGGTGCGTCGGCCTGGAACCGATCCGGCCCCGCGGCGTCCCGCAGCGCCGTCGCTTCCGCCCGGTAGGCTCCCGGCCGCGTGTCGACCGAGAGTCGGAATCCTTCACCCGTGTACTCGACCAGCCTTCCCGTCCGGTCATCGATGCGGCAGACCGTGGTTCCCGCCTCGATGACGAGCATGTCGCCCTCGAACCGCACCTGCGGATGCTTCTCGTGCACGAGTGCCACGCAGGCCACCGGTTCGATGCGGCTCTCGATGCCGATGCCCGACCGCAGCCCTGCCCGGGTCGCCACCCCGCATCCGAACGAGAGCGTGTGGCGGAAGCTGGCGTCTTTGCCACGGGCGGCCTTGTCGCGGCCCAGTTCGAAGGCCCACGTCGCCGAGAGTCTGCACTCGGCTGGCAGCGGCAGGTCGATGCGGCCGTCGCCGCCCGGCGGCATGAGGCTGGCGACGGCGTCGCCGACCGTAGCACCGCAGGCCAGGCTCGTGCCGGGCAGCGCCGTCAGGAGCACCCCGCCATCCGGCGACACGACCAGCCGCGCGGTCGCGCCGGGGCCCGCCGGCGGCCGCGCGACATCGATCACGAGATCTTCGCCGCGGGCGATCGCGCCGGAGAGCCAATCGCGGCAGCGGAGCACGGCCGCCTCCTCGCGGGAGAGCGGTTCGCCGAGCGGCGGCACGGCCGGATATTCCTCGAGGTCGAAGGAGGCGACCACGGCGGAGGGATCCTCGGAGTCGACACGCCACTCGATCTCGTGCCGGAGAAATCGCGCCGACTCCCGCAGCTTTTCCCGCCAGGCGATCCGATCCCGCTCCGTCACCGCGCCGCCCAACTCGATCTCGAGATAGCGGGCGACCGCGGCCTCGGTCGTCCGGCAGGCGGCAGGGATGTCGATGCTGCGGAGCCGGGCCGCGGGCGGCAGCCGCCGCACCGTCACCACGAGATCCATGACGTCGCCGTCGGGCCGCAGCGACACCCCGAAGGGAGCATCGGCGTCGCCCGCGGCCGCCGCCGGTCGCGCCCGGCGGCCGTCCGCCGGCGGCCTCGCGTGGCCGCGCCGGGCGGTCACCGGAGCGACGCCGAGGTATCCCTCATCGCGCAGAAATCTGGCGACCGCGGCCTGGGCGTCGTGAAGCGTGATCGCATCGCAGGCGGCCGGTCCGGCCAGCGGCCATACCGGGGCCTCGGGTTCGACCGGAAAGCCGTCGGCGGACACCCAGCGGGCCATCAACGCTCCGGTCGACGGCGCCGCGGTCGACTGCTCCGGCGCGGGGCGGGCGCCGATCGGCGGCCGCGGCTTCACGAGCCATTCGACGAGGCGTGCGGCCAAATCAGCGGGCAGCCCCTCGACCGCCACGTTTCCGGCCATGAACCGCGGACCCTCGGTCACGTCGAGGACGAGCCGCTCCGCGCCGCTCTCAGACTCGGACGACGCCGTGACCTGCGGCTGCGCGAAGCCGGCCCGCTCGAGGGCGGCGACGGCCTTCGCGGAGACAGTGGCGATGAAGGCGTCACGGTCGGCGTGCGGCCTGGAGAACCAGATGACGTCGGCATCCCGCGAGAGCGGCTCGCGCAACTGCTCCGGCGCGAGTGTCTCGAGGCCACGGACCACGATCCGGTCACGATTCCCGAGGCCGTCCACCGTCGCGGCTCCGGCCGGCCCGCCCGCGACTGCCGCGACCGTCAGTGCAGAGGCGAGCAGGATCGCGGCCGCATGCAGGAGTCCATGACCGGTTCGGCAGGCGACGTGGGGCTCGGCGGGCATGACGACCGCGACTCCGCTGACAGGGTCTGTTGTGAGGGCATGGGAGGGAGGGGGACGGTAGCAGCCGCCAGTCCGCCGACAAATGCCGGTCGGACGGGCGTCCCGCCGGTCCAGGCGGCAAAAACAGCGCCTGTCCCCTGAGCGGTCGGCCTGGACGCCAGCCCCCGGCAGCCGGCCCTCTCGAGGGCGGCCGCGGAAAACCGGCCCCGGGCCACCGCACACGCCGCCATGCGGCTGCCCGGCTGGTTGCCCCGCGGAAGCCGCCGTCCCTACGGTTCCCCGCTCTCGGGAGCGACGGTCGTGTGTGGCCGCCGCGTGTTCGTCCCGGGATTCCCCAGAGGGTTGCTTCTATGAGTCGCTCGAACCTGATTCGGTTGTTCGGTTTGCTGACCTGCATCGCGACCGTGGCGCCGGCCGTCGATGCCGAGGCGGCGCACCGGCGGCATCGGCGGCGGTGCTGCGAGCCGGTCTGCTGTGAGCCGGTGTGCTGCGAGCCCGTTCGCTACGAGCCCGTCTGCTGCGAGCCGGTTCGTTGCGCACCGGTGTGCGAGACGGTCTGTGCCCCGGCCTGCGCGCCGGCCACGGTGACCTGCGTCGACAACGGCTGCCGCACCTGCTGCACCACGAGCGGCAGCCGGGTGGTCTGGCAGGAGACGGTCGTCGTGCCGTCGGTCACCTGCTGTGCCTCGACGACCGGCACCGCCGCGGCGGCCGACATCGCCGTCGTGCCGAGCGGCACCAAGGTCACGCCCGCGTCGTTCTCGCGTTGAGCCCGCTCTTGGGCGCGGCCAACCACGGCTTGTTCTCGAAGCCGACCGGCAGGATCACTCCCGCGCGGCGTCGTCGTCACGGCCCGCGCGGGAGCCTTGCGGTGCGTTCCCTGCGGCCTGGCTTTCGAGCCGCAGTTCGGCGGCTGGCGGCGATTCGGCCGGCGGCTCGGCATGCAGCACGATCAGAAACTCGTTGATACCTTCCGTGGCCACCTCGGCGGTGAGTCCGGAAATGGTCTCGTCGGCGAAGCGGGCCGGCAGCACGTTCACCGTCTCCGGCATGCCCGGGAAGGCAGAGAACCCCATGCCCATCTCCATCTCGGATCCGATCCACGGACCGCACTCTCCCAGGAAGGTTCCTGGCGGGAACCCCGGCGGGCCGGTCGGCCCGCCGTCACTCACCCCGCCGACCGCGTCCTCCGGCGGGAAGATCTGGTCGAGGTCGATGCCCAGTTCGATCCCGTGGCTGGAAAGCATCCGGCCGGTCGGCACCGTGCGTTCAATCTTGATCTGATGCGTCCCCGCGACGGCTCCGTCGCCATACGAACTGAACGTGCGGAGCCAGAACCGGCCGTCCTTGTCGGTGATGCCGAGCGCCGTGTACTCGCGCTCGGGGCTTTCCCGCTTGATGAATGCCACGCTGGCCCCGACGACGGGCTTTCCCTCGAAAACGACCATGCCGCCCACGGGGTAGAGCGGCGGCCGCATCCTGACCCACGGGTCGTCGGCCGGCTTCGGCTGCAGGCGGGCCAGGGCGGGCATGCCCACGCTGATCACGGCGGCCAACAGGGCTGCCACGGGCAAATGCGTCAGTTTCGAAAGCGACATCGATGCAAAATCCTCCACGGCACCGCGACGCCCCTCTTTTGAGCGATGCCACGGAGACCCGAATGATACCAAGCTCGCCTGCCCCGACTACCTCCATCTTAAACGTTTCACACAATCGCCCGTCTCGTACAGCCGCCGAAACTTGACGGATTGCAAGTCGGGCCCGCGTGCTGCGGCTGTGTTTCGCACAAAACCGCTGCCGACCGGACCACCGGAGGCATTCACGACTCTTTCCCAGAGTTCAAGATACTTGCTGACTCGAAACGTTCATCCGACACTGCCCGCGGCCAACAGCATCGTCGCGGCATGGATGTCGACGATCGCCTCGAGATCGTGGCAGTACCCGCCGCCGCAGACGATCGCGACGGGAGTTCCGGCGGCCCTCGCTGTCGCCAGCACCCGGCGGTCCCGCTCGAGAAGCCCCGCCTTCGAGAGCCCCAGGCGGCCGAGCCGGTCGCCGACATACGGATCGGCGCCGGCTATATAAAGCACGAGGTCGGCCCGGGCGCGATCGAATGATGCGGCGAGCGCCCGATCGAGCACCCGCAGGTACTCTTCGTCGCCGGTACCGTCGTCGAGCGGCACGTCGAGTGAACTGGGAAACTTCCGCAGTGGAAAGTTGCGGGCTCCGTGCAGCGAGAGCGTGAAGACCGTCGGATCGGCGGCGAAGATCTGTGCGGTGCCGTTGCCCTGATGCACGTCCAGGTCGACGATGAGCACCCGCTCGACCACGCCGCGCGCCTGCAGCTCGCGGGCGGCCACGGCCGTGTCGTTGAACACGCAGAACCCCTCGCCCCAGTCGGTGCCGGCGTGGTGGGTGCCGCCGGCGAGGCTCGCAGCGATGCCGTCCTCGAGCGCCGCGGCCGCGGCATCGACGGCCGCACCGGTGCTCCGTAGCGATCGCTCGACCAGGTCACGACTCCAGGGGAACCCGATCCGCCGCACCTCGTCGCGCGAGAGCGTGCCGGCCATCACTCGGCCGAGATAGTCCCGGTCGTGCACCCGGAGCAGCTCGTCGTCGGTCGCCGCGTGGGGCTCGATGAACTCGAGCGCCGCGCCGGCCGCCCGATGCGTCTCCAGGCGCCGACGCAACAGGGCGTACTTGTCGATCGGAAATCGGTGCCCCTCCGGGAGGGGCAGAGGATAGCGGTCGCAGGGAAACAGTCGCATCGTCTCCACCCATGCTGCGCCTCGAAGCAAGCCCCGATCTCATCCGCCCTGCCCGTCGGCCGCGCACGCGCTTCAGCCGGCGGCGCGGGGCGTGCGGCGAACTGTCGCGAACCAGGCGTGCGCGCCGCCGGGCGTGAACTCGGCCCCCGGTACTCCCGGGACGACCTCGAACCGGGCCGGCTCGAGCCGCTCGATCTCCCAACCGTCGGCGAACGCCCGGCGCAGTTCCTGCTCCGTCACGCGCCTCGGCCCGTGCGTGCCTGGCTCCGCGTCGGAAAAGCAGAGGAGAGAAAGCCGTGCGCCAGCCGGCAGCAACCGCCCCAGCGCCGTGACGTAGGCAGCCCGCCCGGCGTCGTCGAAGGTGTGGAAGAGCCCGCAATCGGTGGCCGCGTCGAACCGCTCGGGTATCTCCCCGATCGCCAAGGCGTCCATCTCGAGGAAGTTGGCCCGCAGGCCGCGGCCGGCCGCCTTGGCCCGCGCTTCCTCGATCGGCGCGGCGAGAAAGTCGACTCCCGTGACGGTGCAGCCGCGTTCGGCGAGCCAGAGGGCGAGGTCGCCGGTGCCACAGCCGACGTCGATCACCCTTCCCTGGATCGAGCCGGCGGCCGCCACGAAGGCGGGCTGCGGTCGCCCGATGTCCCAGGGCGGCCGCGGCGCCGCGTAGTACTCCGCAAACCGCTCCCGGGCCGTATGCGATGGGTCGTGCGTCATCGTCGCCTCCCTAACAGCCAGGTTCCAGCCGGGTTCCGCTCGAACCGCGCCCCGCCCGCGACTCTCAGGCGACCGACCCGTCCGCGGAGCCGTCCACGATCACCTCCACCTTGCCGGTCTCGACCCGGTAGAGCCAGCCGTGGATCCGCGGCAGACTTCCCTTCGCGTGCTGGTTCTTGATGAGGGCCAGGTTCTTGAGGTGCTTGATCTGGAGCTTGACGTTCTCCTCGGTGAGCACCGCCAGCTTCTCCTCGCGGGAGAGGCCCCGCTCCGCGGCCACGCGGTCGGCGACCACCTTCGCGCCGGAGGCGATGCAGAGCCAGTCGGCGATGTAGTTCTCGTGCACACCGTCCTCGATGGCGGCGATGCCGCCGCAGCGGGTGTGGCCGCAGACGATGATGTCCTCGATCTTGAGGTGGACCACTCCATACTCGAGGATCGCCGAGATGTTCACGTCGTTGAAGGCCACGATGTTGGCGACGTTGCGGTGCACGAACATCGTTCCGGGCTTCGAGCCGGTCATCTGGTGCTCGCTCACCCGGGAGTCGGAGCAGCCGATCCAGAGCACTTTCGGCCGCTGCCTGGTCGCGATCGACTGGTAGTAGGCCTCGTTGGGAGCGAACTCCGTCGAGATGAACTCGGTGTTGCCCTTCAGAAGATCGTCGATCATGTCGGCCCTTCCGCTGTGGTACGGGTGTCGAGAAACGGTGTCGGTGAGCGGCTGGAGGCTACCGCGCCGGCGATCCCCCCGGCCAGCGCCGCGGCGGCACCGCTCTTTTGGACTTGCATCGTGCCCATGGCAGCGGTGAAAGTGCTGGACACGCCGGCCCTCCGCCGGCCGGGAGTCGCACGATGGTTCCAGGGATGCTGCTCGACAACTGGCAGGCGGTGCTCACCGCCGTCGTCGTCGTCACGACGCTCTTCGCGCTGCTGTTCGTGCAGCGGGCCCCTGACATGGTGATGATCGGGGGCGTCGTCCTGCTGCTGGCCGCCGGGGTGATCACGCCCGACGAGGCGCTCAAGGGAATGAGCAACGAGGGGATGATCACCGTGGCGGCCCTCTTCGTGGTGGCGGCTGCGGTGGAGCGGACCGGTGCCCTGACAGCGCTCGTCGACCGGGCGCTCGGGCGGCCGAAAACTCTGGCGACCGCGCAGCTCCGCACCATGCTGGCGCCCGGCGTGCTCTCGGCATTCGTCAACAATACCCCCGTCGTCGCCCTGATGGTGCCGGCCATCCGCGACTGGGCCAAGAAAAATCGCTTCGGTGTCTCGAAACTGCTCATGCCCATGAACGACGCCGTGGTGCTCGGCGGGCTGTGCAGCCTGATCGGCACGAGCACCAACATCGTCGTGAGCGGGCTCGTCTCGGCGAAGCGGGGCGAGCCGCTGGGCATGTTCGACATCACGTGGCTGGGCGTGCCGCTGTTCGCCTGCGGCATCGTCTATCTCGTCGTCGCGAGCCGGTTCCTGCTCAAGGACCGTCGACCGCCCATGAGCGCCGGCGACGATCCCCGGCAGTACACGCTCGAGATGGTCGTCGAGCCGGGCAGCCCGCTGGCCAACCGCACGATCGAGAAGGCGGGCCTCCGTCATCTGGAGGGGCTGTTCCTCATGGAGATCGACCGGAACGGCCATGTGATCGCCGCCGTGGCGCCGACGGAACGGCTGCAGATCGGCGACCGGCTGGTATTCGTCGGCGTGATCGACTCGGTGGTCGAGCTCCAGAAGATCCGCGGCCTGCGCCCCGCCACCGACCAGGTCTTCAAGCTCGACGATCCGCGGAGCGAGCGGGTGCTCGTCGAGGCGGTCGTCTCCCCGTCCTGCCCGCTCGTCGGCCGGACGATCCGCGAGGGAAAATTCCGATCGACCTACGGCGCCGTGGTGATCGCGGTGGCCCGCGATGGCGAACGGCTGCAGATGAAGATCGGCGACATCGTGCTTCAGCCCGGCGACACGCTGCTCGTGGAGGCCAGCCCCGCGTTCCTGGACCGGCAGCGGACGAACCGGCACTTCTACCTGGTCAGCGAGGTCAGCGGCTCGACGCCCCCCCGCCACGACAAGGCTTGGATCGCCTGCACGCTGCTCGCGGCGATGGTGCTGGCGGCGGCCCTGGAACTGGTGCCGATGGTGGCGGCCGCGCTGGTCACGGCCGGCGCCGTGGTGGGGCTGCGATGCATCTCGTCGACCGAGGCCCGGCGATCGATCGAGTGGGAGTCGCTGCTGCTGATCGCCGCGAGCTTCGGCCTGGCCAGGGCGATGGAAAAGACGGGGCTCGCCGAGGCGGTCGCCCACACCACGATCGCCGCCGCCGGTGACAACCCGCACGTCGTCCTGGCCGCGATCTATCTCGTGACGATGCTGTTCACCGAGCTGATGAGCAACAACGCCGCCGCGGTGCTCACGTTTCCGATCGCCTGGCAGACGGCCACCAACCTCGGCGTCAGCCCGATGCCTTTCGTGATGGCCATCACCGTGGCGGCGAGCTGCGGCTTCGCCACGCCCATGGGCTATCAGACCAACCTCATGATCTATGGCCCCGGCGGCTACAAGTTCAGCGACTACATGCGCTTCGGCGGGCCGCTCAACCTCCTCGTGATGGCGATCACGGTCGCCCTGGCACCGCTGATCTGGCCGTTCTGACACCCGAGGACCGCTCTCGCTTTCCAAGCCTCCAGCCGCGGCATACGCTAGGGGTTTGCGGCGGCGCGCGGATCCGGACACACGGTCGGCATGAGCGACATCCTCTTCCAATACCACCGCGTCAATCCCACGACGTGGTTCTACTTCGCGTCGCTCCTGGCGGTCGCCCTGTTCTTCAAGTTCAAC
>JBJOKF010000060.1:0-26188 GCA_046046235.1 Planctomycetota bacterium | reverse complement strand
ACACCTGGGAGACGATCCGCGGGTTCAAGGGCGGCACGGCGCTCTTCACGGTGCCCAACACCGCCGTGAAGTGCGGCGGGGCGCCGCAAAAGATCATGTATCTCGCCGACGACGCCTTCCGGCGCCAGGGCGTGCGCGATCGCACGCAGGTCGTCTTCGCCACTCCGCAGAAGGCGATCTTCGCGGTCGAGAAGTACCGAAAGACGCTCGAGCGGGTGATCGCCCGCAAGGGGATCGATGCCCGCTTCCGGCGCAATCTCGTCGAGCTCCGGCCCGATGCCCGCGAGGCGGTGCTCGAGGACGTCGACACCCACGAGCGGAGCGTCGTCGCCTACGACATGGTGCACGTCACGCCGCCGATGAGCGCGCCCGACGTCGTCAAGCGGAGCGCGCTCGCCAACGAGCAGGGCTGGTGCGCCGCCGACAAGCTCACGCTCCGCCATCCGCGGTTTCCCGAGGTGTTTTCCCTCGGCGACGCGGCCGGGCTGCCGACGTCGAAGACGGGCGCGGCGATCCGCAAGCAGGCGCCGGTGCTCGTGCACAACCTGCTGGCCGCGATGCGCGGCCGGCCCACGGACGCCGCGTACGACGGCTACACGTCGTGCCCGGTGGTGACAGGCTACGGCCGGATGGTGCTCGCCGAGTTCGACTACGACTCCAAGCCGAAGGAATCGTTCCCCTTCGACCAGTCGAAGGAGCGGTACAGCATGTGGCTCCTGAAGACCCAGGTGCTGCCCCGGCTTTACTGGTACGGCATGCTCCGCGGGAGGCTCTGAGCGACCGTGTCCCACGCCACGCACCCGCCGGCTCCGCCCGAGCCGTCTGCTCAGGCCTCGTTCAGTACCGCCAGCCGAGCCCCGAGTCGACGAAGTACGACGCGGCGTCTTCGGTGAGCCCCCAGCCCATCCGGCAGCCGATCTCCAGGTTCGGCGCCACGAGGAAGTGCGTTCCCGGTCCGACGAACGGCCGCACCTTGTCGTCGACGAGCCCTCCGGTCCAGGAGCCGAACCACTCGCCGTGCACTTCCCACCGCTCCGTCACGGGCACGCGGAGCACGGTGGACGGCATCCACTTGTCGAATCGTCCTTCCTCGCTGTCGGCGTAGGCATAGCGAATCGCCGAGTCGAGCCGCCACGCCCGCGGCAGTTCCCAGCCGAACACGTACGTGGCCACGGGCTCCGTTCCCCAGACCGAGCCCGACAAGGGCGTGAAGCCCTCCACGATCAGGCTGCTTCGCGGCACCCAATCGGCTTGGTCGGTGACCAGCGTCTTCACCCCGTAGAGGACGTTCGACTCCGTGGCGAGTTCCTCGCCGAGCAATCCCTCGCCTCCTTCGACGGCCGACACGATGCTCCCGCCGGAGCCCTCCTCGTAGTTGAAACCCAGCCGCCACTCGAGCCGCTCCGTCGCACCGATCCGAACGAGCAGTTCGGGGAGGCTGTTGGTCGGCGGCGTGCCCCGGTTGTCGATCCACGCGTACGAGCTTTCGATCAGCGTGATCCCGGCAGCGACCGTATTGGTGGCGGGCGTGAAGGCGTCGCGGTCGGTGTCGAGCTCCTCGAAGGCGTCGGCCGGACAGCGGCCGCCGACGGCGAGCGCCGCCCACGCCAGCACCGCGCACCGGAGCCACCGACCGCGCCGGCTCTTCAGGCCACGACCAGCTAGTGGACGCCGAGCGTGGCCCATCCGTCCGCCTGGCGGTTCATGTTGAAGATCATCGCCGAATGGGCGATCCGGATGCCGGGCAGCACGTCCTCGAGCGCGCTGCCGCCGCGGAGCACTGACTGCCCGCAGACCCACACCTCGACCCCGTTGGCCAGCAGCTGCTCGACGAGTTCGCGGTTGGGATTGGGCCCGCCGGAGGGGGTCTTGGCGTGCGCGGTGTCACCAAGCGCCGCGGCGGTGGCATTGAAATGGAGAATCACGGCGATCCGCGGCCGTGCCTGCCCGAGATCCTCGGAGGCGTAGATGTTGACGAGACGGGCGGCGCTCTCGAGCCCGCGGTTGGGCTTGCCCGCCGGGGCGGCCGCCGTCGTGTCGAACACCACCTTCCCGCCGGCCCGCGGCCGCTCCTCGGCGGCCGGCAGCCGAAAGACGCCACCGTACTTCGCCATCTGCGGAAACTCGACCTGCGGCGCGGCCGTCGGCTCCGCCGCGGGGACCGGAACGAAGGCCGCGGCGGCGAGGGCCGCCGAAACACACACGGCACGGAGGATCCGGATCATGAAACATCTCCCTTTCGTCTTCGGCATGAAGTCGACACGGAATGAAACGCCACGCCAGTCAGCGGGCCAGGACCGTCTTGGCGATGATGAAGGCCGCCACGAGGACGATCGCCACGGCGAACACGCGGGCCAGCGTCGGGCCCGCGAGCCGGCGGCCGATCCAGGAGCCTGCGAACAAGCCCGGCACGCTGCCCGCCAGGAAGCCGCCGGCGATGTCGAGCGGGATCGCGCGGCCGGCGGCCAGCTGCGAGGCCACCGCCGCCGCTCCGACGAGCGTCATGACGAACAGCGACGTGCCGACCGCTCGGAAGACGTCCATCGTCGCGAACGCCACGAGCGCCGGCACGATCAGAAACCCGCCGCCGACGCCGAACAGGCCGGAGAGCAGGCCGACGGCGAGACCGACGAGCGTGAGGAGCGCGAAGCAGCGGGTCGTCATCCGCAGTTGGCCGGCGGCGTCGCAGCTGCAGGTCGGGCCGACGCCCGAGGCGAAGACGCACGAGGCCTCGCGCTCCCCGCGATCGGCCGCCTTGCGCCACATCCGCACGGCGATCACGAGCATCAAGGCCGCGAAGGCCACGAGCAGCAGGTGCGGCGGGATGCGGTCGCCAAGCCAACTGCCCACGGGCGCCGTGAGCATGCCGGCCGCGGCAAAAAGGAGGCCCGTCCGCAACTCCACCTGGCCTCGCTGCCACCGCTCGACGGCGCCAAAGAGCGCCGTCACCGCGACGGTCGCGAGCGACACGCTCACTGCCGTGCGCGGCTCGACCCCGATCCAATAGACCAGCAGTGGCACCGCGAAGATCGCGCCGCCGCCCCCGGTGAGCCCCAGCGACAAGCCCACGACGACCCCGGCCGCCACCGAGGTGGCCACGCCGCCCGGAACGCGAAGGGCGTAACCGAGCGTCTCGATGGCGGCCAGCATGGTCGTCATGGTGTGGGTCACGGAAGGGCAATGCGTGGTGCCGACCGGTCAGGCCCGGGCCGGTCAGCCCGCCGCCTCGACGGGCAGTTGCGCTGCGAGCCAGGCCTTGTAGCCTCCCACGATGTCGTGCACGTCGCCGCGGCCGAGCTTCTGCAGCAGGCTCGCGGCGATCGCCGACCGGTAGCCACCCTCGCAGTGCACGGCGACCGGCTTGCCTGAGGGAATCTCGCCGGCCCGCTTCTCGAGGTGCGCAAGCGGGATGTTGAGGCTGCCCTGGATGTGGCCGCCCGCCCGCTCCGCCTCGCTCCGCACGTCGACGATCGTCGGGGCCGGGCCAAAGTCAGCGCGTGTGCCGCCGAGCCATTCCGCGAGCGCCGGCGCCGTGATCCGCTCGGTCCGCTCGACGAGATCGTCGCGGTTCGCCAAGGCATTCATGCCGCCGGCCAGGAACCCGGCGACATTGTCGAAGCCGATACGGCCCAGCCGCATCACGGCCTCCTCCTCGCCTCCCTCCTCGGCGATCACCACGATCGGCCGGTCATGGGAGAGCATCGAGCCGGCCCACGTCGCGTACTTGCCGCTCAGGGCGATATTGAGCGCGCCGCGGAGGTGCCCCCCTTCGAAGTCGATCCCGTCCCGCACGTCGAGGAGCTGGCCGCCCGCCTGCTCGAGGGCGAGCACCTCGTGGAGCGGGAGGGATTTCAGCGTCTTCTTCATCGACTCGTCGAGCGACGCCCGCTCCTTGCGGTTCAGGATCGCGTCGTGGACGAAGTATTCCGGCGCCTCCGGCTGGTCGGCGGTGACGATCTGCTTGAATGCCTGCCGGCTCATAGGCTGCAGGGCGTAGTTGAACTTCTTCTGCTCGCCGATCGTGGAGACGGTCTCCTTCGACAGGCTCTTGCCGCACATGCTTCCGGCGCCGTGCGCAGGATAGACGAGCGTGGCGTCGGGCAGCTTCACGAGCTTGTTCGTGATGCTGTCGTAGAGCATGTCGGCGAGTTCGTCGGCCGTCACACCGATGCTCGCCAGCAGATCCGGGCGGCCGACGTCCCCGATGAAGAGCGTGTCGCCGGTGAGGACCGCCAGCGGATCGGTCGGGCTCTTGGCGAGGTCGTAGACCAAGATCGAGATGCCTTCGGGCGTGTGGCCCGGGGTCTCCAGGATTTCGAGCCGCACGTCGCCGAACTCGACGACGTCGCCGTCCTTCATCGGCACGCACTCGAACTCCGCCTGAGCCCGGCTGCCGAGGTGGATCGTGGCCCCGGCCAGGTCGCGAAGCTCGATGTGGCCGGCGATGAAGTCGGCGTGGAAGTGGGTGAGGAAGACGTGCTTGATCGTGTAGCCGCCGGCTTTGGCATCGGCGACGTACTGATCGATGTCGCGCTGCGGATCGACCACCGCGGCGGTCTTCGTCTTGTCATCCGTGATCATGTACGACGCATGCGACAGGCAGGCGAGGTAGTACTGCTGGATCTTCATGGCTCGAGCCTCCGGTGGTGATGCGGGGTGAGAGGGCCGGGGGGGCCGGGAGAGACGAGTCACTTGCCGACGACCGCCGGGAAGCCCGCCGCCTGGAGCTGCGGGAAGCCGGGCTTGAGCGCCCGCACGTCGTAGCCCAGGGGCTTCAGGATCTCCGCCGCTTCCATGCAGCGGCCACCCGCGAGGCAGTAGCAATAGATGATCTTGTCCTTGGGGAGCACCTTCGCGAGCTCCTGGGGAGCGACGCCCCGCTCGAGCACGCTCAGCGGCAGCAGGCCGGCGCCGGCGAGATGGCCTTCCTGCCACTCGTCCGGCTCGCGGACGTCGATGATCACCGCCCGCTGCTCGGCGACGGCCTGCTTGACTGTTGCCAGCGAGTCTTTGGTGTGTTCCGCCAGGGCCGTGCCGCAGACGCCGCCGAGCAAGAGGCCGAGGACGGCCGTCGCGGTGGAGCAGGAGCGAGCCGACCGGCAGGACTGGTTCCAGGGCATCCGGGCGATGAGCATGGCCATGCCGCAGGTGTCGGTAACGCCGGCGAACACGAGGCCGCAGCCGACGAAGCCCGCGAGGCCCGCACCGATGCCCTTCCAGAGAGGATCGGGCCCGAACGCGGCCAGGGCCGCGCCGATCGCCACGAGCGAGCCCGCCGCGATCCGCACCTGCCGCTCGAGCGACATCACCTTCCGGCCGCGGACGACCGGCAGGCCGGCCGCCTCGCAGGCAGTCGTCCCGCCTTCGACACTCACGACATCCTTGACTCCGGCCGCCAGGAGCTTCTCGCAGGCCTTCTGGCTCCGGTTGCCCGACTTGCAGACGAAGTAGACCGGCCCGTCGCCGGCCAGGGCCGCGACCTGCTGTGGATCAAGACGATCGAGCGGCATGTTGTGGGCGACGTCGACATGCACCTCGCCGAACTCGGCCGGCGTGCGGACGTCGATGAGCGTGAGCCGCCGGCCCGAGCGCAGGAAATCGGCGAGCTGGGACGGGGAGATCGTGGCAACCATCGGATGGTCCTCCGTAAAATCAGGAGTGGAAACGAGAGACGCAAGACTGCTCAATCTATCGCGATCTGACGACACTTTTTGCGGATCAACATCCGCTACGGCATTTTGGTCAACGCCCGCTCAGGCGGCTCCTGAGCCACCGAAACGGGCTTCGATGCAGGCCATGATGCTCGCGAGATGCGGCTCGGCAATCGTGTAATAGACGCACCGCCCCTCTTTCTCGACGTCGAGAAACCCGCACCGCTGCATCAGCCGCAGGTGTTCCGAAGCCATATGGCTGGGGATTCCGCAGGCCTCGGCAAGCTCGCCGACGGTGTAGCGGCCCGCCAGCAGCATCTGCACGATCCGCAGGCGGTGAGGATGGGCCAGCGTCTTCAGGCACTCGGCCGCCTGGCCCAGGCTCTCCAGGCTCGTCAACCGCGGACCTTTGCCGTTCTTTCGCTTCGTGTCGACCATGACACCGACTCTCGAAATCCGCCGTCCATCAGCAGGCTCATCCGACCGCCGGACGTCCCGATGCTGTATTTATATCGGAATATTCCGACACGTCAATGAGTCTTTCTGGACGATTTTCCTGCGGCCGGCCCCGGGGGCCCGCCAGACCGCGAACAGCTCGGCATCGCCCGGGGCGTGTCCCTCAAGGTCAGCGGGCGAGGTGGGTGTCGAAGAAACGGGCCACCTCCCGCAGAGCGTCGGCCGATTCGAGGCTCGGCGCCGCCTTGAGGTAGTCGGCGTGGGACTGGCCCTCGAAGACATGCAGCTCGGCCGGCACTCCGGCCGCCCGCAGCGCCCGGTGGGCTCGCACGGTGTTGCTCAAGAACAGGTCGCGGGTGCCGGAAATCAAGACTGCCGGCGGAAACCCGGACAGGTCACCGTAAACGGGCGAGAGCAGGGGCTGCCGCAGATCGGCCCCGCCTGCGTAGAGGGCGAAGGCATCGCCGAGAAAGCCCTCGTAGCGGCCGAGCACGTTGTCGATCTCCGCATTGGCAAAATAGCTGTCGCCGGTCTTCGTGATGTCGCTCACAGGCGTGCCGATGAAGGCCGCCGCCGGCAGCGGCGCGGCCAGTTCTTTGAGCTTGAGCACGGCAGCCATCGTCAGGCCGCCGCCGGCTGACGTGCCGAAGATTGCCATCTTCCGCGGATCGCGGGTCTCCACCAGCTCGCGCCAGACACCGACCGCGTCGTCCACCGCCGCAGGGAAGGGGTGGTCGGGGGGCATGCGATAGTCGATGGAGACCGCCTTCGTGCGGGCGGCATCGGCCATAAGAATCGCTTCCTGGGCGGCACCGAATCCGCTGCCGAGCACAAAGGCCCCGCCGTGGAGGTGGACGAGCAACCGGCTGGCATTCGCCGGATCGACCTCCCGGGGAGTCACCACGTAGCATCGCACGCCGGCAATCGCCTGCTCTTCGACCGTCGCCCCGAGCGTGGCAGCCGTCCGCTTGGCCCGCTCGCTCCGCTCGGCATCGATCGTCCGCTGCAGCGACCGCCATTCGTCGGCCGTCCGCGGGGCCGGCCGCGTCTGGATCGGCTGCGCGATCACGGCCGCAAGCGCCGGACTCACCGTCGACGGCACAGGCAGCACCCGCGCAGGCACGCTCCGCGGGCCGGGCTGCCCGGCGTTCGCTGCGGCGGCATCGTCAGCAAAGATGCCCCGCCAATCGCCCCGCATGTCGACGACGGTCCAGCCGCGCCGCGGGGCCTCCTCGAGGGCTGCGACGAGCTTGCCGGTGCCTTTCGGCTGGGCATCGTAGGCATATTCCCTGTCGGCATCGGTGTGATGAACGATCACGCCGAGCGTCGGCCGTGGGTTGCCGATCGTCGTGTATTCGAGCATCGCCAGGTCGCCGTCGCTGTTGCCGAAGCAGGCGATCGGCCGGCGGCCGATGAACTGATGGATTCCGACCGGCTTCCCCGCCTTGTCATCGACGAAGAGATGCTCGAGCGTCTTCACGAGCGACGGTCCCTCGGGCCGCAGTTCGTATTTCGGCCGCCCGGTCGAGCCGATCACCTGCTCCGGAGGGATTCCATAGACCCGCTCCGTCCAGGCCCGCATGAAGTCGACGCCGCCGCCGGAGACGATCCAGGTCTTGAAGCCGTGCGCCCGCAGGAAGGCCAGCACCTCCTGCATCGGCTGGTAGGTGAGCCGGTCGTAGGGACGGCCGAATCGCGGATGCTTGGCCGTCGCCACCCAATCCTCCACGGCGGCCCGAAACGCGTCGGTCGTGAGGCCGGCGTGGGTCAGCGCGACGACATGCAGGAGCCCCTCGTGTCGATCGCCGGCCATGAGCGTGGCGAGGTCGCCGGCGAGGAGCGACCCGACCATTGGGTCAGCCTGGAGCTTCGCATCGGCGGCCGCACGCGCCCGCAGGCGATCGACGGCGAACGCGGCCTGGAAGGGCAGCGGATACTCGGGCCAGAGCGTGCCGTCGTTGTCGAAGACGGCGATCCGCTCAGGCGTAGGCACGTGATCGGGAGACGCGGCATCGCTCACGCGGTGCACGTAGTCGACGATGGCCCGCTTCGCCGGGCCGTCGTTCCACGAGGGGAGGGGGTCGGCGCCTGCGGCACGGGCGGTCACCGCGCATGCCAAGGAAAGAAAACCGTGCAGGATCACGGCCACGCAAGATCGGCGCACGAGCGGCATGCCACAAGCTCCAGGCAGAAAGCACCAAGGACGGACGACGAATGGACGCGAGCCCGCAGAGCGCCCGCGTCGGGAAAGGATGGGCATGGTAGCCCTACAGGCCCCGCGGCCTCAATCGACGGGAGAATCCCGGAGCGCTGTCGCCTGCGGGCATCACGCCGCATCGCATGGTGACAGGCGGGCAGTGTCCCACCGGCGGCTGCCGCCGTGGCCCGCGGTTGGATCCCGGCCACCTCTCGCCGTGGACGGACGGCAAAGACGGCGCGACAATGGTCGTGGGGCAGGATGCCGGTCGCAAGCACCCCGGAGGCCCGCCCATGGCCCGCATTGCAATCTCTGGTCAACTCGTTCGCGATGTGATGACGTTTCACGCCGTGACCGTCATGCCTGACGACACGGTCAAAGAAGCGGTCGACCTCTTGGTGGCCAACAATGTCGCCGCCCTCCCGGTGGTGGACGCCGCGAACCGCTGCGTTGGCGTGATCTCCGCGTCTGACATGCTCTCCCTGGCCCAGGAGCGTGGCGAGGACATCGAGAGCCTGAACGCCGCCGAGGGCCTGACCCGCGAGCTGCTCGTCGAGCACCTCGAGCGGGCCGACTTCTCCGACCTGTCGGTCAAGGAGTCGATGACGCCGACACCCCTCGAGTGCGGCCCGGAGATGGCCGTGCCGGAGGCGGCCCGGATCATGGTCGAGTTCGGCATTCACCACCTCGCCGTCACGGAACGCGGGCATCGGTTCCTGGGAATCGTCTCCTCCCTAGACCTGCTGCGGGCGGTCGCGGAAAAGCGGATTCCGTGAGGGCATCGGGGCTGCGGAGAGCCGTCGACAGCGGGGGCGGGGGGCACGGCGCCGCACCGACAGCGCCAAGCCCCCTGGATTCCGGCCACAAGTCACTCAGGTGTTGACCGACGCTCGGGAGAGTTGCCTGCTCCGGCGTCGAAAGCCTGGACCAGACGCATCCGCGGGCCCGCGAGGTGGGTCTGGCACGGCCGCATCGGCAGAGACTGCCTGACCTGCTCCAGCCCGCTTTTCCGATCCCAATCGGTGAGCGATGATGGCGGGCAGTTCGGCGGACACGATACCACGCAGGAGCGATTGATGCGGCAAGATCTTCGAGAGCCGAGCGGCCGGCGCCGTCGACGTCGGCGCCGGCCGCTCGGCTACGGGATCGCCGTCCTCCTGGGCCTCGCAATGGCAGCGGCTCCGGCGAGCGCCGTGGTGATCGACACGCCGACGGGCACGGGCAATACCGCGGCTCCCGGCGACGACCCCGGCTGGGCCAACGTCGGCCTGCGCGGCATCGGCACGGGCGTCTATCTGGGTGATGGCTGGGTCATCACCGCCGCCCATGTCGGCGGCGGAAGCATCGTCCTCAGCGGCACCAGCTACGCGATGCTGGCCGGGTCGGGAACAACGCTGACGAACAACGGCGAACCCGGTAAATCCGCGGCCACCGACCTGTACATGTATCGCTTGGCCTCGCCGCCACCGGGGTTGCCCGCCGTCACAATCGCCACGACCGCGGCGGTGCCCGGCGATGCAGTGACCATGATCGGCGTTGGCCGCGACCGCGGAGCCTTCACCGAGTGGAGCGTCAACACCGGGACGACACCCTGGGCCTGGACCGAGGTGTCTTCGGGCGGCGACGCCGCGGGATACCAGACGCTCTCCGGCAGGTCCATGCGTTGGGGGACCAACAGCGTGCTGGCGTCGGGCCTGTGGCTCGACGACGGGTTCGCCGACGTGAACATGCTCTCAACCGACTTCACGTTTTCCGGGACGCCGTCGACCGAGGCGCAAGCCGCGTACGGCGACTCGGGGGGCGCCGTCTTCCGGAAGACCGGTTCCGCCTGGGAGCTCTCCGGCCTGATGCTGGCCGTGGGCGGCTTTTCGGGGCAGCCCGACCCCGGCACGCATGCGCTCTACGGCAACGTCACGTACGCGGCCGACCTCTCGTTCTACCGCTCGCAAATCGTGTCGATCGTGCCCGAGCCCTCCGCCATCGCGCTGCTGGCCACGGCGGCCGCTGCCGCGGCCGGCACCTGCTCCCGGAGCGCCCGGTCGCGCCGGGCCCGCGGACATGGCTGAGCCGGCACGGGAGGCCTTCGGCCCACGGCCCAGCCCCGAGGCGCGGCGGGCAGCCCGCCCGGCGTTTGCTCGCTCAAATACGAAACTTTTGCACCAGGGACTTGAGCCCCTCGGCCTGGCCGTTGAGTTCTTCCCCGCCGGCGGCAAGTTCCTCGGCGCTGGCCGCGGTTCCCTCGGTCGTCTGCGAGACCGAGCGGATCGCGAGCTTGACCTCGCTGGCGTTGCTCGACTGTGCCTCCGCGGCGTTGGCGATGGAGCCGATCATGCCGGCGGATCGCGACGAGGCCGCGACGATGGCCTCGAGGGAATGCCCCGCCCGGCCCGCCAGCGCGGCGCCGTCGGTGACGCGCTTCGTCGACTCGCGAACCATCTCGGCGATCTCCTTGGCGGCCTCGCTGGCCCGCTCCGCGAGCTTGCGGACCTCGTCGGCAACCACGGCGAAGCCGAGGCCCTGTTCGCCGGCGCGGGCGGCCTCGATCGCGGCGTTCAACGCCAGGAGGTTGGTCTGCCCGGCGATGTCGCCGATCACGTCGATGATCTCGTTGATCTGCTCCGAAGACTTCTGGATGAGATTCATCGACGCGATCGCCTCCTCGACCGTCGCCCCGCCTTGCCGGGCCATCACGGCGGTCTGCTCCGCCTGCGCCCGCGCCTCGACGCAATTGCGCGAGACCTCGTCGATCGAGTTGATCAACTCCTCGACGGAGGCCGTCATCTGCTCCACGCTTGCCGCCTGGGACTGCGCCGCCTCGCTGACGTTCTCCGCGCTCTCGGCGATCATCCGTGCGCCCTCGTTCTGCTGCGCCGCCGCCTCGGAGATCTGCCCGATCAGGCCGCGGAGATCGCCGAGCATCGCCCCGGCATGGCCGGCGAGCCTCCCCATGTCGTCGCTCCCGGAGAAGCCGATGGGCTGCGTGAGGTCCCCCGTGGACGCCGCCGTGAACACGTCCGCCAGCGAACGCACCTTCGTCTCCAGATCGACCTGCCGCTCCGACAGCCGCCGGGAGACGAGGTAGGCGGCGAGCACCACGCCGCCCGCCGTCAGCGCGAACAGCCGCATCGCCCAGTCGCGGAGGGCAAAGGCCGGCGCCAGCACCTCTGCTTCGTCGATCTCGGAGACCAGCGCCCACGTCACGTCGTCTCGTTCGGCCTTGCCGGGATGCACGCTGACCGGTTGCCAGGAGGAGAGCACTCTCTTGCCTCGATAATCGACACCGAGCGCGGTGCCTGAGGTGCCCTCATCCAGGGCCTCACGAACGGCATGCGTGTCCTGCTTGAAGCGCGGGTCGAGAATGGTCGACTCCACGCCCAGGTCGGCGGCAAAGCGGGAGTTGGACCGGAACAGCCTGTCAGGCCCCACGGCATAGGTTTCCCCCGTCTCTCCCATGCCCGCGGTCTCCGAGATGATTTCGCTGATCGTGCCGATCGGGATCTGGAAGGCCATCGCTCCCACGACACGGTCGTCGTCGACGATCGGCGTGGCGATGAAACTCGCCGGAGCATCGTACGACGGCATGTAGGCCTTGAAGTGGCCGAACGCGACGACGCTGCGGTCCGGCGTCGCGAGGGCAACCTCGACCGCATTGGCCAGGCTCGTCGAAGCCAGCGGCCCGGTTCTCAGCGAGCAGCCGAAGTCCACTTCCTTGAACACCGAATACACGATCCGGCTGCTCTCCGCGTCGATGAGAAAGATGTCGTACACCCCGTACCGCTCGAGCATCCGCCGGAAGACCGGATGAAAGCGGGCATGGGCCGCCGAGTACGCGGAGCGGTCGTCGGCCGCATCGAGCAACTGCTTCGAGCCGATGGGATTCGGGTTGTCGGCGATGTAGAGCTTCTGGAGGCGCAGCGCCGCCGGGTCGAGCGACTCGAGCGATGCGTAGGCAGCCGACGGGTCGAAGCCCTTCTTCTGCAGTGCGGCCGCGACGCCGCGGGCATAGTCCGCAGCCACGGCGCGACGATCGGCGATCACATCATCGTCGGCGGCCGATGCACCGACTTCCTTGATGGCCGCCGCGAAGCCGCGGACCGCCGCGAGCGCGGTGCCATCGTCGGCCGCGACGACGAGTTCGTTGCGCAGGGACGCGAAGTACCGCTCGACCGACTCGGCCGTGATCGTGCGGACGACTTCCAGACGGGCGAACGCGTCTCGCTTGAGAGCCTCGGCTCCCCTGCGGTACATGACCCACGACGTGATCGCCAGCGGCGGCAGCGAGAGGAGCAGGAGGGCCAGGAGGATCAGCAGTCGCAGCGACAGTCGGGAAGGTTTCATCGGCATCGCCACCAAGAAGAGGCACGGGCACAAAGCCGCCGCGACGGGGCGGGCTCTCTAGCGATATAGCCTCGGATACCCGGCGGCACAAATAAGTCCTCTTGCCTCGTCGGCACAGCCGGCACAATCCACACGACCGCACTTCGACCACGACCGCCGGCGAGAGATACTGTCGGCGACCCGGCCGCAGACAGGCCGCGGCGAGCAGGCCACGGCTGAAAGGGGGCCGGTTGGCATTGGCTGCCAACGAGAACGCCCTGACGATCCGCTCGGAAAGAACGCCGGTTTCAGAAAGCCGGTCCGGGGATCGAACGAGTGGGCAACACAGGATTCGAACCTGTGACCTCTACGGTGTGAACGTAGCGCTCTAACCAACTGAGCTAGTTGCCCGACGTGCCCGCCTCCGCGGGACTGGTTGAGCGTATCACGAGACGGCCTCGCGACAAAGATGGCCCGACCAACACCCGAGGCTCACTCCACCGGAGGGTCGAATCGCGGGCCCGAGGCCCCGGCTGCCGAGGCCACATCGTCGTCAAACCGCCGCGTCGGCCGGGCCGGACGCGGATCCCGCCCCTCGAGATGGGCGGCGACGTCCAAATCCCGGGCGATCGTCGTCCACTGCTTGCGCAACTCGGCGATGCTCTGGCCCACGGAACGGCCCACTTCCGGCAACCGCTTGCCGTAGAGCATCACCGCAAGCGCTCCGATCATGACGACTTCAACAGGGCCAAGGCCGAACATCGAAAGCCCCTCTGGAGCCGACGGGAGCGAGCGTGCCCCGCTCACTGGGAACGCTAGCGGTGGCTCTCAACCCGGCCGCTGTCATGGGACCGGTCGCCGTGCGACCGCGGCTCGTCTTCGATGCCCTGTACGCCCCGCTTGAACTCGACGATGCCCTCGCCGAGTGACCTCATCACCTTCGGGAGACGCGATCCAAAAAGGAGCAGGATCACGCCGGCGACGATCAGCAGTTCGACCGTTCCGAGGCCCATGAAGGCGAGCAAATGCGACACGTTGGGGAGCCTCAGTGCTGGCGGAGTAATGCCGACAGTTCAAGTCTAGCTTCGGCCCCCCGGGGGTCAAATCGGCGGTAGCGGCCGAAAGAGGATCGCGGCCGCGCCACCCGCTTCGACTGCCGCGCAGGAGTCTGCTCTTGGCCGGATTCGGCAAGTTGAAAAACTTGCCGCCACGAGGAGCCAGCCGCCGGAGGGCGGCCAAGCGAAGCCGGCCCGGAGGGCGAGCGCTGCAAGTTGACCGCCGGGCACGGACGCCCGGCTCCCGCCAGCCGCCGGAGGGCGGCCAAGCGAAGCCGGCCCGGAGGGCCGGTCTTCGCGTGTATTCAGAAGTTCGCGTCGCACCCGGTGTCGACGTCGCCCACCATGTGCAGGTGGTCATGGTCGATGTAGACGACTTCCTGGCAGTCTTCGTCGACCAGCGTGTGGGGCACCGGCCAGCCGATCCGCTTCACTTCCTGGAAGTAGACCGTGCACTTGTAATGGGCGTGGTGCAACTGGGCGGGGCCGACGAGCGGGTAGTGACGGGGAGGATCCATGTAGTCGGCGATCTTGCACTTGGCGATCCGCACGTGGTTTCGCTGCACCTCGTAGAGGAAGGGCCAGTTGCCCTGCACGGGGCGGGCCTTCTCCAGCGCCCGCATCACCTCGTCGTCGCTCGGCTCGTCGAGGGCCTCGCAGGGGCCGCCCGGCGGAATCGGGCCCAGCACCGGCGCCCGCTCGTACCGCTCGTAGTTCCAAAACTGATCTTCCTTCTGCTTCTGCATGTAGACCGGCACGGGGATCGGAAAGGCGAGGGGACCGAGGTTCGGCCCTTGGGAGGTGATCCAGAAGCAGCCGCTCTGCGTCGAGGCCAGCACCGCCGCGACGACCGCCATCGAGACCAACCGTGTCCGCGCCTTCATGGACGAGCCTCCTCGAGAGTCCGGTGCCGGCATCGAAGCCGACCGTACCGGATGTATCGACCGTGCGGCCCGTCGAACTTGCGGATTTTCCGGATGGGGCAAGAAAGGCCGGCGTGGGCCGCCACGCTGCCACGGGAAAAACGCCGACGGCCACCCCTGCTGGTCGCAGGGATGGCCGTCGCTGAGTGCGGAGCAGGGCGGTTCGCCCGGCGGGCCACTACCTGTGGTGGCTGTGGATGTGCCGCTCGTCGAAATCGAGCCACCACCAGCCGTCGTCCCACTCGAGCGACACCCGACGCCAGCCGAGTGGCACCTGCGGATACGGGTAGAAGGGGCCGATGTAGGGCCAGGCGGTCGGGGAATACTGGGTGGGATACTGCACCGCCGCGACGTTCGGGCTGGCTGCATAGCTCGGCCAGGCGTAGTTGGGCATGTTGGGCCCGTCCGCACGGCCCGGGATCGGCGGCATGCCGACACCGGTGCCGCCCATCGGCATGGGACCTCCGGAATAGCCCGGCCCGCCGCCGCCATAGCCCCCGGCGGCCGCCGCCTGGCCGTCGACCGCGTAGCCTCCCTCGACACCGCCGTTCACGGGCCCACCGTCCACCACCCGCATCGATCCCGGCACCATCTGGCCATCGGCGACCGGACCGGAGTAGCCGCCGGGGGAGGGCAGATGCATGGGATCGCCACGCATGCTCGTACGCTGCACCGGACCCCGCATGGCCCCACGGGCATCGGCCACCCGACCCACGGGCGGCTTCGCCTGGGCCGCTGCCGGCACGACAGGCCCGGCGGGCGACATCGGCAGGGGTCTGGGCTTGGTCGTCGCGTTCATGGCGGCAGCGGTCGCCGCCGGGCTGGCGGGAGCCAATCGGTCCTGCGGTGGAGCGGTTCGCTGGGGGGCGGCCAGCGCCTGCGCCAGCTGCACGGGCGATTCCAGGCCCCGTGCCGCGGGCTTCCCCGCGGCGATCGTCTGCTGGGCCACGGCTTGACCGGCGACATCACCGCCGGCGGACCGCGGCGACGCAGTCGCCGGCTGCGGCTTTCCGGCAACGCTCCAGGCCGAGGCCGGCATGCCGAGCGCCGCGACGCCCTGACCCGCGGCGGCCTGACCGCCGATCGACAGGCGATTCACGACCCGCTCCACGCCCGGCGTGTTCTCCGCGAGGCTCACGGCGGAAGCGAGTTGCTTCTGATCGGCGACGCGGCCCTCCAGCCAGACGGTGCCCGATTTGGCCTTCACGTTGACGCGATAGCCGGCCAGGGCACCCGACTCCCGCAGCTTCGCGGCCACGGTGCCCGCCAGATCCTCGGCCCGCGCGGACGGCAGCCAGCAGGTGGCGCCTACGACGGCCATGACGAACGCAGATCGCAAAATGGACATGCATGGACTCCTTGGATCGGATCGGCGGCGGCCGATGGCAGCAACTGCCCGGGGGCCTCGACGGAACGGACCGGCGCGGATGCCGGACCCGTCCCGAACTCTTTTCGGCGCCCGACCATGCCGAAGGGGAGTTTTTTTCCGATGCCAACGGAAGCGCCACGAAGACAGGCCGGCGGCGCAGGCTAGACAAGACTTGCGGCGATCCTGGCCGCGGCCAGAGCCTGATGGCGACGCGGCCCTATTGCCGGACGTCGACGATCGCGATGAGCGTCATGAGGGTCAGCGTCACCGCACAGGCGGCGGAGGAATCAGGGCCGATCCGCAGGCTCAGGCCGCAGACCAGCCCGACGACGATGAGCGCCACCATGCACGCCCACTGCCCCCCGCGCTCGTACCGCGTGCCTTCCGCCAGTCGCGAGGCCGCGGCCGCCAGCAGCCCCAGGATCTGAACGAGGCCCAGGGTGCAGAGCACCGGGCTGACGGCGATGGCCAGCGGCAGGGAGGGGGGAAGGCTCATGACCGTGGACACTAGCGAACGCACCCGACCGACCGCAAAGCCAGTTTCGGACGCGTTGGAAGGCCTCCGGTCCGGCGGCCTACTTGCCCTCCACCATGGCGTCGAGCTTCTTCTCGAGTTCCGTGATCACCACGTTGCGGTCGACGACCTTCCCCTCGGCATCGAGCAAGATCATCGTCGGCAGCGTGAGGATGCCGAGCTCTTCGGCGAGGCGACCGTCGAGCCCGCCCGCCTCGTGCAGCTGCGGCCACCCGAGCGGCTTCGACTTGAGAAACTTCTCCAGCTGCGCTTTGTCGGAATCGACCGTGATCCCCACGACGGCGAACTTCTTCGGGCCATACTTCGCCGCCAACTCGCGGATCTGCGCCATGTCGACCTTGCAGGGCTCGCACCAGGTCGCCCAGTAGTGCACGAGCACCGGCGCCCCCTTGAGCGACTCGAGTGAAACCTGCTTGCCGTCGAGGGCCACACCGGACAGCGCGAGCGGCTTTCCGACGCTCTCCAGGCGTCGGGCGGCCCCGCGGGCCTTGCGGGCGGCCACCGACTCCGGGAAGTCCTTCACGATCGCCGCATACCGCTCGAGGGCCTCCCGCTCCTTGCCGGCGAACTCGTCCGCGATGCCCATCTGCAGCATCGCCTCGGCGGCGTCCGGCGACGTCGGGTGCTTGGCGACGAAGTCACGAAGCTCCTCGAGCCAGGCCGCCTGCACCTTCTCCACGTCGGCGCCCGGCTGCTGCATGCTTGCCGCATACCGGGCCTGCGCCAGGCGAAACATCACGAACCCCGACAGCGGCTCGTCGGCCGCCACCGCCGTGGCCAGCCGCTCGAGTGACGCGATGCCACCGGCCAGCGACCCTTCCTGCACGCCGGCCGCCATCGTCTCGGCATACTGCCGCACCCAAAACGCCCGTTCTCCGGGCTCCGCCGCCTCGACGACCCGACCCAGCACCGCGGCCTGCTCCTCGACGAGCTTCTTGCGGGCCTCGCCTGCGGCGCCCGCGATCTTCGTCTCGAGCTCCCGCAGCGATCCGAGGAGCGGCTTGAGCCGCTCACTGGCCTGCGGACCCGTGTCGGCCTGCCCGCCGGCAGCCGGACGGGGTGTAAAGAAGCCGAACGAATCGCCGACATCGCCCGAGAGCTGCGGCGCCGTGATCGGCCGCCAGGTGTCCCCACACCGCAGGAGCGAGCCGACGTAGAGTTGGCCGTTCTTCTGGCCCTCTTCGACGATCGCCATGACGTTGTCGTAGGCGACCACGTCCTTGCCGACCCCATCGCTGCCGGCGGGCATCGTGCCGGCCGGCTGCGGGGTCATCATCGTGCTCCAGCGGGCACCGGGGCCGAGCTGCTTCTGCGCAGCGGCCATCTTGGCGAACTCCGCAGGGGCGGCGGCGACCCGCTCGGCCAGTTCGGCGAGCCGCGGCCCTTCGAAGCCGGTCGCTTCGAGGTCGGCTTTCGTAGGGAGGAGCCGCTGGAAGGCGGCGGTGTCTCGATTCTTCACAGCCTCGACGAGCTGCCCGCAGACCTCCTCGGCCGAGATCGCCTTCCACGAGTCGATGGTGCCGTCCTCGTTGGAGTCGACGCCCCAGCGGCTGCCCGCGGAGTTGAGCCACCGCGAATGATCGGTCTTGGTGTTGAAGTTGGCATCGATGTCGCGAAAGACCTCGATCCCGTCCTTGTAGTAGCTCCACTGGTCGACCACACGGTCGCCGTTGGTGTCGGCGAAGACACGGAGGATCTCCCCCGTCGCCCCGCGGACCACGAACGCGGACACCCCGCCGACCTTCTCGGTCTTGATCGAGGCGTTCTTGGCGGCATCCGCCTCCGGCAGATCGTAGTCGACGTCCTTCTGGCTTGGGCGGAGGCCCAGGGCATAGTCGACGGTCGGTCCGGCGGCCTCCGCGGTCGGGGCACCGGCAGATGCCAGCAAGGCGATGGCGGCCACGGACGGCAGCAGCCCGGCGCTCAACCGTACACCCGCACAAATCGTCGCGATGTAGATCCTCGGCATGGAAATCGCTCCTCGCTGGCAAGGGGACAGGAGGCCTCAAAGTAGCGAGAACCGCAGCCGGCGCCAGCCCCATTTTTGCGCTGGTGCCGCCCGGCTCTCCAAGGCGGCGCACTCGGCCTGCCCCCTTTGAAAAATGCCTCCGCCGCCTCTACACTGCGCATCGCCGTGGCCCGAACGTTTTCACGTCGGCTCGCGGCAGGTTCGGCGCGCGTAGCTCAGTTGGTTAGAGCGCTACCCTGATAAGGTAGAGGTCCCAAGTTCGAATCTTGGCGCGCGCAGTCCTTGCCTTCTTCGTCGTGCGCGGACCCACCGCACACAATGCTTCGTCCGCGGGCGTGCCAGACCGCACTCCGCCCGCGGACCAATCCCGGGGACGTAGCTCAATTGGGAGAGCACCGCCTTTGCAAGGCGGGGGTTGAGGGTTCGATCCCCTTCGTCTCCATCTCCGCAGGACCCGCCGGGCCGGTCGTGGCCCCGGCGGGCCCGGGTGCCCGCGAAGTTCGGATGCGTATGGCTGCCGACCATGTGACGGGGCTGGCTTCGCGGGGCGACTTCGAGACCTGGGCCGCCCGTCGCGGCTCCTTCGCCGCCGCCGCCCTGCTCATCGTCGACGTCGTCGGGCTCAAACGCGTGAACCGCGAGCAGGGCTTCCTGGCGGGCGACGCGGTGCTCGAAGCCGCAGCCACCAGGCTCCGCACGGCCGCCGTCGGCGCAGACCTCGTGGCGCGGCTCGGTGGTGACGAACTCGTCGCCATCTTCCCGACGCCGACCGCCGCCGAAAACGCCCTCCGCTCTCTCTCCGCCGGGCCGGACGATCCGCCGCTCCGCGTCGGCCTCGTCCGGGCGAGAGCTGACGACACGCGTGAATCGCTCATCGAGCGGCTCTATGCAACCGTACGGTCTTGCTGAATAATCGAGGTTTGCCCTCCTCGCCCCCCCCGCCATGAGCCCCATGTCCGCTTCCGCTCCCGCCCAGCCGTCCGCCCACGCCGCCCGCCGCACCGATATCCGCAACGTCGCGATTATCGCCCACGTCGACCACGGGAAGACGACGCTCGTCGACTGCCTGCTACGACAGAGCGGCCAGTTTCGCGCCAGTCAGCTCGCCGGCGAGCGGATTCTCGACTCGAACGACCTGGAGCGGGAACGCGGCATCACGATCCTCGCCAAGAACATCGCCGTCGAGTGGAAGGGGGTGAAGATCAACCTCATCGACACCCCCGGCCACGCTGACTTCGGCGGCGAAGTGGAGCGGGTGCTCCGCATGGCCGATGGCTGCCTGGTGCTCGTCGACGCGGCCGAGGGCCCGATGCCGCAGACGCGGTTCGTGCTCTCCAAGGCGTTCGAGTGCCGACTGCAGCCGGTGGTCGTCGTCAACAAGGTGGATCGGCCCGACGGCCGGCCGCTCGAGGTGCTCGACGAAATCCTCGGCCTGTTCCTCGAACTGGGCGCCGACGACGACCTCGCCGACTTTCCCTTCGTGTATGCGTCGAGTCGCCACGGCTTCGCCTCCCACGACCCGGCGGTCCGCGAGGGCACGATGGATCCGCTGCTCGACCTCGTGCTCGAGAAGATCCCGGGGCCGGTCGTCGATCCCGCGGCCCCGCTGCAGATGCTCGTCACCACGCTCGACTGGTCGGACTACGTCGGCCGCATCGCCATCGGCCGCATCGAGTCGGGAAAACTCGTGAAGTCCGCGCCGGTGGTCCGCTCGACCGCCTCGGGCGCGCTCGTGCCGGCCAAGATCATCGGCCTGCAGGTGTTCGACAAGCTCGGCCGGGTCGACGTGGACGAGGCCACCGCCGGCGACATCGCCGCGGTGAGCGGCATCGAGAACGTCGAGATCGGCGACACGATCTGCGCCGTCGACGATCCGCGGCCGCTGCCGCGGCTTTCCGTCGACGAGCCGACCTTGAGCATGGTGTTCGGCATCAACACGTCGCCCCTCGTGGGCAAGTCGGGCAAATTCCTCACCACGCGGCACCTCCGCGACCGGCTCACCAAGGAACTCGAGCGGAACGTCGCCCTGCGGGTCGACCCGATCGAGGGCTCGGAGCAGTTCGCCGTGTCGGGCCGCGGACTCTTGCACCTCTCGGTGCTCATCGAAACGATGCGGCGGGAAGGCTACGAACTGTCGGTCGGCAAGCCACGGGTGATCCTGCGGAAGGAGGGCGACCAGACGCTCGAACCGTTCGAGACGCTGGTCGTCGAGGTGCCTCACGACAAACTCGGCCCGGTGATGGAACTGACCGGCTCGCGCCGCGGCCAGCTCGTGCACATGGGCTCCCGCGGAGAGTTCGCCCATGCCTCGTTCTCCATCCCGGCCCGCGGGCTGATCGGCCTGCGAACGCGGGTGCTCAACGCCACCCAGGGCACGGCGATCATGCATCACCGGTTCGAAGCCTGGCGACCGATGGAGGGTGATGTCGCCGGCCGGGCCAACGGCGTGCTGGTGTCGATGCTGCCGGGCAAGGCCGTCGCCTTCGGCTTGGACGGGCTCCAGGAGCGGGCCGACCTGTTCATCGAGCCGGGCGACGAGGTCTACGAAGGGATGATCTGCGGCGAGAATGCCCGCAGCGAGGACATGGTGGTCAATCCCACCAAGGAAAAGAAGCTGACGAACATGCGGGCCAGCGGCAGCGACCGCAACATCCTGCTCAAGCCGCCGCGGCGGATGTCGCTCGAAGAGGCCCTCGAATACATCGAGGAGGACGAACTCGTGGAGGTGACGCCGGCCGTCATCCGGCTGCGAAAGATCCTCCTCTCCGAGCACGAGCGGCGCAAGGTGGCACGGCAGAAGGCTTGACGCAAGCTTCTTCTGGCTCTGGCTCTGGCTCTGGCTCTGGCTCTGGCTCTGGCTCTGGGCCGTCGTGGCGACAAGTTTTCAACTTGTCGTGCAGCACCCAAGCATTCGAAACGTAAAAAACCGTATCGCCACCAGGAAGAGAGATCGCCCGCGATCCGCCATCGGATCCTCGGCGCGCCCGTCACAGGTCGTAGACCGTGCCCGGCTGGACGAACTCGACATTTTCGACCCCGAGCGCGTGCAGGTCGCGGGCGATCTCGTCGGCGTGCCGCGCCTTGCGGTGCACCACGATCCAGCGGACGTCCCGGGGCAGCTTCTTGACCTCGGCGGCGAACGTCTCGGGCGCGAGATGCCCCGTCTTGGCCGCCAGCCAGGCAAGCGACTGCGGGAAACTCGCCTCCAGAAAAACAGCCTGCAACCGCTCGACCCCGGCCAGATGCCGCCAGATCGCCTCGGTCGGCCCTGTGTCGGACGGGAAGGCCACGGCGGTCCTCCCGTCGTCGACGACGAGTCCCAGGGTCTCGACGCCGTGCGTCACGGGCACCGGCGTGACCGTCAGGCCCGCCCGCACGACCGGCACGAGCGGGTCGAGCGGCGTCGTCCGTACGAAGGCGTCGCCCTGCTCGGAGAGCGCGATGAAATCGGGCCAGATCCGGTCGTTGAAAAGATCGCGGTGGAGCCAGTCGAGCACCTGCGGCGCCGCCAGCACCTCCACGCTCTCCCGCCCCGGAGCGTAGACGTTCTCCAGAAAGATCGGCAGCGTCGCAACGTGGTCGAGATGCTCGTGCGTGATGAAGACCTGGCGCACCCGCTCCTGCCGGCCGATGTCGGCAAGCAGTCCCAGAGAGCCGGCATCGACGGCCACCTCGTCATTGACGAGAAACGACACGAGAAACTGCTTGTCGGAGGCGGGAATGCTGGAAGGAAGCAGCTCGACTCGCATGGCACTCGTCTCTCGCGGGAAGCGGTCATCATACCTGCGAGCCCGCGGGGCAGGGCGGCTCGACGGCCGGCCCGCCTCAGGTCGCGAAAAAATCGCGGATGCGGCTGAGGAGGTCCTGCGCCTCGGGGCTCTGCCGCTCGGCGCCCGCGATCGCCCGCACCCGCTCGGCCTGCCGCGCCTCCAGCGCCGCCCCGAGCCGATCGACCAGGCCCGGCTCCGCCGCCAGAATGCCCCGAAACGACTCCTTGCCCACCTCGAGCAGCCGAGTCTCCTCGAGAGCCGTCACCGTCGCCGAGCGGGGCGCGCCCGTCATCAGCGACATCTCGCCGAAGTAGTCGCCCGCCGCCAGTTCGGCCAGCCGCACCGCCGCGGTGCCCGGCTGCTGCACCGTGACCGCGACCCGGCCGGTCAGGATCACGAACATGCTGTCCCCCGCGTCTCCCTGCCGGATCACTGGTTCGCCGGCGGCATAGACCCGCTCGGCGGCCAGCGCCGCCAGCCCGTGAATGTGCTCGGGCCCCAGCGGCTCGAGCAGTCCGATCCGCTCGAGTGACGCCTCGCGGCGGGCCACGGCTTCCTCCGGCGACTCGGCCGCGGGGGTCGGCAGGCGGGAGATCCGGAGCTGCTGCGTGGCCACCGGAATCTCGATGCCCTCCCGGGCGAAGGCGTACCAGATCCGGTCACGGGCCATTCCGTCCACGCGATCACGCTTGTCGAAATCGGTCGTGAACAGCCGCACCCAGTATTCGACGCCCCGTTCCTTGAAATCATTGGTGACCACGGAGGGGGCGGGCTGCTCGAGCACGCCGAAGCTGCCCCGGATCGCGTCGAGGATCACCCGCTGCACCCGCTGGGGAGGCACCTCGTACGGGGCGATGACGAAGAGCGATCGCCGCGACCAGGGCTCCGGCTTGGTGAAGTTGCGGATCGACGCCTGCGCCAACTGGCCGTTGGGAATGATGACGTGGGCCTCGTCGAGTGTGATCACCTTCGTGGCCCGCCAGTTGATCTCCACGACACGACCGATGTGCGCGGGCACCGCGTCGTACTGGATCCAGTCGCCCACCTCGAAGGGGTGCTCGGCATGGATCGCAAGGCCGGCGAAGACGTTGCCGAGCGTGTCTTTGAGGGCGAAGCCAAGGACCGCCGTGAGAACCGCGGAGCCGGTGAACAGGTTCTCGGCCTTGACGCCCGCCTCGAAGAGAATCGTCACGAGGGCCGCGGCCAGAGCCACGATCCGCAGGACGTCGAGGAAGATCTTCGGCATCGGGCTGCCGATGCGTTCCCAGGCCGACACGGCCGCCAGAAGCAACAGCGACTGCAGGAGCGAGGCGACGAGGAAGAATCGGACACCGAAGCTCGTGGCCAAGGGCGCCGTGGCGGTGCCGGGAAAGAGCGACGCCACCGCCAAGGGCAAGGGGGCGAGCACGAGCAGCACGGCCGGCCACCAGGCCAGCCACCGCCGTCCACGGGGCGCCGTGACGACAAACATGGCCAGTGCGATCAGTGCGGCCACGAGTTCGCGGACCAACGACACATCCTGCATGCCGGCCATGGAATCGAGGATCGCGCCGGTGCCGTTGTCGCTCATGGAATGGTTCGGAAAAGGGCCTGGGGACGGCGGGACGGCTCGCGGGTGGGAGCGCAGGAAGGCGATTGTGGCGGGCGGCGGACCGACCGACAAACCCCGTTCTCCGCCTCGTCCCTGATGCCCCGACAGCCCGGTCAGCGAGCCGGATGGACGCGGGGCGGGGCTTTTTTTATACTTCGCTACTTTGCGGAGCCCTCCGCAGCCTCTTCCCAGACACCCCCTGCCCGAGACGATCCGGAACACGCATGGTCAAACTGACGGTTCGCGAGCGCGAAAGCATTCAGGAGGCGGTTCGCCGTTTCCGTAAACTGGTCGAGCGGAGCGGCATCAAGAAGGAGATGCGCCGCCGCGAGTTCTTCGAAAAGCCGAGCGAGACCAAGCGGCGCGCCCGCCTGCGGGCCGAGCGGCGGACCAAGCGCAATCGCCTCTTGGGCGTGTAGCGCCGCCGGGCGTTCATGGTTTCTGTCGTGGTGGCGACAGGCTCTGTGTTCGCCACCACAGCCCCTGGGTTGTCACGCGCCCCAGTCGAGGGCGACGTCGAGCCACGGTGCGTTGTGCGTGGGCCAGCCGGTGCTCACCCGGTCGACTCCCGTGCGGGCGATTTCGGCGACCGTGTCGGGACGGATGCCGCCCGAGGCCTCGAGCACCACGGCGGCTTCGCGGCCGTCGCGGATTCCGACGCAGGCCGCGAGTTGATCCGGCCGCATGTTATCCAGAAGGACGACGTCGGGCCCGGCCTCCAGCACCGGCTCGAGCATGTCGGGCGAGTCGATCTCGATCTCCACGACCATCGCCTCGGCCCGCGAGGGCGGAAAGGTGCGGACTAAAAACTCCCGCGCCCGCCGCACGGCCGCCGCGGGATCAACCCCGGCGGCCGCCAACGCGGCGAGATGGTTGTCCTTGATGAGGATGGCGTCGTAGAGCCCCATCCGATGGTTCCAGCCTCCGCCCAAGCGGACGGCAAGCTTGTCGAGCAGCCGCCAGCCCGGGATCGTCTTCCGCGTGTCGTAGACCCGGCACCGAGTGCCGGCCACCGCATCGACGAGCCGACGCGTGGCCGAGGCGACGCCCGACATCCTGCCGATAAGATTCAAAAGGACGCGTTCAGCGGCGAGGATGCTCCGCGTGCTGCCCGCAATCATCGCCACCTGGCTGCCGGAGCCGACGGCGTCCCCGTCGGCGACCAGTGGCCGCCAGACGAGTTCGGGGTCGGCGACGCCCGCGACCACTCCGGCTGCCGCCAGACCGGCCACGACCCCCGCCCGCCGGGCCACCACCGCCAGCTCGCTGCGGGCCTCGGCGGCGATGAGCCCCACGCTCGTCCAGTCGCACTCGTGGCCGAGATCTTCGGCGAACCACTCGGCGGCCCGCGCCGCCACATGGGCCGCGAGGTGATCGTCCCAAGACGTCTGCCAGAATGCCCGTTCCGTCGTCGCCATGACACACCTGCCGGGGACGCGAATCCAGCCCCCGGGCGTCGGCGCCGGGGGAGCCGGGTATTCTACATTCCTGGTGGCGGATCTCCGGGGCGTCCTGCCGACGCACCGAAAGTGATGCGGGCCACCGTGCCGCGGAAACGCTTCCATGCCGCCCCTCGACCCGCTGCCGCCCCGTTCCCAACCGCTCGTCGCCGTGATCGTCGCGGGTCTGCTCGCCGCCGCGGCCGTGTGGTTCGTGACGGCGGGCGGGCTCGCCGGTCGCCTGGTCGACCACGACGTCGCCCCCGCCGTCGAACAGCTGTTCACGATCGACGTCAACACGGCCGGGGAGGCCGAGATGGCCCAGCTGCCCGGACTCGGCCCCGTCACGGCGCGTAGAATCGCCGACAGGCGGCGCGATCACGGCCCGTTCCGCGCGCTCGACGAGCTGCTCGACATCCCGGGCGTCGGCCCGGCGACCCTGGCGGCGATGCGGCCGCACCTCCGACCGATCGAGCCGGTCGCGGCCTCCGCCCCTCCGCCCGCCTCCGCGACCGCAACGCCATGACGCTCGACCCCGATGTGTTCGAACTCGTCGCGCCCTACCAGCCCGCCGGCGACCAGCCGGTGGCGATCGACACGCTCGTCCGTGGCGTCGCGGAGGGCCGCACGTCGCAGGTGCTCATGGGCGTCACGGGCTCGGGCAAGACCTTCACGATGGCCAACGTCATCGCGAGGGTGGGCCGGCCCACGCTCGTGCTGTCGCACAACAAGACGCTCGCCGCCCAACTGTACGCCGAGTTCCGCGACTTCTTCCCCCACAACGCCGTCCACTATTTCGTCAGCTACTACGACTACTACCAGCCCGAGGCCTACATCCCGCAGCGCGACATCTTCATCGAGAAGGATGCCGCCATCAACAAGGAGATCGACCGGCTGCGGCTCGCGGCGACGAGCG
>JBJOKF010000153.1:0-8618 GCA_046046235.1 Planctomycetota bacterium | reverse complement strand
CTCGCAGAGCCACTCGCTCACCGGCTGCGAGTATTCCATCACGGTCTCGTGCTGGATTTCCAGGATCATGGCGAAGCTCCGAGCGGCGGCCGGGGCCGCGGTCAGTGAAGGGCGTACTGCTGCTGGAGGAGGTGGCCGATCCGCGCGCAGCGGGCGAGCGCCCCGCCCAGGAAGGCATGCAGCCGCTCGCCGGGGAGATCGCCTCCGTCGAAGTAGACAAGGTCGTTCAAGAGTCGACCGACCATCCGCACGACCTCGTCGTCGCAGCGATCCGGCAGCCGGCCGCTGATCGCCGCGAGCGACTCCTGGATGCGGCCCAGGCAGAACCGGGCCGAGTGGGGAAAGTCGGGATGGGCCAACAGGAAGGAGACCACCCGCTCCGCCTCGATGCGGCTGACGGAGAGCCGCTGGTAGGCCTCGTAGGCGGCGCACTTCCGCAGCACGGCGGCCCACTGCAGGTTGCTGATCGGGAGGTCCTCCGGCTCCGCGCCCTCGAGCAGCCCGAACCGGGCGTCGAGGATCCGCAGCACCTTCTCCGCCCGCTCCAGATGCCGGCCGAGCTGGATGAAGTGCCAGCCCTCGTCGTGGGTGAGGGTGGCCTCGCAGGCACCGTGAAAGAGCAACACCCCGAGCTGCGCCTCCTCGCAGAAGTCGTGCGGCGACTCCGCCACCCGCGCCTGCATGCCGGGGTCGGAGAGCCGCCAGTAGAGTTTGTTGAGCTCCCGCCACATCGGCGGGCTGATCGAGCCGCGGATGCTGCGGGCGTTGTTGCGCGAGCGGTTCACGCACGCCATCACGCTGCCGGCGTTCGCCATGTCGACGAGCAGCCAGCGCTGCACCGCGGTGACGGGGTCGTCGCCCCCCCCGGCCCGCGGCGGCGGCTGCCGCAGGAGCGAGAGGAGGGCGTTCCATTCGAGCTCCGCCGGATTGGCGAGCACGCCGTGCAGATCGAGATCCAGCTGAAACGTCACCTCGACCGCGCGGGCGACGTGGTCCGCCCGCTCGAGGTAGCGGCTCATCCAGAACAGCGCGTCGGCGACCCGGCTGAGCATCTTCCCCCTCACTCCACGCGACTGGTCGAGGCGGGGCGGTCGGCGAGGATCCAGGTGTCCTTGCTGCCGCCGCCCTGCGAGCTGTTCACCACGAGGCTGCCCTTCGGCAGCGCCACCCGCGTGAGCCCTCCGGGCGTGACCGTCACCCGCTCGCCGCAGAGCACGAACGGCCGCAGGTCGAGGTGTCGCCCCTCGAGCCGGCCGTCGACGAAGGTGGGGTGCGTCGAGAGCTGGATCGTGGGCTGGGCGATGAAGTCGCGCGGCTGGGCCAGGATCAGCCGGCGAAACTCCTCCCGCTGTTCGGCGGTCGACGCGGGCCCGACGAGCATGCCGTACCCGCCCGACTCGTTGACCCGCTTCACGACGAGCGACTCGAGGTTTTCGAGCACGTGGCTGCGGTGGGCGGGGATCTCCGGCCGGAACGTCTCGACGTTGTCGAGGATGGGATCCTGTTTGAGGTAGTAGCGGATCATGTCGGGCACGAACGGATAGATGCCTTTGTCGTCGGCGATGCCCGTGCCGATGCTGTTGGCCAGCGCCACGGTGCCCGCCCGGTAGGCGTTGACGAGGCCGGGGACGCCCAGCGCGCTGTCGGGGCGGAACGTCAGCGGGTCGAGGAAGTCGTCGTCAATCCGCCGGTAGATCACGTCGACCCGCTGCCGGCCGCGGGTGGTCCGCATGAAGACGCGGTTGCCGTCCACGAGCAGGTCGCGGCCCTCGACCAGTTCGATGCCCATCCGCTGGGCCAGGAAGCTGTGCTCGAAGTAGGCGGAGTTGTACATGCCCGGGCTCAGCAGCACGATCGTCGGCTGCGGCGCCGACTCCGGCGCGATGTAGCGGAGCACGTCGAGGAGCGCCGCGGGGTAGTCGTCGTTGGGGAGGACGTCGTAGTCGTTGAAAAGCGACGGGAAGACCCGCTTGATCACCTGGCGGTTCTGCAGCATGTAGCTCACGCCGGAGGGCGTACGGGCGTTGTCCTCGAGCACGAGATACCGGCCGTCGACGTCACGGATCAGGTCGGTGCCGCAGATGTGGATGTAGATCTTCCGCGGCACGTCGACGCCGACGAACTCCCGGCGGAAGAAGCCGCCCTGGAGCACGAGCCCCGCCGGCACGACGCCGTCGCGGAGGATCTGCTGCTCGTGGTAGATGTCCCAGAGGAAGAGATTCAGCGCGTTCAGCCGTTGGACGAGCCCCGCCTCGATCTGCCGCCACTCGACCGCGGGAATGATGCGGGGCACCGGATCCATCGGCCAGACCCGCTCGATCCCCTCCTCGGCGCGGTAGACCGTGAAGCCCACGCCGTCCTGCCGCATCGAGAGGTCGGTCATCGCCTTGCGACGTCGAAAATCCTCGGGGCTCGTGTGCCGTAGGCGGTCGCACAGCGGCTGATAGTGATGCCGCGGCTCAGGCCCGTGGGTCCCGGATCGGGCGAACATTTCATCGAAGGCTGCGCCGAGCTCGTAGCCGGCGAACAGGCCGTCGTGCGCGGAAACCGCGCACGGACTGCCTGCCGACGGGGCAACGGCGGCGCTCGACCGGGAACTCATCCGCCTCTTTCCTTGACGAAACCAAGCCGACGATTAGTCTGCGGGCCGGCCTCCGCTGCAGGAGCAACTGGCGCGCCAGTCGCCACAAAACTCTGACAGCTCGCGGCAAAAGGCACACCCAACACGACGAGGAGCGCAGGATTCGATGACCTACTGCGTCGGGATTCGCACCCACGAGGGCCTGGTGCTGGCCTCCGATTCACGGACCAACTCGGGGATCGACCAGGTCGACATCTGCCGCAAGATGCACAACTTCGTGATCCCCGGCGAGCGGATGTTCACGATCCTCTCCAGTGGCAGCCTGTCGCTGACGCAGTCGGTCATGACACGGCTGGATCAGGAGTTTCGGGCGGGTGACGGGCTCGCCAGCGCCGCCAACTTCTACGAGGCCGCCCGCTGCGTGGGCCGGCAGGTCCGCGAGGTGGCGGCGATCGACCGCGAATACATGGAGCGGGATCACATCGGCTTCGCCGTGAACCTGCTGGTGGGCGGCCAGATCCGGGGCGAGCCGCCGCAACTCTACCTCATCTACGCCCAGGGCAATCCGCTCCGCTGCACCCGGCTCTCGCCGTTTCTGCAGATCGGAGAGAGCAAGTATGGCCGGCCGATCCTCGACCGCGGCATCCGTTTCGGCGAGACGACGCTGGAGCAGGCGGTCACCTACGCCATCATCTCCCTCGATTCGACGATGCGGTCGAACGTGGCGGTGGGACCGCCGATCGACCTGCTCGTCTATGCCAACGACGACCTGGCCGTGAAGCGGTACCGACGGCTCGACGCGGCCGACCCCGAACTCGGCGAGATCCGCGTCAGCTGGGAGCAGGCGCTGCGGCACGCGATCCGGACGGTGCCGAAGATTCACTTTCCCCCGTCGCCGGCCTCGGAGCAGCTCGCGGTCGCCTTCATGCGCCGGCCGACGAACTGAAGCCGGCGCGTGTGTCTGCCCGGATTCGACACGTTGGAAAACGTGTCGCCACGACGGCCCGGAGCCAGGGGCAGAGCTGCGGCGCACCGATCGAGGGAGCGGTGCCGGTCGGGGGCACGCGCAGCCGACGGTGAACTTTGACTGCCAGAGTTGGCCCACCACGCAGTTGGAGTAAGCGACGTCAAAGTCCGCCGGCGGCGAGCATGGGCCCCGCCGGTGCCGCGGTCGCTACCAGCAGGCCGCACCGATTCGACACGTTGAAAGACGTGTCGCCACGACGGCCCGGAGCCAAGGACAGGGACAGCATCGACGCGCGCGGACGCGGCTTGGCTCACGCGCCGCGACCGGCGCGGAGGCTGCGAGCCCTTGCGTCCGCTTCCCGCAGCCGCGTGACACACGTCTCCACGAGCGCCTGCTCGTCGAGCCGGGCGACCTCGGCCGCCGAGATGAGCGGGCCGAACTCGAGCCTGATCCGGCCGGGACGCGGCAAAGGCCGCGTGCGCGGCCAGCACTCGTAGGCGCCCACGATCGCCACCGGCACGATCGGCACCTCCGCCTTCTTCGCCAACAGCGCGAAGCCGCCCTTGATCTCGCCGAGTGCGCCGGTGGCGGTCCGCGTGCCCTCCGGGAAGATCACCACCGCGCGGCCTTCGCGGAGCCGGCCGATGACCGCCTTCATCGCCTTCACCATCGAGGCGTTCCGGTCGATCGGCACGGCGTCGAGCGCCGTGATCACGGCGGCGAAGGGCTTGAAGCTGTAGAGCGAACTGCGGGCCAGGCTCGACAGCCGGCGGTCGGCCGCCAGGCCCAAGAGCAGCGGATCGAGGTGGCTCTGGTGGCTCGAGAGGACGATCAGCCCGCCCTGCGGCGGCAGCGGCTCGGCGAACCGCACGCGGAAGCCGAAGACCGACACCGCCAGCGTGCGGCAGACCACCCAGAGCCAGTCGTAGAGCCAGCGGCCGAATCCACGATGGCCGCCGACCGCGGGCGTGGCATCGGCCGCCTGTGTATCCGCTGACCGGCTCATGCGGTTTCCCGCCGGCGACGGCAGTCCTCGACCAAGTCCACCAGCCGCTGCACCACTTCCTCGGCCGACAGCCCGTCCGTTTCCAGCAGCACCGCGTCGTCGGCCGGCCGGAGGGCGCCCACCGGCCGCGTGCGGTCGGCGTCGTCGCGGTGCGACTGCGAGGCGAGCACGGCGTCGAGGCTCACGTCGCGGCCCCGCTCGAGCTCCTCGCGATGCCGGCGGCGCGCCCGTTCCTCAGGCGACGCGGTGAGATAGACCTTGATCTCCGCCTGCGGAAAGACGACCGACCCTTGGTCGCGGCCCTCGGTCACGAGGTCGAGCCCGTCGGCCATCCGGCGCTGCAGGAGCTTCATCGCCGCCCGCACCGCGGGCGCGTCGGCCACGGGCCGCGTGGCCTGCGTGACCCGCTCCGTGCGGATGTCGGCGGAGACGTCACGGCCGTCGACGACGACCCGCCCGTTCTGAAACTCGATCCGGATCTGCTCGGCGAGGAGGGCGACGCGGCCCGAGTCCTCGAGCGGAATGCCGCGCTCGAGCGCCGCGAGCGCCACCGCCCGGTACATCGCGCCCGTGTCCATGTAGCACCAGCCGAGCCGTGCCGCGAGGGCCCGCGCCGTGGAACTCTTGCCGGCACCGGCCGGCCCGTCGAGCGTGATGATCATCCGCGAAACTCCACCTCCAGGTGCCGCCATTCATGCCGGGCCAGCGCGAGCCGCATCGTCCGACCATCGATGCCGACGTCACCCGCCTCGGCCCCGGGCTGCCCCAGCGGATCGCACGCCCGGACCGCCGCCACGTCGGCCGCCCACGCGACGCTCACCTCGCCGGCGTGGCCGGCCGATTCGAGCAGACCGATCCGCACCGCGGCCAGCCGGCCCTCCTCGTGCCGCGTGCCGGCGACGGTCAACCGCACGTTCGGCGAGACCGCCGTGGCGAACGGATCGGCACGGACGCCGCCGAGCGGCAACTCGGCGAGGAGGGCGAGCGCCCACTCCCACGGCCGCTCGAGGCCGACGCCGATCGCGATGCGGCTGGACCGCGAGCCGTCCGCGGCGGACGAGACCGGAAGGATCGAGTCGAGCATGTGGGGACTCGACCGCACGTGCCAGGGCAGGCCGCCGGTGAGGATCGCGACGCGACCGGCCGCCTCGGGCGGCGTCGCGGCCGATTCGATCTCCAGAAACCAGGGGGCCGTGAACCGGGCCCGTTCCGTGACCACCGACTGCGTATGCAGGCTGCGGTGCACGTCCGCGTCGTCGTTCTCGTTCCAGGCGAACCGGCAGGCGGCGTGGTGCTCGAACAGCGGGCCAACGAGGGCCGTGGCCGGCCGCACCTCGATGTCGAGGACGGCGACCGCCGCGGTCGGCACCAGAGCGATCGTCTGCGTGAACGTGCCGAGTTCGCGCCGACGCTCGTCCAGCAATCGCCCCCGGCTCTCGATCGTGTCGAGCCCGTTCACGTCCGTGACGCGTTTCACGGACTCGGCCTCCATGGCGGAGTAGACGGCCCGGTCGGCCGATGACTCCCACGGCTGCCCGGCGGGCGGCGCCGGCCGCGTGGTCTTGAGCGCGAGCCGCTGGGAGAGACGATTGCCGCGATCGGCCGGCCGCCGCAGCGAGAGCAGGCCGCCGGTGCGGGGGTGCACCTGCACCCGCAGCCACTCGTGCTCGAGCACGAGTTCATCGTCCTCCCCACGGCGGCGCGACAGCAGCCCGAACAGACGACTGCGTCCCGGGCGTCGACCGTCAGCCGCGGCAGGCACGGCATGCTTCGCCGGCGACGCCGCACCGGCCAGGGCTGCGCGGGCCGGCTCGCGGGATGCCGCCAGCCGCACCGCCTCGGCGCGGGTCGACGCCATGCGTTCCGCGACGAGTCCGACCCCGGAGGGCTGACTGGCCGTCTCGGCCGGCAGACTGACGGGAAACGCATCCGGCTCGAACGAGACATCCATCCCGACGCCGCTTGTCCGACGGAAAAACTCCGCCGGCGTGACGAACGTGCCCAGCACGGTGCTCTGGGCGCCGATCCGCCGCAGGCAGTCGAACCACGGGCTGGCGGTGCCGGCATGGTGGGCGAAGAGCAGCACGGCGGTGTGCTCGTGGTCCATGCAGTCGCCGATCTTCTCCGCCAGTCCGAGGATCGTCTGGGCACGGCGGGCGTCGAGCGGCGTGGTGGCCACCCCGTCGACCGCGGCCCCGCCGGCGGATTCCCAGCGGATCCTGCCGCTGCCCGCATGGGGCAGGACCGTGCCGTCGAAGAGTGGCCAGACGACCCCTGCGTAGCCCAGATCGCGCAGCAACTGTGGCAGCAGCGGCGACGCACCCCCTGACTGCCGGGCGAACGTCACTGGCACCGCTCCGGCGTGCTCCCGCCAGGCGGCCCGTCCACGGTCGAACGACGCGACCAGTTCCTCGGGGGTGAACTGGTCGAACGGCCGGTCGTCGTCACGGCCTCCGGCCGGCTCGAGCGTCCCGGCGTGGCAACGCTCCCGGATCCGCGCGACGGCCGCAGGATTGCGGGCGGCGAGCCTGTCGACGATGTCGCCGGCGGCGACGAGCGCGAACGGCACCGGCGCCGTCAGCTCCCGATCGAGGCCCGGCCCGAGGGTCGTCTCCGCCAGAAGCACGACGTCGAGCAGCCAGACATCGACGGGATAGTAATGCGCCCGGGTCGCCTCCAAGAAGCCGAAACACTCCCGGAGACCGGCCCGGGCGGCCTCGGCATCGCCGGCGACAGCGGCGCGGGCCGCGGCGACGGCGGCGGCCCCGAAACCGGAGTCGGAGACTCCGGCCGCAGACCGCATCCGCTCCGCCAGCAACTCCGACAGCAGGACGGCGAGCCCCAGGGCGTGGAAATCCTCGACGATCTCCCGGGGCGCTCCCGGGCCGACCGCGACGCCATCGCGGCCGAGGAGCCGCGTTGCGGCCGCCACCAAGTCCTGACGGTCGGTCGGGCCGCGCACCCACCGCCCCGCCGTCGGCGCGACGAGGTCGGCCTGCGCCGTAAACCGCTCGTCCCAGGGCGCCGGCACGATGCCGACCCCCGCGCCCAGGTCGGGCGCGGCGAGGTCGACACTCGCCCAGCAAGGCACGGATCCGGTCGCCGCGATCAACTCAGGGTGCCAGGCCGCCGTCCACGCGGTGAGCAAGGCGTCGGCCTCGTGCTCGTCGAGCCACGTGGGAAAGTCGTGCAGCGAGTGGCATGGCAGCAGCACGATGAGCCGATCGCTGGACATGCCGGCGAGTGTAACGGCTGGCCGCGCGGACCATACCCCCGTCGGCGGCGCCGCCGTGAGCCCCTGGCACCGGGCGGGAGCCGGTGGCGTTTGACACTCCGCGCACGCCGCTCCTAAAGTGTTGATAGGGAAGCATTTCTCGCCGATCACGACTGCGGCGAAACGGCTGCCCGAAGACTCCCTGGAGCCGGCCATGGCCGCCAGCCCATTCGTCTGGGGCATCGACATCGGAAAGTGCGCGCTGAAGGCGCTGCGCTGCCGGGTCGGCGCAGACCCGAAAAAGCTCACCGTCGAAGCGTTCGAGTACATCGAATATCCGATGATCCTCACGCAGCCCGAGGCCGACCCGGTGGAGCTGGTGCAGGGGGCGCTCGAGCAGCTGATCAGCCGCCACGATCTCCGCGAGGATCGGGTGGCCGTGTCGGTACCGGGCAGCCGCGGGCTTTCGAAGTTCATCAAGCTGCCTCCGATCGAGGCGAAGAAGATCCCGGACATCGTCAAGTACGAGGCCCGCCAGCAGATCCCCTTCCCGCTCGAACAGGTCGTCTGGCGCTGGCAACGGCTCGCCGGCGGCATGGAAGAGAGCGGCTTCGTGCTCGACGCGGAGGTGGCGCTCTTCGCCATGAAACGCGAGGAGGTGTTCAAGGCGCTGCAGCCGCTCGCCGACGCCGGCATCCGCGTCGACATCCTGCAGCTGGCGCCGATATCGCTGGCGAACATGGTGATCTTCGACCAGCTCCCGCCCCCGGCAGCCGACGCCTTCGATCAGCCCGCTCCGTCGGTCGCGCTCGTCTCGGTGGGCGTCGACTCGACCGACCTCGTGATCACC
>JBJOKF010000193.1:0-16292 GCA_046046235.1 Planctomycetota bacterium | reverse complement strand
CCTACGTCTTCGAGACGGGCGGCACCACGGGCGTGCCGAAATCCCGGTACAACTCCCGCGACTTCCGCACCGACTACGAGATGTTCAGCGACACGCTCCCCGAGGAGTATTTCCCGCGGGGGGCCAACTGGCTGATGCTCGGGCCCTCGGGCCCGCGCCGCCTGCGGCTCTCGATCGAGCACCTCGCGCAGCATCGTGGCGGCATCTGCTTCTGCGTCGATCTCGATCCCCGCTGGGTGATCAAGCTCATTCAGAAGGGCTGGATGGAGCACCTCGAGGCCTACAAGCAGCACTGCATCGACCAGGCGATCACGATCCTCGAGGCCGGCCACGACGTCCGCTGCATGTTCACGACGCCCAAGCTCCTCGAGGCGCTCGCGCTCGCGCTCGAGAAGAAGGGCACGACGATCCGCAGGGCGGGGATCACCGGCATCTTCTCGGGCGGCACCGAGTTCACGCCGCAGTGGACCCGGTTCGCCGTGGAGGAGCTCCTCGACGGCGCCTACATGACGCCCACCTACGGCAACACGCTCATGGGCCTGGCCGCCTCGCGGCCGGTCGTGCCCGCCGACGGCTACACGATCGCCTACTACGCGCCGCAACCGCGGGCCGTGATCGAGGTGGTGGACTTCGACGACCGAGACACGGTCGTCCCCTACGGCGGCACGGGCCGTGTCCGCCTCACCACGCTCACGAAGGAGACCTTCATTCCCGGATTCCTGGAGCGGGACGAAGGCGAACGGGAACTGCCCTACGAGAAATATCCGTGGGACGGCATCAGCGGCGTCCGCCCGTTCCGCGAACTCGCCGCCACGACGACCGTCGGGGTGTATTGATTCGAAATCTGCTGAACTTCATTCGACTGTCGAAGGCTCGGGGTGCTCATGCCCTCGAGCGGGCTGTGCAAGCCAGCGCGGCAAGGATTGCGAAGCGCAGCTTCCACCGCAGTGAGCTGAAGCCAGGAGGGCTGAAGCGAACGTCCAGCGAGGGGGCATGGGCACCCCGAGCCGTGTTGGGCGCATGAACGCGTTGATTGGCTAGACTAAAGAGACCTCCGAGAGCCTTACGCATGCATCTCCCCGCCTATCGGTTCGGCAAGCCTTACGAGTCGCTCGAGCGCGATACGCTCGTCCATTTCCTCACCGGCGAGCCCGTCGCCGAGGTCAGCCAAGTGGGCGGCGCGATCGTGGGCCGCGATCTGCAGAAGGCCGGGCAGGCCCGCGAGGCGCTCTTGGCCCTCGATCCCGAGGAAGTCGTCGAGCGGCTCCAGACCGCCGGCAATCTTTACGCCCTCGGCTCGCCGACGGTCGGCGGCGCGCCGCAGTCGCCCGAGCAGTTCGTGAAGTGCCAGTCGGCCACCACCGGCCTGCCGGAGAGCCTCTGCCGGGCCAACATGCAGAAGAACATGTTCGTGCTCTCGAACATGGACCGCATCCTCGACGCGCTCTCGCGCGGGCTCGACACGAAGATCCTGTGGAGCGGCCACGGAGTCGAGCAGCGCGGCGTGACGGTGAGCTACCAGGCGCAGGCGCCGGTGCTCGGCCTCGTCCTGCCGAGCAACTCCCCCGGCGTGCACACGCTCTGGCTGCCGGTGATCGCCCTCGGCGTGGGCCTGGTGATGAAGCCGGGCAGCCAGGAGCCCTGGACGCCCTACCGCATGGCCGCCGCGATGGTGGAGGCCGGCATCCCCCCGGAAGCGATCAGCCTCTATCCAGGCGCCACCGACGTCGGCGCGGGCATCCTGGCCGGCTGCGGTCGGAGCATGATCTTCGGCAGCGCGAAGACCGTGGAGCAGTACCGGGGCAATCCGGGCGTCCAGGTCCACGGCCCCGGCTTCTCGAAGATCGTCTTCGGCGACGACTGCGTCGACGATTGGGAGCGGCACCTCGACATGCTCTGTGAGAGCGTGGCCATCAACAGCGGCCGCGGCTGCATCAACGCCTCGGCGATCTACGCCAGCCGCCACACCAAGGCGATTGCCGCGGCCCTGGCAGAACGGCTCGGCCCGATCGAAGTCAAGCCGCCGCACGACCCCGAGGCGAAGCTCGCTGCATTCACGATCCCTGGCGCCGCCAAGGCGATCTGGGGCCAGATCGCGGCGGGGCTCGACGCCCCCGGCGCGACCCACGCGACCGCGGCCTACGGAGACCGGCTCGTGGAGGGGGAGCGGTGCGGCTGGCTACGGCCCACGGTCGTGCACTGCACGAGCCCGGAACCCGCGCTCGCCAAGGCGGAATACATGTTCCCGTTCGTGAGCGTGGTCGAGTGCCCGCAGGAGAAGATGCTCGAGTCGATCGGTCCGACGCTCGTCTGTTCGGCCATCACCGACGACGATGCCTTCCAGCGGCGGCTCATCGACTGCACCCACATCGACCGGCTCAACCTGGGTCCCATCCCGACGACCAAGCTCGACTGGCTGCAGCCGCACGAAGGCAACATCATCGATTTCCTCTACCGGTCGCGGGCGTTGCAGGTCGCGGATTCGGTCGCCGCGCGGGCGTGAGCCCGGCCGCGCCGCCCGGCGTTCGGCATCGGGCGCTCGGCATCGGGCATGCGGCATCAAGACACCCCCGTGCTGGAGAACCGTTCGTTGCCGTCGCGAACAGAGCACCCGTTCGAATTTTACGCGGCCACCCGGCTCGTGGTGGGCGCCGGCACGGTCGGCAGGATCGGGGACATCGCCCGCGAACTCGGGGCGACGCGGGCCCTGGTCGCGAGCGATCCCGGCATCGTGCGGGCCGGCCACACCGCCGCGTCGCTCGAGTCGTTCAAGGCTGCCGGGATCGCCACGGCCGTCTTCGAGGGTTTCGGTGAAAACCCGACCTCCGCGCAGGTCGAGGCCGGCACGGCCATCGCCCGCGACTTCCGCCCAGACCTGCTCGTCGGTCTGGGCGGCGGCAGTTCGATGGACTGCGCCAAGGGGATCAACTTCCTGTATTCCTGCGGCGGGCGGATGGCGGACTACCGCGGCCGCGGCACGGCGACGGGCCCCATGCTCCCCTCGATCGCCGTGCCCACCACCGCGGGCACCGGCAGCGAGACGCAGTCTTTCGCGCTGATCACCGATAGCGCCACGGGCCGCAAGATGGCCTGCGGCGATCCGCGGGCCGCCTTCCGCGTCGCCATCCTCGACGTCGAGCTGACACTCACGCAGCCCGCCCGCGTCGCGGCGCTCACCGGCGTCGACGCCGTGACCCACGCGGTCGAGAGCCATGTCAGCCGTGCGTCCACGCCGGCCTCGCGGATCTTTTCGCGCGAGGCCTGGCGGCTGCTGACCGCGAACCTTCCGCGGGTGTTCGCCGATGGCCGTGATCTCGGCGCCCGTCGGGCGGTGCAACTCGGCGCCGCCTGGGCCGGGCTCGCCATCGAGAACGCGATGCTCGGTGCGGCCCATGCCCTGGCCAATCCCCTCACGGCAGCCCACGGCGTCGTCCACGGGCAGGCGGTCGGCCTCATGCTGCCGCACGTCGTCCGCTTCAACGCGGCCGCCTGCGACCATCTGTATGCCGAACTCGCCGCCGACCTGCCAGGCCATCCACTGGATGCGTTCGGAGCGGCGGGCGGCCGGGACTCCGCGGCGGAGCGGATCGCCGGCTGGCTCACGGTCCTGCTCGAGCAGGCGAAGCTCGCCACGACGCTCGGAGGCCTGGGGCTGGCGACACCCGACATCGAGAGCCTGGCGACGGACGCCGCGACCCAGTGGACCGGCGGCTACAATCCTCGGCCCGTCACCGCCGCCGAGTGTGGCGCGCTCTACGAGGCCGCCCGATGAAGCGACCGCCGATCATGCCCTTGCTCCAGTTCGTCTCTGCGTGGCTCATCCTGATGCTGACCGTGCCGGCGGGCAGGGTTGCTTCGGCCGCCGACACCGCGGCCGAGGCCGCGCCGGACGCGGCTTGGCCCACGTCCCGCGGCAGCCTGGCCGGCACCGGCCGCTCGGAGTCGACGGTCGATCTGCCGCTCACGGAGCAGTGGCACCGGCGGTTCGAGAAGACTGCCTTCGGCGCGGTGCCGGTGATCGACTCCGGCACGATCTACATCGGCGATCTCGACGGCACGTTCCACGCGCTCGCCCTCGATTCGGGCGCGAGCCGCTGGACCTTCAAGGCCGAGGCGGCGGGCTTTCCGTCGAGCGCGGCGGTATCGCCCGATCCCGCGGTGCCGCTGGTCGTCGTCGGCGACGACACCGGCGTCGTCCGCGGCTTCGATCGGGCGACCGGTGCGGTGGTGTGGGAGTACGAGACCGACGGCGAGATCTCTGGCGGCCCGACGATCCTGCCCGCTGACGAGGGCCGCCCGCCGCGGGTGCTCGTCGGCTCGCAGGACGCATCCCTCTCCTGCCTCACGCTCGCCGACGGCAAGGCTGTCTGGAAGCACTCGATCGCCGACCAGATCCGCTGCTCGCCGACGGTCGCCCGCGGACCGCAGGGCGACCGCGTCTTCCTCGCCGGCTGCGACGGCAAGCTGCACGTGCTCGACTCCGTGACAGGCGACGAGCGCACGGCGGTGCCGATCGACGGCCCCACCGGCACCACGCCGGCGGCCGCCGGCGACCGGGTCTTCTTCGGCACCGAAGGCGGTGCCTTCTTCGCGATCGACTTCGTGAAAGGGGAGGTCGCCTGGCGGGTGCAGCCGGCCGTGAATCCGCAGTCGTACCGGTCGAGCGCCACGATCGCCGGCGACCTCGTGATCGTCGGTTCGCGCGGCCGGGCGGTCGAGGCCTTCGCGGCGGCCGACGGTGCCCGCCGCTGGCGGCGGCCGATGCGGGGCAAGGTCGACGCGTCGGCCGTCGTGGCCCGACGTGCGGACGGAGGTGACGTCGTGATCGCGGCCGACGCGGCCGGCAAGATCGTGGCCCTCGCCGCGGGCGACGGTGAGCCGCTCTGGGAGTTCGACGCCGGGGGCGGCTTCTCGGCCGGCGCAGCGGTCGCCGCAGGCAGGGTCGTGATCGCCTCCGATGATGGCACCGTCTGGTGCTTCGGCGCGGGCGGCCGCTGAAGAGATCGGAGCGCGCACTTCATGGCATGGCTGCAGGCGGAACTCCGGCTCGGTCCCAGGCGGCGCGGTTTCCACCTCATCACCGCCGAGGTCGAGGCCGCGCTCCCCGAGATCGAACGACTCGACGTGGGGCTCCTGCACGTCTTCATCCAGCACACCTCGGCGAGCCTGACGATCAACGAAAACGCCGATCCCGACGTGCCCCGTGATCTCGAAATGGCGTTCAGGAACATCGCGCCCGAGGACTTTCCCTATGCCCACACGCTCGAAGGGCCCGACGACATGCCGGCCCACGTGAAGGCGTCGCTGCTCGGCAGCTCGGTCACGGTCCCGATCCGCCACGGCCGGCTCTGCCTGGGCACCTGGCAGGGCATCTATCTCTGCGAGCACCGCGACCGAGGGGGCCCGCGCCGAATCATCCTCACAGCCCATGGGGAGCCGGCCGATTCCGCGCGGCCGACCGCGCATGACCCCGCCTGATCCGCCACACCCCCCGACCGCAGGCGCCGCCTTCGACGCCGAGCGGTTTCGCCGCGAAGGCCGGCAGATGGTCGACTGGATCGCCGACTATCTCTCGACGCTGGTCTCCCGCCCCGTGCAGTCGCAGGTCGAGCCCGGCTGGGTGCGGGCGCAGCTGCCGCACCATGCGCCCGAGCATCCCGAGCCGCTTGCCGCGGTGCTCGCCGATCTCGACCGCGTGATCGTGCCCGGGCTGACGCACTGGCAGCACCCTGGCTTCTTCGCCTTCTTTCCGGCCGGCAGCGGCGGCCCGTCCATCCTCGGCGAGCTGCTCGCGGCCGGCCTCGGCGTGCAGGGGATGCTCTGGATCACCTCGCCGGCCTGCACCGAGCTCGAAACGCTCGCGCTCGACTGGCTCCGCGAGCTGCTCGGTCTCCCTGAGCGGTTCGCGAGCACCGGTCCCGGCGGCGGCGTGATCCAGGACTCCGCCTCGAGCGGCCTGCTCGCGGCGGTCGTCGCCGCCCGCGAACGGGCGCTCGCGGACAGCCCCGCGCGGACCGCGGCCCTGGGCCGGCTCGTCGCCTACGCGAGCGCCGCCGCCCACTCGAGCGTGGAAAAGGGGCTGGGCATCGCGGGCCTCGGCCGCGCGGCCCTCCGCACGATCGCCGTCGACGAGCGTGGCGGCATGGATGTCGCGGCACTCGCGGCGGCAATGGTCGACGATGCCAGGGCCGGCCGCGTCCCCTGCTTCGTCGCCGCCACCGTCGGCACGACGGCCGCCGGGGCGATCGATCCCGTGCCGGCGATCGCGGCCGAGGCACGGCGACACGGCGCCTGGCTCCACGTCGACGCGGCCTGGGCCGGCGCCGCGGCGCTCTGCCCGGAGCTGCGCGACGAAATCGTGGCCGGCGCCGACGCGGCCGACAGCTGGGGCTTCAATCCCCACAAGTGGCTGCCGGTGAACCTCGACTGCCACGCGCTCTGGCTGGCCGATCGCCGCCCGCTCATCCACGGCCTCTCGATGAAGCCGGACTATCTGCGGAATGCCGCGACGGAGAGCGGCGCGGTCATCGACTATGCCGACTGGCAGGTGCCGCTCGGCCGGCGGTTCCGGGCGCTCAAGCTTTGGATGACGCTCCGCATGCTGGGGGCCGAGGCACTCCGCGGCCGTATCCGTGACCACGTGGCCTGGGCGGCCTGGTTCGCCGACCGGGTGCGGTCCGACCCCCGCTTCATGCTCCTGGCCCCGCCGTCCCTGAGCCTCGTCTGTTTCGGTCTCGAATCCGGGGATGAAGCGACCGCGGCGCTGCTCGATCGGGTGAACCGGCGCGGCCGGGTCTGCCTGAGTTCGGCCACCGTCGCGGGCAGGCTGGCCCTCCGTCTGGCCGTGGGCGGCACGCTCACACGCCTGGAGGATGTCGAGGCGGCCTGGCACGAAGTGGCGGGGACCGCCGGCACGCTGCCCGGCGGCGGCTGACCGGCCCGACACCGGCAATCCAACTGTCAGAATCCATTTTTCCTGTATTTCCCCGTTTTTCCTGCCGATAGTGAAGAATTGGGGACAGGGGCAACGAGGAACGAACCATCTTCGAGGGCGGCCCGTAGTATTGGTTGCGATCCGGCTCCGGGAACGGTCCATCGTACAGGACCCACCCGTTCCGGCCGGACGAGGAGCAGCACCCATGGCACGTAAAGACTCCCTGTTGAACCTGCGGGCGATCCTGGTCCGCCGCCGCGACGCCCTGCGCAGCGCGCTGGCCGGAGACCTGTCGCTCTTGAAGGATCTCCGCAGCGAGTCGCCCGGCGACGTCATCGACGCGGCCTACGACTCCGCCCAGGACGAGATCAGCTCGCAGCTCGCCGAGGTGGAGAGCCGCGAGCTGGCGAACATCGAGAACGCGCTGGAGCGGATGCGTACCGGCAAGTACGGCTCGTGCGAAGTCTGCGGCGGCCGGATCCCGATGGCCCGGCTCAACGCGCTTCCCTACGCGACGATGTGCATCGAATGCCAGCGGGAGCTGGAGCGGTCCGGCTCCGCGGGCGGTGCTCGTGGCGAGGAACGCGAGCAGGCGGCCGAGGAGCCGGTGATCGGCGACTACGAGTAGCCGCATCGCCTCCCGACCTCGCGAGGCGCGCGATCCGGCGGCTCGGCCGGGAAGATGCCGTAGCACGGCCACGCCCATGTGCCGGCGAAGCAGGCGCCATACACTAAGATGGCGGTCGGAGGATCGACATGCCGATGCATCGATCCGTCGCCTGGAGTGTCCGAGCCATGCCCTGCGTCCGTGCTGTCAGTCACCCCTCGTCGTGCTTCCGTCCGCTCCCGCTGGCGATCCTCGCCGTGCTGACGCTGGCGTCGGTCGGCTCGGCCGAGGAGCCACCGGTGCGGCTCAAGCCGATCGAGCGGCCGGCGGCGGGCAGCGGCGGGCGGGTCGACCCGATGCGACCGGCCCGGCTGTCGGCCACGGAACGCGACCGGCTCTACGAGCAGGTCTCGCGGGACGCCGAGTCCCTCGAGCGGCAGGGCGCACAGCTGCGGCGTCTGACGCAGCTCCTCCGGCCGACCGTGGTCCATATCGACGCCAAGAAGCCGGCGCTGCGACCCAAGAACGGCAAGGCGAGCGAGGACGAGGCTGGTTCGGGCGTGATCGCCTCCGTCTCGGGCCGGACCGTGGTGATCACCAACCGCCACGTCGTGAACAGGGCCGAGCTCGACAACATCGCCATCCGGCTCGATGACGGCCGCGAGATCCGGCCGGTGCGGCTCTGGTCCGACCCGGGCACCGACATCGCCGTCCTGGAGGTCGCCGCGGACGACCTCGAGACCGCCCGGCTCGCCGCCGGCGACTCGCTCCAGATCGGCGATACCGTGCTGGCCATCGGCAGCCCGTTCGGGCTGTCGCACTCGGTGACGCTCGGCATCGTGTCGGCCAAGGGCCGCCGCGACCTGGAGCTGGGCGAGGGGGGCGTGAAGTTCCAGGACTTCATCCAGACCGACGCGGCGATCAATCCCGGCAACAGCGGCGGGCCGCTGGTGAATCTCCGGGGCGAGGTGGTCGGGCTCAATACGGCGATCGCCAGCAACTCCGGCGGCAGCGAGGGGATCGGGTTCGCGATCCCGATCTCGATGGTGCTGTTCGTCACCCGGCAGCTCGTGGAGACGGGCACGGTGTCACGGGCCTATCTCGGCGTCACGCTCGACCGCGTCTTCACGCAGAAGGCGGCCCACCGGCTCGGCATGGTGCGGGCGGTCGGGGCGCACGTGTCGGCGGTGACGAAGGGGTCGCCGGCCGACCTGGCCGGCGTGCGGGCCGACGACGTGATCCTGGAAGTGGAAGGCGTGCCGATCGAGGACGACGACCACCTCGTGAGCCTCGTGAGCATGACACCCACCGACCGCACGGTGACGCTCGTGGTCTTCCGCGAAGGCGCGCGGATCGAGCTCTCGATGCCCGTGGCCAGCCGCGAGCAGTTCGAGGCGCAGTGATGACGCACCCGACCCGCGCAGATCGCCGGCTCGGTGGGCGGCGATAGTGCTTCGTCCGCCGCTCGCCGGCGGAATGGCTCCTCGCTCCGGCCACGGCGGCCGCTCGCTCGGGAAGCGTTCGCCGCCCCCCGAGCCTCCCTGAAATGATCGATGAGCCGGTATTCCTCGAGCCGAAGAACCGCCCGGTCAGGTCGCGGCGGCGGCAGTGGCGAGGCCGCGGAGGATGCAGTCGGTCACGCCGGCCGCGTCACAGCCGACGAGCAGGTCGGCGTTGGGCCGCCTCTGCCGTACCTGCCGGCGGTCGACCACGAGCATGCCGGCCGTGAGATCGCCGGCAGTTTCCACGTCGGCGACGATCGCCGTCCGCTCGAAGAGCTCCGGGTTCGTCGCGGCGACGAGCGCCACCACGTCGTGGAGGCAGAGTCCCTCGCTGCCGAGCAGCTGCCGATGCGCCCGGAAGGCGTGGGGCAGCATCCGCCGGAGCAAGAGCCCCGCCCGCGACGATTCATCCGGCAGGTGTTCCAGGAAGTCGAACTCGAGCACCACCTGGCTGGTCGTCTCCAGGGGAACGAGCGTCTTCGTGAGTGGCTCCCGGACGACATGCCGGGCCGCCAGCGGATCGCAGAAGAAGTTGAGGTCGGCCACGGGCGTGACGTTGCCCTGGCCATGCACGGTGCCGCCCGAGATCACGACCCGGTCGATGATTTCCGCGATCGAAGGATCCCGGCGGAGCAGGCGGGCGAGATTGGTCGGCGGCCCGAGCACGATGATCGTGACCTCCCGGGGGTTGGCCCGGATCGTCTCCCACATCACCTTCTCCGCCACATGGCCGCCATGCAGCTGTGCCCGGGGCAGGTCGATGCCACCAAGCCCGTCCGCGCCGTGCATGCTGAACGGCCGCTCCGGAAGCTCGATGTCGGTGGGAGCGATCCCGATGCGCGGTAGCCGGGGCGGGTCGAGGTAGGCGACGACCGCCTGGAGGTTGCCGGTGGACTGTTCCGGCGTGACGTTGCCCCCGGCCGCCGTCACGGCCAATACTTCCAGCCGCGGGTCGAACAGCGCCATGATCAAGGCAACGGCGTCGTCGATCCCCGGATCGACGTCGAGGATCACCTTGCGGGGCGCGATCACGTTCATATGCGGCGGGGCGTGCGGCGCCGTCCTGGAGTAGGCTGCTGGGAGCAATGGTAGCCGAAAGCAGGCAGACATGCCGTGCCGCGAGGGCGACAGCGAGATTTCCATGGAGCGATCGACAGACACTCAGGGCCTCATCTCCTCGCTGGAGGCCCTGCGCGCGGGCCGCCATGCCGGCCGCGACGAGACGCGGCAACTCGTGGGCGGCGTCCTTTCCGGGAGCGTCGATCTGGAAGCCTTCGGCGCGTGGCTCGTGGCCCTGGCGGATCTGGGCGAGTCGGCCGCCGAGATCGCCGGCGTGGCCGACGCCCTCCGGGAGCGGATGGTGCCGGTCCGCGCCACCGCCGGAATCGTCGCCGACACCTGCGGCACCGGCGGCGACGGCTCCGGTTCGTTCAACGTGTCGACGGCCGCGGCGCTGGTCGCCGCGGCCGCCGGCCTGCCGGTGGCCAAGCACGGCAACCGCGCGGTGACCAGCCGCACCGGCTCGGCCGACGTGCTCGAGACGCTCGGGGTTCCGGTCGGCGGCCCCGCCGCCGCACTGGCCCGGCAACTCGCGGACGACGGGTTCTGTTTCTGTCTGGCGCCGGCGCATCATCCGGCCATGGCCCGCGTGGGGCCGCTCAGGCGATCCCTCGGCCGGCCCACGGTGTTCAATCTGGTCGGACCGCTGTGCAATCCGGCCCACGCGAACGTGCAGGTGATCGGCGTCGGCCGCGCGACGGCCCGCGAGCCGCTCGCGGCCGCGGCAGGCCTGCTCGGCATCCGCCGCGCGGTGATCGTCTCGGGCCACGTGGGCGACGGCGCCGCCGACGTGTGGGACGAGGTGAGCCTCTTCGGGGCCACCGACGTCATCGACGTGGCCGACGGCGTGGTGACCCGGTCGCGCTGGAACCCCGAGGACTTCGGCATCGCCCGCCAGCCGGCATCGGCCGCCGCCAGCCTGCGGGTGGGCGGGCCGGCCGAGAGCGCGGCCGCGATCCGGGCGGTGCTCGGCGGCGAGATCGGCCCGCGGCGCGACGTGGTCGTGCTCAACGCGGCCGCCGTGCTCTGGGCCGCGGGCATGCGCGACAGCCTGCCCGCCGCGCGGCAGCGGGCCGAAGAGACGATCGATTGCGGCGCCGCGCGGCGGCTGCTGGAACGGCTGGCCTCCCAGACCGAGGCGTCGGCCTGAGCCCACGGTCGCCCCGCCCCACATCTCCTTCCCCGCACGGCCTTTCATGCAGCTGACCGTCATCCAGCCAGACGCCCCGACCGAGCCGGCCGTCAAGCCGTGCTGCGCCCGGGCCGCGGCCGGTGAATACGGCTGGCAGTGCCCCATGCACCCGCAGGTGACGAGCGGCTCCGCCGGCACCTGCAGCATCTGCGGCATGCCGCTCGAGCCGATCGGCCAGGGCGGCGCGGCCGAGGCGGCCGCTCGCGTCGAGGGCCGTCGCCTGCTCGTCTCCGCGGTGCTCGGCGGGGTGCTCATGACGGTGGCGATGCTCGGCATGCTCGCGCACGACGGTCATGGCGGGCATGCCGCCGCGCGGTGGCTGCCAGACGTGCCGGTGCCGGGATGGCTCGCCGGTCAGGCCGGCAACTGGCTGCAGTTCCTGCTGGCGACGCCGATCGTCTTCTGGGGCGGACGGTCGATCCTGTCAGGAGGCATCGCCGGGTTTCGCCGGGGCCGGCCCGGCATGTTCTCCCTGATCAGCCTGGGCGTGCTCGTGGCCTGGGGGGCGAGTGTCGCGGCGACGCTCGCCCCGGGCATCTTCCCGCCGGCGTTTCGGCGGGCGGACGGGAGCGTGGAGGTCTTCTTCGAGTCGGCCGGCATGATCGTGGTCCTCGTGCTGCTGGGCCAACGGCTCGAGACCCGCGCCCGCCGCGGCACCACCGCCGCCATCCGAGCCCTGATGGATCTGGCGCCGGCCACGGCGGAGCGGTTTCCGGGGGGCGAGACGGTCCCGCTCGGCGCCGTTCGGAAGGGCGACCTCCTGCGGGTGCGGCCGGGCGGCCGCATCCCTACCGATGCACTCGTCCGGGAGGGATCGACCACCTGCGACGAGTCGCTGCTCACCGGCGAGCCGATGCCGGTGCCCCGCGGCGCCGGTGACCGCGTGCTCGGTGGCGCGATCAACGGCGCGGCCGCGATCGTCGTCGAGGCGGAAACCGCCGCCGATGGCTCGCTCGTCGCCCGCATCGCCCGGCTCGTGCGGGAGGCGCACGAGAAGCGGGCCCCGATCGAGCGGCTCGCCGACAAGCTCGCCGCGGTCTTCGTGCCGGCGGTGCTGCTGCTCGCGGCGCTCACATTCCTCGCCTGGTCGGCCTTCGGGCCGGAGCCGCGGCTGGCGCTCGGGCTCGTGTCGGCGGTCAGCGTGCTCGTGATCGCCTGCCCCTGCGCCCTGGGCCTGGCCACGCCGCTGGCGATGACCGTGGCCATCGGCCGCGGCGCGCGGGCGGGCATCCTCGTGCGGTCGGCCGAGGCGGTCGAAGCGCTCGCGCGGGCGGGCACGGTCGTGTTCGACAAGACCGGCACCGTCACGATCGGCCGGCCGCGGATCCAGTCGGCCACGGCGGTCGACGCAGCGGGACGCCGGGTGACGGTTCCAGACCTCGCCACCGCGCCGGCCGCACTCGCGGCCGAGCCCTGGAGAGGCGCGCTCTTCCTGGCGGCGAGCCTCGAGGGCTCGAGCGAGCATCCGCTGGCGAGAGCCTTCGTGACCGCGGCGGAGGCAGCGGGCATCGTCCCGTCACGGGCCCTGGATGTCGCGGCCGTCGTGGGCCAGGGGGTGACCGGCACGGTCGAGGGCCGGCGCATCCTGGTCGGCAGCGAGAGACTCCTGATGACGCAGGGGGTGGCCCTACCGGCCGCCGCCGATCTTCCGCTCGACGCCGCCGGAAACACGACGGTCCACGTCGCCGTCGACGGCCGCTTCGCGGGTTCCTTCACGCTCTCCGACCCGCCGCGCCCCGAGGCGACGGCCGCGGTCGCCGCCCTCGCCGCCGACGGGCTGGCTCTGGAGATGCTCTCGGGCGACGCGGCGGAGGTGGCCCGGAGGACGGCTGCGACCGTCGGCATCGGCGCGGCCAGCGGCGGCCTGTCGCCGGCACAAAAAGCCGCCCGCGTCGAAGAGCTGCGAGCGGACCGTCGCGACGGCGCGAGCGTGGTGTTCGTCGGCGACGGGATCAACGACGCCCCTGCCCTGGCCGCGGCCGACGTCGGCGTCGCCATGGGCTCGGCCGCCGACGTGGCGCTCGAGACCGCCGATGTCACGCTCCTCTCGGGCGGCTTGGCGGCGGTGCCGCGGGCCGTCGCGCTCGCGAGGGCGACCATGCGGAACGTCCGGCAGAACCTCTTCCTCGCGTTCGCCTACAACCTGCTCGCCCTGCCGGTGGCCGCGGGAGTGCTCTATCCCCTGCTCGGCCACGTCACGAGCCCGATGCTGGCCGCGGCGGCCATGAGCCTCTCGTCGCTCTCGGTGATCGCCAACTCCCTGCGGCTCCGCCGGCTCGACCTCGACTGAGCCGAAACACACGCCCGCAGACATGCAACTCCGGCCCTCGCTCCGCCCCCGGCCCCTGGCTCCGGGCCGTCGTGGCGACACGTTTTCCAACGTGTCGAATCCGCGTAGCCTGCTGGTAAATCGCCGCGGTACCGGCGGGGCTCATGCTCGCCGCCGGCGGACTTTGACGTGACTCACTCCACAGGCGTGGTGCGCCAACGCTGGCAGTCAAAGTGCACCGGCGGCTGCGCGTGCCCCCGACCGGCACCGCTCCCCGAACCGATGACCGTGGCTCTGACCCGGGCTCCGGCTCCGGGCCGTCGTGGCGACACGTTTTCCAACGTGTCGAATCCGGGCGGCCACCACTCGGGGACAGGGTCGCTCCGACACGCCGCCCTCAGGACAGCGGCACCACGAGGCCGTCGTAGGCCAGTTCGATGCCCGGCGGCAGCGCCGCCTGCGTCGCCGCGTGCGGGAGGTCGTGCGACATGTGCACGAACAGCGTCCGCCGGGCGGCGACCCGCGCCGCCACCGCCAGGCTCTCCGACACGGAGAAGTGCGTCGGATGCGTCGTGTGCCGCAGGCAGTCGAGCACGAGCACGTCCAGGCCCTCCAGGAGCGGCCAAGTCTCGTCGGGAATGGAGTTGGTGTCGGTGCAATAGGCGACGTTGCCGAAGCGGAAGCCGAGCACTTCGAACGGCCCGTGCTTGAGCCGCAGCGGCACGACCCGCTCGCCGAGCAGTTCGAACGGCGCGGTGCCGATCCGCTCGAAGAACACCTTCGGCACGCCGCCGCCGGCGGGCGGCTCGGAGGAGAAGGCGTAGTCGAACGCCGTGCGGATCCGGCGCTCCACCCGCTCCTCGCAAGAGAGCGGCAGCGACCGGCCCGAGGCGAAGCAGATGGGCCGGATGTCGTCGAGGCCGTAGACGTGATCGACGTGGTCGTGCGTGTAGAGCACCGCGTCGACCCGTCCGATCCGCTCGCGCAAGAGCTGCGTCCGCAGGTCGGGCGTCGTGTCGATCAGCAGCGCGCCGCCGGGCAGCCCGAGGACGACGCTCGTGCGCGAGCGGGAGTCGCGGGGGTCGACGCTCGAGCACGTTTCGCAGCCGCAGCCCACGACCGGCACACCGACGCTCGTGCCCGTGCCGAGAAAGACCAGTTGCCCGCGGATATCGCGGACCGGCCCGGTGATCTGCGCGGACGACGGCATGCGTTCGGCTCGGGGCGGGAAAGGGGAAGGTTGCTGCGACGCCCGGCCGCACGGCCCGGGGCACGTCTCGCGGCGGTAAGGGGCAGCGCACGTTGTCCCACGCGGGCGCCACGCCCTCAAGCCTTCCCCGTGCCGCACGGCTGAATCATGCCGACCGGCGTTATCCCCTGCGACGGGTCGCCTTGACCCACGCGGCGGCAGACCGCGAGAATCGGGCGAAAGGACCCGGCGTCACCATGCAACAGCTCGAACGAATCTGGGATGGTCTCTCGAACGTCGCCGCCGGCGCCGGCACGCGCGTGGAGCGGTTCCTCACCGGGCTGTTCGGCTCGTCGAACGCCCGCTACCTCCGCCGGCTCGAGCCGCGGATCGAGGCGATCAACTCCCTGGAGCCCCGCTACCGGGAGATGTCCGACGCCGAGTTGCGGGATCAGACGGCCGAGTTTCGGCGGCGGCTGGCCGCCGGCGAGACGACCGACGACATCCTCGTCGAGGCATTCGCCGTCTGCCGCGAGGGCGGGCGCAGGTTCCTCGGGATGCGGCACTACGACGTGCAGCTGATCGGCGGCATGGTGCTCCATTCGGGCGCCATCGCCGAGATGATCACGGGTGAGGGCAAGACGCTCGTGGCCACCCTGCCGGCCTACTTGAACGCGCTCGAGGGCAAGGGCGTGCACGTCGTGACCGTCAACGACTACCTCGCCCGCCGCGACATGGAATGGATGGGGCCGCTCTACATGGGGCTCGGCCTCACCGTCGGCGCGATCCAGTCCGGCATGGACTCGGCCGAGCGGCAACAGTCCTACGCGCGGGACATCACCTACGGGACGAACAACGAGTTCGGCTTCGACTACCTGCGGGACAACATGCGGATGGCGTCGCGCGGCGACGACCGCTTCCAGAAACACCTCCAGCAGAGTCAGGGCCCCCTCCATTTCGCCATCGTCGACGAGGTCGACAACATCCTCATCGACGAGGCCCGGACGCCGCTCATCATCTCCGGCCCCGCGCACGACGACGTCACGAAATACTCCAAGGCCGACCAGATCGCGCGGCAGCTCGTGCCGGAGCGGCACTTCGAGGTCAAGGAGAAGGAGCACACCGTCGCGCTGACCGAGGAAGGCGTGCGCACGGCCGAGCGGCTCGCCGGCGTGGAGAGCTTCTACACGGTCGGCAACATGGAGTGGCCGCACCTCGTCGACAACGCGCTCAAGGCCCACCACCTCTACAAGCGCGACGTGAACTACGTCGTGCAGAACGGCGAGGTGGTGATCGTGGACGAGTTCACCGGTCGCCTGATGCCGGGCCGCCAGTGGTCCGACGGTCTCCATCAGGCTGTCGAGGCGAAAGAAGGCGTGCGGGTCAAGGAGGAATCGCAGACGCTCGCCACGGTCACGCTGCAGAACTTCTTCAAGCTCTACAAGAAGGTCGGCGGCATGACGGGCACCGCCATGACCGAGGCGAACGAGTTTTGGAAGATCTACAAGCTCGACGTCATCGCCATCCCGTCCAACCGCGG
>JBJOKF010000059.1:0-14264 GCA_046046235.1 Planctomycetota bacterium | reverse complement strand
ATCGACGTCAAGTGCTGCACGGAGCTCGGCATCCCGCTGCTCTTCACGCCGGGCGTGAACCACACCACCGTCGCCGAGCACACGTTCCTCCTCCTGCTTGCGCTCGAAAAGCACCTCCTCTTCCATACCGACTCGACCCGCGCGGGTGGCTGGAAGCGGCAGACCGGCCACGAGCTGCTCGGCAAGACGATCGGCATCGTGGGCATGGGCCGCATCGGCAAGGAGGTGGCGACGCGGGCGCGGGCGTTCGGCATGAAGGTGATCGGCCACGACGTCTACTGGGACGAGGCGTTCGCCGCCGCCCACGGCGTCACGCGGGCCGCCTCGCTCGACGACCTCTTCGCCGCGGCCGACTACCTCTCGCTCCACACGAACCTCACCCCCGAAACCCGCGACCTCATCCGCGCGGAATCGATCGCGAAGATGAAGCCGGGCGTGATCATCCTCAACTGCGCCCGCGGTGAGATCGTCAACACCGCCGACATCGCGGCGGCCCTCCAGTCGGGCCGGGTGCGCGGCTACGGCACCGACGTGCTCGACGAGGAGCCGCCGCGGCCCGACCACCCGCTCACGAAGCTCGCCAACTGCATCGTCACGCCGCACGTCGGCTCGCGGACCTCCGAAAGCGTCGAGCGGCAGGCGATGGCCGCGGTCACGAACCTGATCAGGGCCATGCACGGCGAGAAGCCGCTCGCGCAGGTCAACCCGGAGGTGCCGGTCACGCGGTGCGTGTAACCGGCTTGGCCGCGGGGCGCCGGTATCCGGGCACGAACCTCGCGGTCGATGCAACAGCCGACTGATTCCTAGGAAGGACTCTCCTCTCATGGTGGAAACGTTTCACGTCGTTCCGGTCGACACCCACGAGGCGATCGTGCGGGCGGCCTACCTGCACCGCGGCTTCGACGCCTCCGAGGCGGACCACGCCGCGAAGCTCGCCACCGCGGCCACCAAGCACGGCATCCGCACCCACAACGCCATCAAGGCCCTGCACCTCGACGAGCACTTCGGCTCGAAGGGGGGCGGCTGCGTGCCGCGGGCCGCGATCCGCAAGCTGCCCGGCAAGTTCAAGGCGGCCGAGGTCTGGGACTGCCAGAAGAAGCTGGGGCAGGCCGTCGCCTGGGAGGCGCTCGACACCTGCATGCGGCTGGCCGACATCTACGGCACCGGCACCGTCTCGGTCGACAACGCCTTCCACTATCTCTGGGGCGGCGGCTATGTCATGGAGGCGGCGAAGCGGGGCTACATCGCTTATACGAACTGCACCGCGGCGCTCGCCGAGGTGGTGCCGTTCCGCGGGAAGTTCCCCACGCTCGGCACGAATCCCCATTCCTGGGGCTTCCCGACGACCGAGGCGGTCGGGTTCCCGATCGTCATCGACTGGGCGACCTCGGTGATCGCGATGGGCCGGGTGCAGCAGCTGCTCCGCGAGGGCAAGACGCTTCCGCCGAACGCCGCGGTGGACAAGGACGGCCAGCCGACGACCGATCCGGCGCAGGCCGTCTCGCTCCTGCCCTTCGGCGACCACAAGGGCTACGGCCTGTCGCTCATCAACGAGGTCGTGGGCGGCTTCATCGGCGGTTCGCTCCCGACGATCCGCAACCGGGCCGCCGTGCCGGGCGAGAAGCAGGGCTGCACGTTCTTCTTCCAGGTGATCCATCCCGACGCCCTCTCGGCCAGCGCCTTCGCCGGCGGCCGCAGCCAGGCGGCCAACGTGAAGGCGGTGCTCGCCGACATCCTCGGCCACGGCAACGAGCAGTGCATGCTGCCGGGGCAGCTCGAGGCGGAGGCGGCCGCCCGCAGCGATCGCGCCGGCGGACTCCTCTTCTCGAAGGCCGAGATCGAAGCGCTCAACGACATCGCCCGCGAGGCGGACGTGGCCCCGATCGCGATCGACGCCCTGCCCACGGCCTGACCTCGCTCGGGCCGCAGGCAGAGCCATCCGCATTCCCTGTTACAACGTTTCCCAACGATCGATTCCGCCCCGGAGCCATCATGTCCCTTCCCATCAAGCCCAAGGGTTCGTGCGCTTTCGACCAGATCTCGCTCGGTGAGATCATGCTGCGGCTCGACCCGGGCGAGGGCCGCATCCGCACCGCCCGCCAGTTCCATGCCTGGGAGGGGGGCGGCGAATACAACGTCGCCCGCGGCCTGCGCAAGTGCTTCGGCCTGAAGACGGCCGTCGTGTCGGCATTCGTCGACAACGAGGTCGGCCATCTGATCGAAGACTTCATCATGCAGGGCGGGGTCGCGACCGACTTCCTGCTCTGGCGGGCGGACGACGGCATCGGCCGCAGCGTCCGCAACGGTCTGAACTTCACCGAACGGGGCTTCGGCATCCGCGGGGCCGTGGGCGTGCCCGACCGGGGCAACACCGCCGCCAGTCAACTCAAGCCCGGCGACGTCGACTGGGATCACATCTTCGGGAAGCTCGGCGCCCGCTGGTTCCACACCGGCGGCATCTTCGCGGCGCTTTCCGAGACGACCGCCGCGGTCACGATCGAGGCGGTGCAGGCCGCCAAGCGGCACGGCACGATCGTGTCCTACGACTTGAACTACCGGCCGAGCCTCTGGAAGAGCATCGGCGGCCAGGCCAAGGCCCGCGAGGTGAATCGCGAGATCGCCCGCCACGTGGACGTGATGATCGGCAACGAGGAGGACTTCACCGCGTCTCTCGGCTTCGAGGTGCAGGGAGCCGACCACGGCCTGACGACCATCGAGACCGACGCCTTTCGGCGGATGATCGAGACGGCCGTGAAGGACTATCCCAATTTCAAGGTCGCGGCGACCACACTGCGGCGCGTGATCACGGCGACGAAGAACGACTGGAGCGCCATCCTCTGGCACGACGGCACGTTCCACGACAGCCGGAAGTACCCGGAGCTCGAGATCCTCGACCGCGTGGGCGGCGGCGACAGCTTCGCCAGCGGACTCGTGTTCGGGTTCCTCGAGTTCAACTGCCCGCAAAAGGCGGTCGAGTATGGAGCGGCCCATGGGGCACTCGCCTCGACCACGCCGGGCGACACGTCGATGGCCACGCGGGCTGAAGTGGAGAAGCAGATCAAGGGCGGCGGAGCGCGGGTCGTCCGCTAACCGTCCCCGGTACTGGCCCCGTCCCCCCCAACGAGAGTCGCTCCGATGCGTCTACGGTCACCAACTCGCGGTCCGTGTCTGATCCCGATCGCCGCGGCGTGTGCGGCCTTGGTCCTCGGCCCGTCGCTGCCGGCAGCCGCTCGGGCGGAGTTGCCGCCGACGGCGGAGCTTCCCGCGATCTTCAACGGCCGCGATCTCACCGGTTGGAAGGTCGTGGGGGCCGAGTATTGGAGCGTCGTGGACGGCGCCATCGTCGGCCAGAGCGACGAGGCGAAGAAGGCCTCGATGCTCTACACCGACCGCGACTATGCCGACGTCGTCGTCGAGGCGGAGGTCCGGTTTACGGGCGAGATCGACAGCGGCGTCATGCTGCGCAAGCCCGAGGTCCAGGTGCAGATAGGCGTCTCCCGCAGCCTCAAGCGGGACATGACCTGCTGCTTCTATACCGGTACGTACCCCGAAGAGGCCCGGGCGCAGGGCGTCGACGCACTGCTCAAGGCCGGGGAGTGGAACCGGCTCCGCGTGGAGGCGAAGGGCGACACCTTCACCGTCTGGCTCAACGGCAAGCAGGTCTCGCAGTACACGGCCGCCAAGTATCGGGATCCCGGCCCGATCGGCCTCCAGGTACACGGCGGCCTGCTCATGAAGGTCGAGTTTCGCGACGTCCGCGCGTTGCCACTGTAAGCACTCTCTTCTGCGCCAGCCGCCATCACGGAAGCACCTGCCGGAGTCCGCCGCCATGCGGTACGCGATCTGCAACGAGACGTTCGGCGACTGGTCGCTCGCGAGAGCCTGCGCCGTCGCCGCCGACTGTGGCTACACGGGGATCGAGATCGCGCCGTTCACGCTCGGCCATCGGGCCGGCGAAATTGCCGAGGCCGATCGGTGCCGGATCCGCGACACGATCTCGGCCGCAGGCCTCGAGTGCGTGGGGCTACACTGGCTGCTCGCCAAGACGGATGAGTTTCATGTGACCCATCCCGACGCGGGCGTGCGGGCCAGGACGGCGGCCTATCTCGGCGACCTGGCCCGCCTTTGCCGCGACCTGGGCGGCCGCGTCCTCGTCCTCGGGTCGCCGAAGCAGCGGAGCCTCCTGCCGGGCGTGACACTCGCCGCCGCTCATGACCATGTGGCGGAAGTGCTGTCGCGGGTGGTGCCGGTGCTCGAGGAGACCGACACGGTCGTCGCACTCGAACCGCTCACGGAGGCGGAGACCGACGTCCTCAACACGGCCGCCGAGGCATGCGCCCTGATCGAGCGGATCGGTTCGCCCCACATCCGCCTCCATCTCGACGTCAAGGCGATGGCGGGCGAGGACGCCCCGGCGCCGGAGGTGATCCGGGCGAACGCGCTGCACCTCGAGCATTTCCATGCCAACGACACGAATCTTATGGGCCCGGGCTTCGGCGCCGTCGACTTCGCGCCGATCTTCCAGGCGCTCGCCGACGTGCAGTATCCGGGCTGGGTGAGCGTCGAGGTGTTCGACTACGCGCCGGGCCCCGAGCGACTCGCGCGGGAGAGCATCGACTACATGCGGCGGATCGAAGCCGATCTTCCCGCGACGACCGACTGACCCCGGAGGAACTCTGCATGCGGGCCGCCATCATCGGGATCGGGGCGATCGCCAAGCTGCATGCGCGGGCGCTTGCCGACATCGAAGGCGTGCGGCTCGTAGCCGCCACCTGCCGCACTCGGGAGAAGGGGGAGGCCTTCGCGAAGGAGTTCGGCTGCACCTGGCATGCCGACGCCGACGAGATGCTCGCCCGCGAGAAGCCCGATTTCGTCACGGTCGCCACGCCGTCGGGCGCCCACCTCGACGCCGTGCTCGCCGCCGCCCGGCACCGCGTGCACGTCATCTGCGAGAAGCCGCTCGAGATCACGCTCGACCGCATCGACCGGATGCGGGCTGCCGTCGATCAGGCCGGCATCACGTTCGGCGCCATCTTTCCCCAGCGGTTCAATCCGGTCATCGGGGCCGTCCACGAGGCGGCCTCCGCGGGCCGCTTCGGGCAGTTGGCCGTCGCGGCGAGCTACGTGCCCTGGTGGCGGGACGACGCCTACTACGGCCCCGGCCGCTGGCAGGGCACGAAGGCGCTCGATGGCGGCGGGGCGGTGATGAACCAGTCGATCCACGGTGTCGATGCCCTGCAGTGGATCGCCGGCGCGACGATGCCGGGCCTCGCTCCGGGCGAGAACCCTGTCGAGAGCGTGATGGCGTTCACGGCCGTGCGGGCTCACGACCCCGTGAGGCTCGAGGTGGAGGACACCTGCGTCGCGATCCTTCGGCTCAAGAACGGCGGCCTCGGACAGCTGCTCGCCGCCACGAGCCTCTATCCGGGGCAGATGCGCCGCTTCCTCTTCGGCGGCCGCGACGGCACCGCGGAGATCGTCGAGGAGCAGCTGACGACCTGGCGGTTTCGCGATGAACGGCCCGGCGACGAGCCGTTGCGACAGCGGCTCGGGGCGGCGAGCACCACTTCCGGCGGCGCCGCCGACCCGATGGCGATCAACTACTCCTGCCACACGCGCAACTTCGCCGACTTTCTCGAGGCGGTCCGGGCGGGCCGCCGGCCGGCGCTCGACGCCCTGGAGGGCCGCAAGGCGGTGGCGATCGTCGAGGCCTGCTACGCATCGGCGGCCACCGGCCGGCCGATCGAGGTGCGCTGAGTTGGGTGTCCCCCGGGGCCGATGCGGCTCCAGACACCCTGGTCCCTCCGAGCATCGTCCCGCTATCGCCCGACTTCACTCACTGTAGAATGCCGCAGATGCGATCCCGATTTCGTTTCCACGCTTTGGCAGTGCTGTTGGCCTGCGGTGTGATATCGGCTTCGGAACTTGCCGGTGCCGCAGAGCCGGCCGCCGGGCCGGTGCATGGGGAGGCGAACGTGGGGCGACCGTGGATGGTGTCGGAAGCGTCGCTGCCTGCGGGCTTTCCGGCGCCGGGCCCGATCAACGAAGTGATCATCAAGACGTACCCGGCCCACCGGATGGCGCGGGCGACAGCGGGTCAGGGTGGCAATCGTATGTTCATGAAGCTCTTCCGACACATCGAGCGGAACGAGATCGCGATGACGGCGCCGGTCGTCATGGGCTGGGGCGACGCGAAGGCCGGGGAGACCGGCGGCAATGACCGGGGCGGCGACCAAGCCCCCGACTCGATGGCGTTCCTCTATGGCAAGCCGTCGCTCGGCGTTGCCGGCGCCGATCCGGCCGACCCCGTCGTGGTGGTCGAGGACGCACCCGAGACGGTCGTCGTCTCGATCGGTCTGCGGGGCGGCTACGACGCGGCCACGATGCGCCGCGGCCTCGAGCGGCTGCGGGCCTGGCTCACGGAGCACCCCGAATGGACCGAGGCGGGGCCACCACGGTCGCTCGCCTACAACAGTCCGTTCGTGCCGGGGTTCGTCAAGTACTCGGAGGCGCAGATTCCCGTCGAGCGGAAGGACGGAACGTAAAGAATTGCGACGGATCACACTGGCGGCCCGGCCGCCCGTCGACAGTAGAATCATGGGATGCCGCCTCGAGTCGCTATCGCTTTCGCTGTCGCGATCCGCTGCCTGCTGCTGGCTGGCTGTCTGACCATTTCTCCGGTCGGCTTGGCGAGCGCAGCCGACCAGGATGCCTTTCGAGACTCCGTCGCCCCGCTCCTCGCCGCGAAGTGCGGCGGCTGCCACGGCCCGGAGGGGGCCGAAAGCGGCTTCCGGATCGACGACCGCGACCGGGCGACTGCCGGAGGTGATTCCGGCGCCGCGGGCCTCGTGCGGGGCAAGCCCGAGGAGAGCGAACTCTTCGTCCGCATCGCCACGGCCGACAAGGAACTGCGAATGCCGGCCGACGCCCCGCCGCTCACGGCGGATGAGCAGCGGCTCTTGAAAGACTGGATCGCGGCCGGAGCAGACTGGCCGGACGACATGCGGTCGATCGCGTCACTGCTGCCGACGTCTGGATCCAAGCCGTTGAAGGGGCAGAGCCATTGGGCCTACCAGCCGCTCGCGAGGCCGCCCGTGCCGCCGGCCCCGGCCGGCACCGGCCCGATCGACGCCTTCCTCATGGCGAGGCTCTCTGCGGCCGGTCTCGCCATGAATCCCGAAGCCGACCCGCGGACGCTGATCCGCCGCGTGTCGTTCGATCTCGTCGGCCTGCCGCCTAGCCCCGAGGAGATCGCGGCGTTCGAGGAGGCTTGCCGCGCGGCCGGCGGCACCGATGGCCCTTACCGTGACCTCGTCGATCGGCTGCTCACCTCGTCGGACTACGGCGAGCGCTGGGCCCGCCACTGGCTCGATGTCGTCCGCTTCGCCGAGAGCCACGGGTTCGAGATGAACCGGGCCCGGCCCAACGCCTGGCCATACCGTGACTGGGTCATCGAGTCCCTCAACGCCGACAAGCCGTACGATCTCTTTCTCAAGGAGCAACTCTGCGGCGACCTGCTCGACGCCGACGCCGCCACGGGCTTTCTCGTCGCCGGCCCGATGGACGAGGTCCGCTCGCCCGATCCCGTCCTCACCGCCAACCAGCGGGCGGATGAGCTGCACGACATGGTCTCCACGACCAGCTCGGCCTTGCTCGGGATCACGGTCGGCTGCGCCCGCTGCCACGATCACAAGTTCGATCCCGTGCCGCAGGCCGACTATTACCGGATGAAGGCCGTGTTCGCCGGCGTCAAACATGGCGACCGCGAGATTCTCCCGTCCGACAATGCCGCGCGGCTGCGGAAGCTCGCCGCGATCGAGGCCGAGTTGCGGCCGATTCAGCGGCGGATCGCCGACTTGCAGCCGGCGGCACGGCTCCGCCGCACGGTCGTGATCGACGATCTCACCACCACGGCGACAGAAGAGCTCGCCGAGCCGAAGGGCGTGGCGACGCACGCGGGTGGCACCGATCGCGGCGCTGCCGATGAGCCCGGCGACATCCGCACACTGCCCAACCTCGGCAAGCAATACCATTGGTGGCTGGCCGATCCGGGCCAGGCGGTATTCGCCTATGCTCCCCGGGCCGAGGGCGTGTACCGGATCTGGCTCTCCTGGGGCGCGGGTTGGCAGAGTCACGCGCGGGACGCTCGCTATGTCCTCGATCCCGACGGCGACCCCGCCACGACGGCCGACCAAACGGTGATCGCGACGGTCGACCAGCGGCTTTTCGCCGACGGCAGCGGCGAGCCCACGGCGGAGAAGCCGCTCTGGAGCGGCTTTCGCGATGCCGGTGCCCATCGGCTGGCGCCCACGACCCGGCTCTTTCTCGTCGGCGGATCCGGGCGGGCTCCCGTCACAGCCGACGTCGTCGTCTTCGAGGAGCAGGCGTCGCCCGAAGAGGCGGCCAACCGGATGCCGCACCTGAGGACCGCGGTGTCCGCGGGCGAGAACGTCGACGCCTTTCCACCCACACGGGCGAAGTTCGTCCGGTTCACGGTGCAGGGGACGACGGCGGCGGAACCCTGCCTCGACGAACTGGAGGTATTCGCGGTCGACGGCCGCAACGTCGCCCGCGAATCGAAGCCCTCGGCGTCGGGTACCTTCGCCGACAACCCGTCCCACAAGCTCGAGCACGTCAACGACGGCAAGTACGGCAATCGGCGGTCCTGGATCTCGAACGAGATCGGCCGGGGCTGGGTGCAGCTCGAACTGCCCGAGGCGGAGGAAATCAGCCGTGTGGTCTGGAGCCGCGACCGCTCTCCCAGGCCGGAGTTTTCCGATCGGCTCACGACGCGGTACGAGGTCGCGACGTCGCTCGACGGCGAGCACTGGAGCGTCGTTGCGAATCACGCAGACCGGTTGCCGCACGGCTACGTCCACACGGTCGGCCAGATCACGTCCGCGGCCGAGCTGTCGCCAAACGAGCTCGCCGAACTCGAGAGCCTGTCAGAGACGGCTGCCGGCCTCACGCGGCAACTGGTGCAGCTCAAGACGCTTCCAAAGGCCTATGCGGGCCAGTTCACCACTCCCGAGAAAACGCACCGTCTTTTCCGCGGTGATCCCATGGCCCCTCGCGAGGAGATCGGCCCCGGAAGCCTGACGGCGTTCGGAGCTGCCTGGCAGTTGCCCGCCGATACGCCCGAGGGAGAGCGGCGTCAGGCGCTCGCCGCGTGGATCACCGGCCCGACCAATCCGCTCACGGCCCGCGTGATCGTCAACCGTCTGTGGCACCATCATTTCGGCACGGGGATCGTCGACACTCCGAGCGACTTCGGCGTGAATGGCGGCCCGCCGAGCCACCCGGAGCTGCTGGATTGGCTCGCGAGCGAGTTGGTCGATCCGGCCAACCCCGCCGACCGGTGGCGGCTCAAGCGGATCCACCGGCTGATCGTGACGAGCCGGGCCTATCGGCAGACGAGCGCGGCCCGCGCCGATGCCCTGGCGTCAGACTCGGGCTCTCGCCTCCTCTGGCGGTATCCACCGCGACGGCTCGAGGCCGAACCGCTCCGCGACGCCATTCTCGCCGTGAGCGGCAGCCTCAACACGAAGCGGGGCGGCCCGGGATTCGACCTTTTCGAGCCCAACACGAACTATGTGAAGGTTTACAACACCAAGACCTCGTTCACCGACGAGGATTTTCGCCGGATGGTCTATCAGGCCAAGCCGCGGGCCGAGCTCGATAGCTTCTTCGGCGCCTTCGACTGTCCAGACGCGGGGCAGGTGCAGCCGAAGCGGACGTCGAGCACGACTCCGCTCCAGGCGCTCAATATGCTCAACGGCGCGTTTCTTCTCGATCAGGCGGGCCGGTTCGCGAAGCGAGTCGAGCGGGAGGCGGGGAGCGACGTCGGCCTCCAGGTGAGCCGGGCATTCGAGCTCGCCTTCGGCCGCCAGGCCACGGAGAACGAACTCGGCGTTGGCCGCGAGCTCGTCGCCGCCCACGGTCTGCCGATCCTCTGCCGCAGCCTCTACAACGCCAACGAATTCATCATGGTGTATTGATGCGACACCATCTCTCCCATGCCGGCCGCCACCTCCTTGACCGCCGCTCGTTCCTGCAATGGGGCGGCACAGGGCTCTCCGGCATCGCGCTCGCCGCTCTGCTGCACGAGCAGCGGCTGCTCGCCGGCGAGCCGCCGATACGGCCGGTGATCGACCCGGCCCGCCCCTATGCACCACGGCAGCCCCACTTCGCCACGAGGGCGAAGAACGTCCTGATGATCTTCTGCTCGGGCGCGCTCTCCCACGTCGACACCTTCGACTACAAGCCGGAGCTCGTCCGGCTCCACGACACGCCGATGCCGACGCCGGGTGGTGGCAAGCTGATCACGTTCCAGGGCGAGCAGGGCAACCTGATCAAGCCGCTCTGGGAGTTCAAGCCGCGGGGCGAGAGCGGCACGATGACGAGCGACCTGCTGCCGGAGCTGGGCTCCCTCGCGGACGAGATGTGCTTCATTCACTCGATGACGGCCAAGAGCAACACGCACGGGCCCGCCGAGAGCCAGATGTCGACCGGTTTCACGCTCGACGGATTCCCGAGCATCGGCGCCTGGACCACCTACGCGCTCGGCAGCGAGTGCCGAGACCTGCCGGCGTTCGTGGCGATCCCCGACCCGCGCGGCGTGCCGCAGAACGGGCCCCGGCACTGGCAGAGCGCGTTTCTGCCGGCCGTCTTCCAGGGCACGAGCTTCAATGCCGACAAGCCGATACCGAACCTCGCCCGGCCGGCCTCGCTTTCGGAGTCCGCCGACCGCGCCACCCGCGAGTACCTCAAGCTGCTCAACGAAGACCATCTCGCCCGGCACCCGGGAGACACCGACCTCGCCGCCCGGATCAGTGCCTACGAGCTCGCGGCGAAGATGCAACTGTCGGCGGCGAAGGTGGCCGATCTGGCGGACGAGTCGCCGGAGACGCTCGCCCTGTACGGCGCCGACGACACGAAAAACTCCCTCAAGGCGCGGTTCGCCCGCAACTGCATCCTGGCTCGCCGGCTCGTCGAGAAGGGCGTGCGGTTCGTGCAGCTCTTCAACGGCGGCTATGCGATGGGGGAGGGGGTGGGCAACTGGGACGGCCACAAGAAGATCGCCGACCAGTATGCGGTGCACGGGCCGATCCTCGACCAGCCGGTCGCGGGCCTACTGCGCGACCTGAAGCAGCGCGGCCTCCTCGCCGACACGCTCGTGGCCTTCGTGACCGAGTTTGGCCGGATGCCGACCTTCCAGAAGGGCGCGAACGGCCGCGACCACAATCCCTCGGGCTTCACCGTCTGGCTCGCCGGCGCGGGCGTGAAGCGGGCCTTCCATCACGGCGCGACCGATGAGTTCGGCCACAAGGCGGTCGAGAACGTCGCGACGATCTACGACCTCCACGCCACGATCCTGCACCTGCTCGGACTCGACCACACGCGATTGTCGTTCTACAACAACGGCATCGAGCGGCGGCTGACGGACGTCCACGGACACGTGATCGAGCCGATCCTGGCCTGACGGGCCGGCGTAGTCGCGCGATCGGCCGCGGTCGCAAGCTCACCGCCGTCGCGGAACGGCGTTGTCGGTGCCGCCGGCCCAAGGACGGGCCTGCCGTCGGTGCTCGGCCGGCGTGAGGCCGAAGGCCTTCTTGAAGACGGTGCAGAGTTGGGCCGCATGGGCGAAGCCGCTGCGGGCCGCGACTGCCGCGAGCTTCAGCTCCGTGTCGGCGAGCAGGTCGCGGGCGGCGGACAGCTTCGTGCGGACGATCTCGTCGTGCAGCGAACGGCCCAGGTGCTTCGTGAACTGCCGCTCGAGCGACCGGCGGGACAGGCTCGTCGCCTCGGCGACGCGGTCGGCCGTGATGCCGTCGCAGGCCTTGGCCCGGATCAGCCGCAAGGCGAGCCGCACATCGGCGTCGTCCACCGCGAGCACGTCGGTGCTGCGGCGGACGACGACGCCCAGCGGCGGCACGAACACGCTCTCGTCGGCGACGCGTTCCCCCTTCATGCGGGCGGTCAGCAGCCGCGCCGCCTCGTAGCCGATCCGCTCGAGATTCTGGGCCACGCTCGTCAGCGCCGGCGTCGCCAGTTCACAGAGCACTTCGTCGTCGTCGACACCGATGACGGCGACGTCGTCAGGGCAGGAGAGCCCGAGCGACCGCACGGCGTCGAGCACCTCGAGCGCCCGCACGTCGTAGGCCGCCATGATGCCGACCGGCCGGGGCAGCGACTCGATCCAGCGGGCGATCGCCGGCACGTCGTCGACGCACATGCCGACACGGCTGGCGTGGGGCGCGTCGAAGATGTGAAGCGCCGCCCCGCGGGCGGTGGCATGGGCCGCGAAGGCCGCCTCGCGCAGCCGCGACCATCGGGCCCGCACGCCGCAGTAGGCAAGCCTGCCGAAGCCGCGGTCGAGCAGGTGGTCGGCCGCGGCCCGGGCGATCGCCGCCTCGTCGGCGTGGATGCCGGGCGACGGGCCGTCGCCCTCCTCCCAGCGCAGCGATACCAGCGGCACCTCGCCGCGCTGCCAGGCTCGGGGCAGCCGGTCCCGCGGCACCCGCGAGATGACGCCGTCGACGAGCCAGGTTTCGAGCCCCTCGGGCACCCCCTCCTCGAAGCCGCGCTCGTCGGCATACAGGCTCCAGGGCCCGTGCTCGCGGAGCCAACGGCTCACCCCCCGGAGCACGCCGCGGCCGAAGGCCTTCGACGTCTCGACGAGGAGCGCCACACGCGGCCCCGCCGCCCCCGGGATCGGCGGCGACGGGCGCCGGGTTCGAGCGGGCGGGCGGGGGGAACGCGCGGCCATCGAATGCCTCCTGCAGACCAGTGTATCGGCCGGATGCGCCGTCGCCGCACGAATCGACAACTCTTTCGACGTAAACCTGCAACCGAGCGGCGGCGGTGCCTGCTATCGTCACACCGACGGAGGCGCACATGGTGACAGAACGCAAAGGGCAAACAACGCGGCGGTGTCGCGCGGCTGTGAGCCTCCTGCTCGTCGTGGCAGCGTCGGGCTTCAGGGCCGGCGAGACCGGCGCGACAGACGGCGGCCGACGCCGGATCCTCGTCTGCGGCGGCCGCACCGCGCTGCTCGACATTGAATCATCCGAAAAGGACGGCCGCGTCGAGTGGTCCTGGCCCGGCGCCACCCGCGAGGGCTGGGTGCTTCCCGATGGCAACATTCTGCTGGCGCTCTCCAAGGGGCCGCAGGCGGCCGGCGGCGCGGCGGTCGAAATCCGCCGCGGGACCGGGGGTGGCGAAGACGCGGTCGTCTGGCGGTACGACGGCACGCAGGCCGAGGTCAACAGCATCCAGAAGACGCCGGAGGGCACGTACGTGCTCACGGAAGCCGGCCCGAATCCGCGGCTGCTCGAGATCGCCGCCGACGGCCGGGTGGCAGTCGCGTTTCCACTCGCCTGCCAGAGGCCGAACCACCACATGCAGTCGCGGATGGCGCGCAAGCTCGCCGACGGCAGCTACCTCGTGCCCCATCTGCTCGATTTCGCGATCATCCGTTACGACCGCAGCGGCAAGGAACTCGCGCGGATCGACACCCGCGTCGCCGACGAACCGGAGGCGAAGACCTGGCCGTTCACGGCGATCGCGTTGGCCGATGGCGGGATTCTCGCGGGGCTGACCAATGGCAACCGCGTCGCGGAATATGCGGCGGACGGCAGTTGCCGCTGGCTCGTCACAGCCGCGGACTCTGGAGACGCCATCAGCGATGCCTGCGGCGTACAGCGGCTGCCGAGCGGCAACACGATGATCGCCAGCTACCGCATCGGCCGCGGCAAGGAGCGGTTGGTCGAGGTGACGCCGGACAGGAAGGTGGCCTGGGCCTGGCGGGCCGACGTGCCAAACGTGCACCACTTCCACGTGGTCGAGGTGGATGGGCAGGCGGTTCCGTGGCCGCCGCTCCGCTGAGAACCTTGGCGTGCCGTCGTTATCCGGCCAGATCGAGTCAGCCGATCTATACTGTACGAGGCTCTGGAAGAAGTCAGTCGTTTCCGTCGCGACGAGCGAGGATTCCGATGCGCCAGCATGCGTCCACGAGCGAGGGGAGTCGCGAGGGGGCACGGTCTTCCCGCAACGGGCGTGGCGTGCCGCCGCTTTGGCTACTGGCCAGCCTCTGCTTCGCGACCAGCGTACCCGCGGCGCCCTCGGCCCCGTCCGCCGCCGACCAGGAGTTCTTCGAGTCGAAGGTCCGCCCACTGCTCGTCGAGCACTGTGCGTCCTGTCACTCCCATGAGGCCGGCGAGCCAGAGGGCGGGCTGTCGTTCGACTCCCGGGCCGATTTCCTC
>JBJOKF010000038.1:0-3465 GCA_046046235.1 Planctomycetota bacterium | reverse complement strand
GCGGCATCTTCGGCAAGTGGCACCTGGGCGACGAGGACGAGTATCAGCCCGGCAGGCGCGGCTTCGACCGGGTCTTCATCCACGGTGCCGGCGGCATCGGCCAGAGCTATCCCGGCAGCTGCGGCGACGTGCCGGGCAACGCCTACATGAATCCGATCATCCGCAGCGACGGGAAGTTCGTGCAGACGAAGGGCTACTGCACCGACGTTTTCTTCGATGCGGCGCTCGAGTGGATCGATGCTCGGCGGAAGTCGGGCGCGCCCTTCTTCTGCACCATCACCCCCAACGCCCCGCATGGGCCCTATGACCCGCCGCCCGGGGCCGATGTGCCGTATCTCGCGAAGCTCGAGGGCGCGGACCTTGCCGGGAAAGGAAAACCCTCCCGGGCCGACGTCGCCAGCTTCTTCGGCATGATCGAGAACATCGACACGAACATGGGACGGTTGATGAAGAAGCTCGAGGAGTGGGGCATCGCCGACGACACGCTCGTCGTCTTCACCACCGACAACGGCACGGCGGCGGGCGCCGGCGTGTTCAACGATCGGATGCGGGCCCAGAAGGGCTCTCCGTACCGCGGCGGCACGCGGGTGCCGGCCTTCTGGCGGTGGCAGGGCAAGCTGCCCGAGGGGGTCGACGTGCCGGCGGTCACCGCGCACATCGACGTGCTCCCCACGCTCTGCGAGATCGCGGGCGCGACCATCCCGGCCGCCGTGGCGGGGAAGGTCGAGGGCAGGAGCCTCGTCCCCTTGCTCGCCGACGCGTCCGCCGCCTGGCCCGACCGGCCGCTCGTCACGCACGTCGGCCGCTGGGAGCGGGGTCAGGCCGCGGAGAGCGGCTATCGCAACTGCCGGATCCGCGAGGGGAAGTGGAGCCTGGTGAACACGAAGAATCGTCCCGACGGCTGGGAGCTCTATGACATTGCGAGCGATCCAGGCGAGAAGACGGACATCGCCGCCGCGCATCCCGACGAGGTGAAGCGGCTGGCCGCCACATACGACGCTTGGTGGCGGAGCGTGCAGGGGGATCTCGTGAACGAAAACGTCGACGGCCCGGCGGAGAATCCGTTCAAGACGGCCTACTGGCAGCAGTTCGGGCCGCGGCCCACGCTCATCGACGTGCCGTATGGCGACCATCCCAAGCAGAAGTTGCACTTCTGGAAGACTCAGGCCGAGGCGGGCCGGCCCGCACCCCTGCTCTTCTTCATCCACGGCGGCGGCTGGCAGGGAGGCAACAGGATGAGCGGGCTCGCCACCATGCTGCGTCCGGTGCTCGACGCCGGCATCTCGGTGGCGAGCGTCGAGTACCGATTCATCAAGGAGGCGATGGCCGACGGCGTCGAGCCGCCGGTCAAGGCGCCGCTGACCGACGCCGCCCGCGCCCTGCAGACGGTCCGCAGCAAGGCGACCGAGTGGGGCATCGACAAGGAGCGGGTCGTGGCCTCCGGTGGCTCGGCGGGCGCCTGCTCGAGCCTGTGGCTGGCGTTCCACGACGACATGGCGGATCCCGGGAACGCCGACCCGATCGCCCGCGAATCGACGCGGCTGCTCGCGGCCGCTGTCAGCGGCGCTCAGACCACGCTCGATCCCCTGCAGATGAAGGAGTGGACGCCCAACAGCCGCTACGGCGGGCATGCGTTCGGCTTCATGAAGAGCACCGGCCAGCGCGACAGCCAGTTCGCCGAGTTCCTGGCCGCCCGCGAGCGGATCCTGCCCTGGATCGCCGAGTATTCCCCCTACGCGCTCGTGTCGGCCGACGATCCGCCGGTGTACCTCCACTACGGGACGCCGCCGGCCCTCGGTCAGGAGCAGAAGGATCCGACGCATACGGCCAACTTCGGCGTGAAGCTCGAGGAGCGGCTCGAGGCGGTGGGCGTGCCCTGCGAGCTCGTCTATCCGGGTGCGGCCGACGTGAGGCATCCCACGATGCAGGAGGCGATCATCGGATTTCTGAAGCCGGCGGCATCCGCGGCGGCGAAGTGACCGTCAAGAATCATTCAGGAAACCTGCACCATGCGCATCGTGTCCACCCTGGCCCGCCTGGCGGCGCTATGCACGGTCGTGGTTGGCGGGGCCGCCGCGGAGGAAGCGCCCCGCCGGCCCAACATCGTCTTCTTTCTGTGTGACGATCTCGGCAGCGGGGATCTCTCCTGCACCGGGTCGCAGGACATCAAGACGCCGCACATCGACGCGCTCTTCGCCCGCGGCGCGCGGCTTTCGCGGCACTGGGCGGGCAACGCCGTCTGCGCCCCGAGCCGCTGCGTGCTGATGACGGGCAAGCATCCGGGCCATGCGGCGATCCGCAGCAACCGCGAGGCCCAGCCGGAGGGGCAGGCGCCGATGCCGGCCGGCACGGTCACGCTCGCGACGCTCCTGAAAGACGCGGGCTATGCGACCGGGGCCTTCGGCAAGTGGGGCCTCGGCGCCCCGGGGAGCGTTTCCGACCCGATCGCCTGCGGGTTCGACACGTTCTACGGCTACAACTGCCAGCGCGAGTCGCACACGTTCTATCCCGATCATCTCTGGGACGGTCGCGCCCGCGTGGCCCTCGACAATGCGTCGTTGGCAGGCGGCCCGGTGCAGCGGGGCGGGACCGTGCCGGAAGGGCAGGCGGCGTCGCCCGACTCGTTCGCCCCCTATGTCGGACGGCACTACTCGGCCGACCTGATCGCCGACCGGCAACTGGCCTTCGTCAAAGAGAACGCCGGTCGGCCGTTCTTTCTCTACGTGCCGACGACCGTGCCGCATCTGGCGCTGCAGGTGCCGCCCGACGAGCCGCTGCTCGCCGAGTATGAGCGGCACTTCGGCGACGAGCCGCCCTATCTCGGCGGCAAGGGCTACGTCCCCTGCCGGCGGCCGCTGGCGACCTATGCCGCGATGATCGCGCGGCTGGACCGCGAGGTGGGCCGGCTCGTCAACCTGCTCGACGACCTGGGACTCACGAACGACACGATCTTCGTCTTCTCGAGCGACAACGGCGCGACCTGGCCAGGCACCGGCGGCATCGACACGGCGCGGCTGAAGAGCAACGGCAGTTTGCGGGACTGGAAGGGCTCTCCGCACGAGGGCGGACTGCGGGTGCCGACGGTCGCCGTCTGGCCGGGACGCATTCCGGCGGGAAAGGCGATTGACGCGCCGACGGGCTTCGAGGACTGGCTGCCCACGCTGCTCGATCTCGCCGGGCTTCGTGATCGGATTCCCGTCGACGTCGACGGCGTGAGCCTCGCCGCCGCCTTGCAGGGCAAGGCCGCACCGCCGGGCGACCGCGTGCTCTACCGCGAGCTCACCGAGCGGCAGTGGCAGACCGCCCTCGACGCGGGCGGCCGCTACAAGGCGATCCGTCGCGCCGCTGACAAGAAGCGGCCGGCCGAGGCCGCGCCGACCGAGCTCTATGACCTGGCCGCCGATCCGGGCGAGTCGCGCGACATCGCGCCGGAGCATCCGGAGGTCGTGCGCAGGCTCGAGGGCA
>JBJOKF010000148.1:0-9148 GCA_046046235.1 Planctomycetota bacterium | reverse complement strand
GCTCCGGGCATCCTGCCCTGCGCTCACTGCGGTGAAAGCTGCGCTTCGCAATCCTTGCTGCGCTTGCTTTCACAGCCCGCTCGAGGGCACGGGCAACCCCTGCTCGCATGACCCAGGAGGCAGCGAGCACCTGAAGCCCGGCTCCACGGCTGCGTCGCATGGAAGCGACGCGCGAGCACCAGCGAGCGGAGGCTCGCCCAGAAACGCGAGCAGGATGCGAGGCGTTTCGTGAAGCGAGGGCACGGGCAAACCCTGCTCGCATGACCCAGGAGGCAGTCAGCACCTCTGCAGAACGCCGTCACGGCCGCCAGTCGAGCCGCACCAGTTCCGGTGTGGCGCCGATGCGGACCGGCACGAGCGACGTGCCGATGCCGCGCGAGACGTACATCGGCGGGCCGCCGTCGCGGTACCAGCCGGCCACGTACCGGCCGCAGCCGGGGGGCAGCACCGTCGCCAGCCCGAACGGCGCGACCTGGCCGCCGTGCGTGTGACCGGCGAGCACGAGCGACGCGGTGTGCTCCGACGGCAGTGCCAGCGCATCGCGGGTGACGGGGCAGTGCGCGAGCACGAGGTGGCCCGGGAGCGGTGCGGCCGTGACGAGCGCCGCCCGCGCGTCGGGGCGGCCGCCGATCAAATCGTCGAGGCCGGTGATCCGCGCCCGGCCCCCGTGTTGCGTCACCTCGACCGACCGGTTCACGAGCAGCTCGATGCCGTGCCGCCGGTAGGTGCGGTCGAGCGCCGCGAGGTCGACCCGGCACCGGTACTCCCAGTTGCCCAGGATCGCGAGCGTGCGCGGCCCGCGGGGAAAGTCGCCGAGCAGACGGTCGAGCACCGGTAGGCGATCGGCGCGGTCGAGCGCATCGCCGGTGATCACGATCACATCGGCCGCCGTGGCGTGGAGCGCCTCGAGGAGCCGCCGCTCGACTTCGCCGATCCGCTGCACGTGCAGATCGCTGACCTGCGCCACCAGCAGCCGGTCGCCCGTCAGACCGGTGCCTGAGGAGATGTCGCTCGTGACCAGACGCCGCGGCGTGACGAGCAGGCCGTCGATCGCCGCGGCGGCCGGCACGATCGCGGCCAGGAGGCCGGTGCGGCGGAGGAACCGGCGACGGGTCTCCACCGCCGCCGGTGTCGGCGCGCCGTGGCCGCTCATGGCGCTTGCGACCGAAGGCCAGGGCCGAGCACGCGGTCGAGAAACGACAGCAGCGCCTGCCCGCCGGGCGTCGACCGGTCCAACGGCAGGGCGTGGCCGACGCCGGGGAGCAGCAGGAGCGTGCTGTCCACGCCCGCCGCTTCGAGCGCTGCATGCAGCGCCGTGGCCTGGCGTGGCGGCACCGCCGTGTCGGCCGCGCCGTGGAGCACGAGCACGGGTGGATCGTCTGCGGAAGCGTGGCTCACTGGGCTGGCCCGCCGCGCCGCTTCGCGAAACTCCGGGAGCGGACCGCCCACCAGACGGCCGGCCGCGGAGCCGGCCCGGTCCTGCTCGGGCCCCAGGGCTGCCAGGTCGCTCGGGGCCGCCGCGGCGCAGACGGCTGCGACCCGCGGCGATTCGGGGCCGTCTGCGGCGCCGCGTGGCTCTGCGGTTCCGAGGCCCACGAGCGCCGCCAGGTGGCCGCCCGCACCGCTGCCGACGACCGCCACGCGGTCGCGGTCGATGCCCCAGACCTCGGCGTTCCTCTCGATCTCGGCGATCGCGGCGCGGCAGTCGTCGAGTTGCGCGGGATAGGTGGCGGTGTCGGTCAAGCGGTAGCCGACGCTCGCCACCGCATAGCCCTCCTCGGCGAGCCACGTGACGGGGCAGTCGGCCTTCGACCCGTCGCGCCAACCATCGCCGTGGATCCACACCACCAGCGGCATGCCGCCGGCACTGCATCCGGCCGGCAGATAGAGATCGAACCGTTGGCGGGGGTGCCGCGGGCGGCCCGGCGCGTCGGCGCCGTAGGGCTGGTCGCGATGCGGCGTCACGCCGGCAGCGGCCGGAGCGAACGGTGCGTGGAGCGTCGTATCGGCGCGAATCGGCCCCATGGGGGCGGAACGCGCGGGAACCACGGCGGCGGGTGGGGCGGCATCGACCGCGTCGAACCCCGGCCCGGATCCCGGGCCGCGCGGCGCCACCTGCACGGGCAACTCGTCGAGGGGCTCCCGCTGCCGCGCCATGCGGCGCTGCGCGCGGCGGGAAAGACGGCGACCTGTCGGCACCTCGACACCGGCTGGAGTGTCGCTCGGCGGCCGCGGGTCGTCCCGCCAGGCGAGTTGGATTCGTGCCCAATCGCGCTCGCCCGCCGGGAGCGCCGGTGGCGAACCGCCGACAACGGCGAGGATTGCCAGCACGAGCAGCCTGGGCGGGCGTGGTGCCGCGATGCGGCACCACGCCGCCGTAAGGATGAGGTCCATGGCCCGAGTATAGCCCGGAGCTCGACGCACTACCGCCGCGGCAGCTGCCCACCCGGCGTCAGTTCGTCGATAATCATCGGGATGTACCGGCTGAGCACCTCGGCCAGTTGCTCGCGGTCGATGTTCCGTCCGCGGGCGATCTCGTCGATGTGATCGCGGCCGAAGACGTCCTCGATCTGGCGGCGATCGACCGGCTTGTTGGGGCCGGTGCGAACCCAGGAATCGACCTGTTCGCGGAGCCCCTTGTCCTCGAACTTCTTTACGACGTCGGGGAGATTCTGCGCACCGCCACCGCCGAAAATCTGCGTGAAGATGTCCTGCAGGTCGTTGGCGGAGGGCATGCCCTGCGGGCCGCCCTGCGGCTGCCGCTGCTGGGGCTGAGGCTGGGGGGCCCGCTGCTGGGGCTGTTGCTGCTGCGCGGCGCCCTCGAGCACCTGCTTCAAGATCTCACCGAGAATGTCCATCGCATGCTCCGACGAATGGCCTGCGTTCGGCACCGGACGGAATCGAGTCGAGTCTGTCCGGCGTCGGGCACGCGGCCGAATGGCCGCTCGAATGCCGTCGCACCGAAACCCCAGGTCCGATTCACCCTAGCAGATCGCCGGGGGCAATGCGCCTCTCCGGACGAGGCCGGATGGGCGCCGTCGGCCGGCGGGACGACCACCGGGCCGATCAGGAGCGGTCGAAGCCGAAGTAGCTCCGGGCGTTGGCGGCACAGACGCCTTCCACGAGCGGCACGAGCCTGTCCCTCCGGAACGCGACGTCGTCGGGCAGCCGGCCGCTGGCGACGTCGGCGCCGATCGAATCGCAGAGGATCCGGCGGAAGTACTCGTGCCGCGGGTAGGAGAGGAACGAGCGGGAGTCGGTGACCATGCCGACGAACCGGGAGAGCAGTCCCAGGTCGGAGAGCATGTCGATCTGCGCCCGCATGCCCCGCTCCTGGTCCATGAACCACCAGCCGCTGCCCCACTGCAGCTTGCCGGGCACGACGCCGTCCTGGAACGACCCCGGCATCGCGGCGAACAGCGCGTTGTCGGCCGGGTTGATGTTGTAGAGGATGGTCCGCGGGAGGGCGTTCTCGGCGACGAGCGTACCGAGAAAGCGGACGAGCCCGGGCCCCTGCCGCGCGTCGCCGATCGTGTCGCAGCCGGCGTCGCCGCCGAGCCGCGCCGCCAGGAGCGGGTTGGGATCGCGGAACGGCCCGAGGTGCAACTGCAGCGCCCAGCCCTTGGCATGATTGAGCCGGGCGACGTGCAGCATGAGGAACATGGTGAAGGCGTCGGCCTCCGCGGGTTCGGCCGGCGTGCCGGCGACCGCCCGCTCCCAGATCGAGCGGGCCTCGCGCTCGGTGCAGGCGGTGTCGGGCAGATGGAGGAGCCCGTGGTCGGTGGCGCGGCAGCCGGCGGCCGCGAAGGCGTCGTGCCGCCGCTCGAGCGCCGCAAGCAGGCCGGCGAGCGTGTCGGCGCCGACGCCGGCCGTGTCGGACAGCCGGCGGACCCAGGGCACGAGCCGGGCCGGCTCGCGGACCTTGAGCGCCGCGTCGGGGCGGAACGTCGGGACCACGCGGGTGGCGCAGCCGTCGCGGCGGATCTGAGCGTGCCAGGCGAGGTCATCGGCCGGATCGTCGGTCGTGCCCACCACCTCGACCCGCATCTTCCGGAGGATGCCGCGGGCGGTGAGGTCGCCCGTGGCCAGCTGCCGGTTGGCCTCGTCCCAGATGCGGCCCGCCGTGGCGCCGTCGAGCAGCTCCGTGATGCCGAAGTGGCGGCGCAGCTCGAGGTGCGTCCAGTGGAAGAGCGGGTTGCGGAGCGTGTGCGGCACCGTCTCCGCCCAAGCCTGAAACTTCTCCCGCGGCGATGCGGCGCCGGTGATGCGATCCTCGGCGACACCGTCGGCCCGCATCGCCCGCCACTTGTAGTGGTCGCCGTCGAGCCAGATCGCGTGCAGGTTCTCGAACCGCCGATCCTCGGCGATGTCGCGGGGGCTCAGGTGGCAGTGGTAGTCGACGATCGGCTGGCGGGCCGCGATGTCGTGATAGAGGCTCGCGGCGGCGTCGCAGGAGAGCAGGAAAGAATCGTCGCAGAAGGGCATCGGGTCGGGCTCCGGGACCGCGGTCGACGACGTCGTGTCTACCGCGCGGCGCCCACGATACCCTCTTCCCGGCCGGCGGTGAAACCGCCGCGCGCGGGACCACTGCTAGGGTGTGGCGAGGCGTTCGGGCAGTTCGCCGGGATGCGGCCGCACGAGCGTCACGAGCAACGACGCATCCTCGATCGCCGTGACGGCGTGCGACTCCTGCGGGCAGAGGTGCACGAGGTCGCCCGGCAGCAGTTCCCGCACGCCGCCCTCCCGTTCGAAGGCGACGCGTCCCTCGAGGCACTGCACCGTGATCTCGCCGGCCGCGCGGTGGGTGGGAATCCGGCGGCCGGCCGGCACCACGAGCCGCACGAGCTCCACCGCCCCGGTCGAGAGCAACCGCTCGGACTCGGCGCCGCAGAGGCCGCCGCCGAGCGGCAACCGGATCACGTGATCGGGGGACGGACAGGCCTGGAGCATGGCGAGCGGCTCCTCGACCGCTGTGGCATTATTTCCGTGCCGCCGACTGTGCGGTCTGGCCATCCAGGCCGCTGGGGAAATGATGGCGGTGAACGGCAGGACAGTTGGCCTGGCGGCCTGGATGAGCCCGGAGTCGGTGCGCTGGCACGACCTCCGTGCGGGAAAACGTAGGGCGGGTGGCCCGGCGGGGAGGCTTGGGCAAGCCACGCAAGAACGACCCCGGGAGCCGGCGCGTGCGTAGAGTTGTCACGTGGCAGGGATCGGATGAAGGATCATCAGCAATCAGGAGCAACGAGCATGGATGCCCATTTCGACGAGTATCTGGGGGCCGTCGCCGGGATGCAGGACGTCTACGGACACCGTGGCGACGACCATCCGACGGAGTTTCACGACGACACCGTGCCGGCCGTTGCGGTGCCGGTCGAGGCGGTCGTCGGATCCCACTGGGACATATAGTCTTCCTAGTCTTCCGTCGACGAGCCCTCCGGGGCCTCTATGGCGACCGGTTCGCCGCTCCTCGCCGCTCCTGTAGAGCTGACCACCCAGACGGGCTTCGCGTAGCACGTCATTGAGAGACTTTTGGCCGCGCGGCGGCACACCGCCGACCCTCTGTACTGGCCACTTCTTGATATCGACTTGACCGTTGAGTCGATTCGAGATCCGGCGGCGTTTCCACGCATTCCGAGGAGCCTGCCATGAGCGAGCACACCTACAAGATGATCGAGCTGGTTGGGTCGTCCCACACCGGCATTGAAGAGGCGGTCAGGAGTGCGATCGCCAAGGCAGCCATCGATGAAAAGAGCCTGCGGTGGTTCGAAGTGTTGGAGACCCGAGGACACATCGAGGACGGCAAGATCGCCCACTGGCAGGTCCGGGTGAAAATCGGGGCGACGCTGGACGACTGAAGGCAGGTTCCTGACCTCCTGCCCCTTAACCGATTCCCCATTCGGAGCGTCAATCCGAGGCGTTGACCTCCTTGGGGCGTCAACGAGTGGTGAAAAGACGTTAGAGCGGCGATGCCGCTGGCGAGGACTCGAGAGCCTCGTTTTGCAATGCCGGAGGAGGGACTTGAACCCACACGCCCTTGCGGGCAACGGATTTTGAGTCCGCCGCGTCTGCCATTCCGCCACTCCGGCCGGAGGACGACTGCCGAAAGCGTACGACCCCCGGCGAGCGATTGCCAGTGCGGTAGACCACGGCCGGGCGACGTGCCCGGGGCATCGCTCCGGTTGCGTCGGTCTCAGTCGGCTGCCGCCGTGCGCCGCAGCAGGCCGCGGGCCAGCACGTGCACGAGAAATCCCACCGGCCCCGACAGGAACGTAAGCACGAGCGCGACCGTCCGCAGCGGCCAGGGGATCCCCAGCCGCACAGAATCGCGGGCGATCCACGCCCCGACCACCATGTCGAAGACGAGATAGTGCGTCCACGCCGCGGCGAAGACCCAGTCGTCGGCGAAGACGGCCTTCAGGCCCGCGAGCGTCATCACGTCACCCGGAGGCGGCCCGAGCGTCGCGAACTTCCAGCCGATCACCGCGGCGTAGGCGACCGCGAGCACTGCCGGCACGATCACGGCGCAGGCGACACCCGAGACCACGCGCCGCCCGGGAAAGAGCAGAAGCGCGATCCAGGCCACGAGGGCGATCGTGTTCGTGGCTTGGAAGAAGATCTCGGGCATGTCGGGCGCATCCTACCAGACCACCGCCGAGGAGTCGCCGCGGACCATGCGGACTCGTGGCGTCGGTCCGATCTCGCTCACGGAGTGCCCGCAGCTTCCCGGGTCAACTCCTCCACGACGATGTCGTCGAGCAGGAGCGGACCGAAGGCGATGAAGTTGATCGACTCCTTGTCGCAGTCGGCGTGCTTGTGGGTCTGGGTGAGCACCTTCTTGCCGTCGATCCAGAGCGTCCACTCGGTGCCCACGCTCTCGACCACGAGCTTCGTCCATTTGCCCGGCTCGAGCGGCGCGAAGGCCTGGCTGCGCAGCCCGCGGATCTCGTAGGCGCCCAGCGGCTTGAAGATGTCGGCTGGGCCGTGGCTCTTCTTCGTGTTGCGTGGGTCGTTCTCGTCTTGCGTGAAGTCCCGTTCGGAGATGTCGATGCACTTGTCCTGCGGGTTGCGCGGCAGTCGGGCCGTGACGTCGGCGATGTGCCAGACCGGCAGGCCAGTCTTCACCGGCGGGAATCCGGCATTGATGATCATCACCATCCGGGCCGCCTCGCCGCCGAAGTTCACCCGGTACGAGACCCGCACGTCGCGGGCCTTCAACTTCGGATTGATCGACTTGCCGTGCGCCTTGCCGGGATGCTGCTTGGGATCGTAGAGAGCCGCCACGGCGCCGTCGCGGAGTTCCCAGGTCTCGGGCACGTTCCAGGAGTCGTTGGAGAACTTTTCCTTGTCCACGACGCCGGAGCTGAAATCCTCGTCGATGAGCACGCGGCCCTGCCGGGGACTCTGGGACAGGGCGACAGGCGACGTGCAGACCAGGAACGCCAGCGCGATGATGAAACGTGCCATGATGCCCGCGGGCTCCGGAGGTGCCGTGAATAGAAATCAGCCGGTGAGCGCCGCGACGCTGCCGGTGCTGTCGCCGTGGCGCTCGACAGGTATGCCCGCGCCCTTGAGGAGCGTGAGCCAGAGATTCGCCAAAGGCGTCTTCTCCGGCAGCGCGACATGCTCGCCGAGCCGGATGCCCGATCCGCCTCCGGCGACGAGCGTCGGGCAGTTGTCGAGATAGTGGATCGAGCGGATGTTGCTGCCGTAGACGACGGTCGTATGGTCGAGCAGGCTCGAGCCGTCTGGCTCCTTGACGGCGAGGAGCCGGTCGAGCAGTCCGGCCAGAAGCTCGCTCTGTACCGTGTCGCGCTTCTGCGAGGCCGCCATCCGTTCGCCAGGCTGATAGTGGCTCATGTCGTGGGGAGCGACGTTGATGCCCAGGCCCTTGAGCAGCGTGCCGACCGGCTGGCGGTAGGTGACCACCCGCGTCGAGTCGGTCTGGAGGGCCGCCACGAGGATGTCGTACATCAGCCGGATCTCCTCCCGACCAGCCAGGCCCTCTTTGGGCTCCTTGAGTTCGGCTGCCGGCGCGGGCTTCGGCACGGTGAGCCACTGTTTTTCCTTCGCGAGCCGGGTCTCGATATCGCGGATCGACTGGAGGTATTCGTCGAGCTTGTCGGTGTCGGCGGTGGAGAGCCCACGCCGCACCCGCGCGGCGTCGGTGCGGACCGCGTCGAGGACGCTCTGCTGCGCCGCGAGGGCCGCCTGCCGCGCCTCGAGCGACGTGCCGTCGGCGGAGAAGAGCCGGTGGAAGGCGAGCACCGGCGTGTCGAGGCCCGCGAGCGGCCGGCCGCGGGCGTCCCAGGCCAGCGACAGGCCCGGCCCGTGGCCGGAGTTGGCCGCATCGAGCGTGCCGAGCTGCAGCGACTCGAACCGCGTCTGGGATCCCCAGGCCGCCGCCGCGACCTGGTCGGCCGAGATGGAGTTGGAGAAGCTCTTGCCCGGCTCGCCGTAGCGGTTGGCGCCGGTGAGCCAGAACGTGCTCCCCCAGTGGGCCTCGTTGGCGTACTTGTTTTCCAGTCCCTGGATAACGCTGAAGCGGTCGCGATGCCGCTCGAGCGGCGTGAGGCCGGCGGGCAACGCGTAGCCCTTGCCGGTCTGCTTCCGGTCGGGAAACCAGGACTCTTGGGTCACGCCCCAGCCGAAGCCGAGGAACACCATCCGCTTCGGGCGGCTGGTGGCGGCGGCAGCCGCGGCGCGACGGCTGGGCAGGAGCGATTCGAAGAGCGGCAGCGCGACGGCCGTGCCGGCGGCGCGGAGGACGGTGCGACGGGGCATCGCGAAGGAACCGTTCATTTCGTCTGAAACTCCTCGCTGGCGACCAGCCGTTGGACGATCGACTTCAGGCCACCGTCGCGGCTGGCGGCCTTGGCCATCCCGTCGAGCGACTCGCTGTCCAGGAAGCTCACGGGCCGGCCGATCGCATACGCAAACAGGTTTTCGATCAGGCCGCGGACGAAGGCGTCGCCGTGGGCCGTCGCGATCTCATCGCGCAGCTGGAAGAAGTCCTGAAACGATGGGCCGTCGTGGAAGGCGCCGGCGGGGTCGATCGGCCAGCTCTTGGCGACGACCTTGCCGGCGAGCTGATTCTTCACCACCCAGTCGCGCTTGTAGAAATGCTCTTCGGTCCGCCAACGGCCGGCGG
>JBJOKF010000125.1:0-11205 GCA_046046235.1 Planctomycetota bacterium | reverse complement strand
CCGGCATGGTGGCCTGAGCCGGCGCGACGAGGACGGGATCCACCGCTGGCTTCGGCGGTAGGCTTCCGAGCCGCGCGGGCAGATGCTCTGGCAAGAGCGGCAACTCGTCGCAGAGCACGAGCGCATGCTCGATCACATTGCCAAGTTCCCGGATGTTGCCCGGCCAACGGTGCCGCGCGAGCAGTTCGAGCACCTCCGTCGCCGCCACGACCGCCTCGGGCGGCGTCTGCGGTCGGGCGCGGCGGACGAAATGCCGCACGAGCTCCGGCAGGTCTTCCAGCCGCTCGCGCAGCGATGGGATCGCGATTTCGAAGGTGTTGATGCGGAAGAGCAGGTCCTCGCGGAAGTCGCCCGCCGTCACCATCTCCTCGAGCGAACGGTGAGTCGCGCAGACGACCCGCACGTCGACCATGATCGGAGCATTGTCGCCGACGCGGCGAATCTCGCCGCTCTCGAGCGCCCGCAGCAATCGCGACTGCAGGGACTTCGGCAGCTCACCGATCTCGTCGAGGAAGAGCGTGCCGCCGTCGGCCACTTCGAACAGGCCGGCCCGGTGCTCGTCGGCGCCGGTGAAGGCCCCCTTGCGATGCCCGAAGAGCTCGCTTTCCACCAGATGCTCCGGGAGCGCGCCACAGTTCACGGCCACGAGCGGCCCGCCCGCCCGCTGGCTGCCTTCGTGGATGGCCCGGGCCACGAGTTCCTTGCCGGTGCCGGTCTCGCCGCGGACGAGGACGTTCGACTCGCTGGCGGCGACGCGGGCCACCAGGCGACGCACCCGCTCGAGGCCACCCGATGCCCCGACCAGCTGGCCCGTGCCCTCGGCCCGGCGCACCCGCCGCTCGAGCGCCCGCAGCCGGGCCGTGAGCGCCCGCTTCTTCCGCACTCGCTCCAGGACGGCCTGGATCTCCGCCAGCTTGCAGGGCTTGGTGAGGTAGTCGAAGACACCCTGGCGAACCGCGGTGACGGCGCTCTCGAGCGACGACTTGCCGGTGATGATCACCGTCTCGGTGTCGGGCGCGATCTCGCGCACCCGCGCGATCACCTCCAGGCCGCCGACGCCAGGCATGTCGAGATCGACGATCACACAGTCGTACGACGTGCGGTCGAGCGCGACGAGCGCAGTCCGGCCATCCGGACAGACGGTCGCCTCGTGGCCCAGGCGCGGCAGCTCGATCCGCATCAGCTCCTGGATCGAGGTCTCGTCGTCGGCGAACAGGATCCGCATCGGTCGGACTGGCTGCTTCATGGCTCGTCTCCTGGTCGGGGCCCGCACGGTCGGGCTGGGACTGTCGTACTAAGCGGCACGGTGATCCGGATCGGTGACGGATACGAGAGGCGCGGCTGGGTTCGCGGCCTCCGTGGCCAACGGCAGCGTGACCCGGAAGGAGGAGCCCTGGCCGGTGCCTGCGCTCGAGGCCTCGATCCGGCCGCCATGGTCGGCGACGATCCGATGCACGATCGACAACCCCAAGCCCGTTCCCTGCCCCGAACGGCGCCGGGTGAAAAAAGGCTCGAAGAGGTGCTCGAGAACCTCCTCGGTCATGCCACAGCCGTCGTCGGTGATCGTCAACACGGCCTCCGTGCCGCTCCGCCGCACGCCCACGCGGACGCTCCCCGTCTCCTCGATCGAGTCGAGGGCGTTGACGAGGAGATTGAGCACCACCTGCTTGATCTCCTGCGGATTGACCATCACGAGCAGGTCGGGCACGTCGTCGATCGTGACCGACCGGCCGGCGAAGCGCCCCACGTGCCGCAGCATGTCGACCACGTCCGTGACGAGCGCCACCAGCGGCGTCGCCTGCCGGCGGACCTCGCCCAGCCGGGAGAAGTCGAGCAGTTTCTCGGTGATTCCCTTGCAGCGAAATGCCTCGTTCTGGATCAGCTCGAGGTACCTCCGGACGACCTGGCCGTCGGCGTCGTCCGGGGCAAGGGTCTCCAGGCGGCTCTCGAGCGACTCGGCGCACATGGCGATCGACGCGAGTGGATTGTTGATCTCGTGCGCGACGCCCGCGGCCAGGAAGCCCACGCTCGCGAGTTGCTCGCTGCGGATCACCTCCCGGGTGCGGAGCTGCACCTGCCGGTCGAGGTCGTCGCGGATCTCCTCGAAGCGTTCCGTCATGTCGTTGAGCGCGGCCGCCAGTTCCGCCATCTCGTCGCTGGTGTCGAGCCTGAGCCGAAACTTGAAGTCGCCCGCCGCCACGCGGCGAGATCCGTGCCCCAGGAGCCGCAGCGGCCGAAACACCCAGCGGTAGCTCATGGCGCCCAGCGCCGCCAGGAGGCCCGCCGCGGCGATGGCCGAGGCCCAGGTGGTGACGATCAGCGTGCGATAACCGCTGCGGACCTCGTGGGAGAGGTCGGAAAGCCGTTCCTGCAGGAAGCTCGGCAGCGCCGCAGACAGCGACGCGAGCTTCTCGAGGTGCGGCCCGCTGTCGAGCAGCCGTCCCCGCTGCCAGGAGACGGTACCGACGTCGTCGCCCGTCGGCGGCTGCGAGTCGGCCAGCGACGCGATCTCATCGAGGCAGGCGGAGATGGCCGCCGCCGTCTCGCGCTCGCGGCTGCGGTCGCCGAATGGGAACGGCATCTGGTCGAGCTCTCCCTCCACCAGCTCGTCGCAATAGCGTTCGAGCGTCCAGCGGGTGCGGGCGATCTGGCCCATGAAGGTGTCGGGGAACTCCGGGTCGTCTGTCAGCTCCTCGGACTCGGCGACGAGGTCGACCGGGGGCGACGCATCGGCCGCGGTTCCGAAGTCCGCCTCGCCCGACAGTGCCCGGCCGTGCACGAGCCGCAGGCTGCCGACACTGGCATTGAGCTCACTGGCGCGGGGCAATTCAGCCGCGCGGCAGCTGAGCGACCGCACGAGTCGGCGGTAGGAATAGACGCCGAGAAAGCTGCTCGCCGTCAGCACGGCCACCATGAGGCCGACCAGCACGCCGCCGAAGAGCAGCTTGTTGCGGATGGGGCGGCGTTTGATCATCGTCGGCTTCCCGCTCTCCGCCGGCAGCCTGGAAGTCCGGCAGGCTGCGGGGGAGGGGGAAGGTAGCGGACGCCCCCGGCCGATGAAAGGTCGAGTTTGCGCGAGTAACGGGCCGGATTCGACGAATCTCCTACACCAGCCCAAACCGCTTCCTCAAGGCCCACTCGGTGCAGAGGCAGGCCGCCAGCACCGCGAGCATCGGCCACTTGTCCCAGACGGCGTACGACCACTGCTCCTCGGTCTCGAAGGCGGCCGGCCGACCCGCGATCTCGAGGAAGATCCCCGGCAGTTCCTCGGGCAGCCGGACGCCGCCGCCGGTCGCTTCGGCCAACTGCCGCATGAGCAGCGGGTTCGCCCGCGGATTGGCAAGCTCCAGATCCTGTCGCACCACGGTGAACCGCGCCGACCGCTCGCGAGGTGCCGCGTCACCAGGCCGCGAAGACTTGACGACAAGCTTCCAATCGCCCGGCTCGGCGAGGTCGAGGAGCGTGCCGCTGAAGGTTTCGCCGCGCCGGGCGATCCGCACCGGCCGCGGCTGACCCGCAGGCCCGATCGCGACGCCCTCGATCGTGACGTCGGTGACCGCCGTGCCGTCGGGTTTGGTCAGCCCCACGTCGAAGGGCAGCGGTGCTCCCGGCGAGATCCGGCGCTGCGCGAGCCGGACCCAGAGCGAATCCTGGTCGGCTTCATCCTGCTTGGCGAGCCAGAGCACGAGCTGCCGCCAGAATCTCCGATGCTGTTCGGCCGCCCCCTGCATCGCCCACCGCCAGGTGGAATCGGCGGCGAAGGCGAGCACGCGGCCATCGCCATACTCCCGCCCCACGAGGATCGGTTTGCCGTCCGCGGTGACCGCCAGCGGCTTCGCGGCGGGCACGAGCCGTCCCAGGTCGTTGGCCCCTTCCAGCGGCGGCAGCGCCTTCCAGATCCGCCGCGATTCGTCGTCGCCCGGCGCCTGCCGGAGGATCGACACGCCGCCAAAGCGGGCGTCGGGCAGCATCTGGAGCGGCCCCTTCAGGTGCAGCCGCTCCCGGATCGGCTCGTCGAACGGCTGCCGCGCGAGCCTGTCCGCCTCGAAGGGGAGCGCCGGCGCCAAGGCCGAGCTGCCCCAGCCCCCGGCCTCGAAGGCATGGAAGCCACCGAGCAGGCCGAGGCCGGCGCCGGCCTGCACCTTGCGCAGGATCTTCTGCAGGTCCTCGCGGGACAGGGCTGCCGCGTCCAGGTCCCCGATCACAATCACGCTCTGATCGCCGTCGAGCTGACGGCCGAGATCGACGGGCCAGCGGTCGCGGCGGGACGAATCGATCCAGCGGAAGTCGACCTGGATGTCCGGGCTCGCCGCCAGCACGCGCCGCAAGAACCGCTGCTCCACGCGGAGGCTGCCCTCGAGGTAGAGCACCCGCAGTCCGCCGTCGACCACCTCCACGAATGTGGAGAGTTCGTTGTTCGTCACGACGACCTCTCCCTCCTGACGATCGACGGCGAGCGACAGTTTGCGTTCCCCGAGCGACTGCGGCGTCCAGGCGAGCCGCACGGCCACCTCGGCCTGCGGCCCGCCCTTCACGATCGTGCGATCCACCTCCTCCATCGCGCCGGAGTCGTTCTCGGCGAGCAGCCGCACGGTGACGTCGCGGTCGGCGAGGCCGTCGACTCGCACACGGCCGGCGACCTCCAGCGTGTTCTTGCGGTAGACGGTCTCGCCGGCCGCAAGGTTCACCACCGCCGCGTCGCGGCCCTGCCCCGCGCCCAGCTGCTGGCCGAACGTGACGCTCCACAGCGGCGCTCCCATGTCGGCGAGCAACCGCGCCGCGACCTGTGGCGGCTGGTCTCGTGGCGGATAGGCATGCTGGGCGCCGTCGCTGAGCAGGATCACGCCGGCCAGGGGCCGGCCGCCACCGGCCCGACCAGCCTCCTCGATCGCGGCGCCGATCGCGGTCTGATCGGCCGTCTTGGCCGGTTCGTAGCCCGGCAGGGGGAACGGGTTGCCCGCCACCGGCGGCACCGGCCGCAGTTCCCGATCGAAGCAATAGGTGACGATGTCGAAGTCACCCTTCTCGACGAGATCTTCAGCCGCCTGTCGCGCGGCCCCGAGCGCGGCGGTCATCTCATCCCATCGGGATCGGCCGGCGGGGCCGTCGGCCACCGTCATGCTCTTCGAGGCGTCGGCTAGCACCACCACCGTGCCCTGCTGACGCGCCTGTGTGGTCGCCACGAACGTGGGCCGCAGCATGCAGACGACGAGCGTCAGAAACGCCGCCAGCCGCAGGAGCACGAGCGCCAGCACGCGGCCGGCCGACACCCGCGACCGGTCGGGCGGAAAGGCCAGCATCACCGCGACGAGCACGGCCGCGACCGCGGCCACGAACCACCACGACCCGACCGGGTCGGCGTGCATGGAGACGCGCTGCACGGACGTGACCGCGATCATGCGCCCACCTCCTCGACCGACACGCCCCCGGCGGAGGCCGGAGGCAGCGGCGGCGGGTTGGCCGGCGCCGCGCCCGCGGCGACGCCGGCCGCTTCGGCAGCGAACGCCGCGGCGGCTCCCGGCTGCGGGCCGAGATCCTCGCGCGGAGCGTAGAACCGGTTGGCGACGATCCAATCGGCCGCCATCACGAGCGCCGCCAGCACGATGATCCAGCCGAAGAGCTCGGAGCCGACGCGAGTGAGGTCGACGTCCCGCACGAGCTCCTGCTCCGTGCGGGCCAGCCGCTGCCCCACGCCCCACACGGCGGAGAGCGTCTCGGGCGGCAGCCGAGCGAAGTCGGTGGCCGCGGGCGCGAGGTTCGCGCTGAAGCCGGTCGCCAGACCGCCGATCGCCCCGCCGGCGCGGACGGCGTAGTTGCCCGGCAGCTGCGTGGCGGTGACCGTGACCGTGCCCCGCGCCTGATCGACGGCGACCGGCATCTCCTCTCCCGCAGGATCGCGGACGAACGCGGCTGCCACGTCTCGCCGCGGCATGTGCAGGCGGGCCGGTCGTCCGGCCACGATGTTGAGATCGTCGGACGTGTCGATGGCGCGGAGGAGCGACTCGTTCGCGAGCATCACGAACGGCCAGGGCTCGAACCCCGTCGCCAGCATGTTCCAGGCGTCGGGATCATCCGCAGCCTGCGACACGGGCGTGGTGATGGTGACGACCATGCCCTGCCCCAGCCGGTGCTCGACGACCGCCGGGAGTCCGTTGCGGTAGGCGGCCACGACCTGAGCCGTCCCGTCTGCGGCCGCCGCGCCCGCCGGCGCGGCGGCCCGCGGGTCGATGTCGCGGACCGCGAACTCCCAGTGCCGCCCCACCGGGAAATCCTGCCAAGGCACCGCGTCACCCACACGGCGAAAAGCCGCCAGCATCGGATGGTCGAGCGACGCGGGCGCGAGGAAGTTGCCGCCGTCGGTCGCCCGCCACACCCTGACGATGCCGCCACCGAGCACCCGCTCCGAGGCGGCGGTGTTGAACCGCTCGGGTCCGCCGGCCCGGGGCCCGAGCCAGACGACGAGCCCGCGGCCCGAGGCCACCCACTGGCCGAGCGCTTCCCAGGTGTCGGCCTCCAGCGGCGGCGGGTCGAGCAGCACGATGCCGCGAAAGTCGTCCCAGGCCGTGGCGGCCAGCTGGGAGGCGTCGGCCAGCGTGACGTCGAAGGCCGCCTTCCCCGCCTTCGCGAGCGTTACCGGCGCGATGGCCTGCGCGAGAAAGAGACCGCTGCGGTCCGCGGGCCTCGGAGCAGCCACGAGGATTTTCGCGGCGGCACCGACCTCGACGGTGAACGACCGCACGTCGTCCGCCTCGAGATCGTCCGCACCATCGACCAGGACCCGCCCCTGCCGCACGCCCGGCTCGAGGCCCGCGAGTTCGAAGTCGACCTGCCCTCCCGTGCCTTCCCTCCAGGACCCCGGCTTCACCGCCCGCCGCACGAAACGGCCGTCGGCGTCGGCGACTTCGAGGGCCACCGGCCGGCCCGCGTCGGTGCCGACGCGGCTCGTCGTGACGGCGATGCCGACCGCGGCGCCGGCCGGGACGCGGTCGCTCGAGAGTTCGACCGCATCGATGGAAAAGTTGCGCACAGTCGACGCGCCGACATCGACGACCAGAAGGCTCACATCGGGGTGCGCCGTCGCCAGTTCCAGCGGGGCGGCATCGCCCCAGGCACCGCGGGAGCAGTCGGTGAAGAGATACAGCTCGCGCCGCGGGAGCCCCGAGCCTTCGAGGAGTCGGAGGGCGTCGCCGACCGCCTGCCCGAGCGACACGGCCGGCGTGGCCACGGCCAGCCGATCGATGCGGGCGGACGCGGCGGCGATGGTGGGGGCGAAGGCGGTCCCGGTGCCGCCGGTGTCGATGACGGCAAGCTTGCTCTCGGCGGGAAGCTTGCCGAAGAGCGCCCTGGCCATCGCCGTCGCCTGTTCGAGCCTCGTGCGGTTTCCGTCGCGCAGGAGCATCCTCGGAGCGGTGTCGAAGACGAAGGCCGCCGCCACCGGCCCCTCCCGGTCGGCCAGCCAGCCGGCCCCCCGCAGCACCGGCCGGGCGAGTGCCAGAGCAAGGAGGGACAGCGCCGCCATCCGCAGCAGGAGCAGCAAGAGGTGACTGAGCCGGAGCTTCCGCCGATTGGCGACGGCTCGCTGCCGCAGGAACCGCAGCGCCGGAAACTCCCGCCGCACCGGCTTCCGCCGCATGATGAGGTGCAGCACGATCGGCACGGCCACGAGTGCCGCGCCGGCGAGCAGCGCCGGGGAGAGGAACGACAGTCCCATCCCCCTAGTCTACGGCACGTGCGGCAAACCGGCATGTGCCGGAGCCTGCTCCGCGATCAGTCGACCTTCATCCACCAGGGCGCCGCCGCGAACCATGCGACCGCGGCGACGAGCATCACCGCCTTGACCGTCGGCAGCGGCATGGCCGACGCCATGAAGAGCATCGGCGGCACGATCGTGCCGGCCAGCGCGAGCAGGCCGACGGCCCACGCGATGTACGACAGGCCACGCGGGCGTGCGCCGACCGCCGGGCCGGCTGGCGTCGCGGCCGGCACGTCGTCCGCCCGGCGTCGCACGGCCGTGGCCTTGATCGGCGCCACGGGCACGCTGGGATATGTTCTCGCGAGCCCGATGTAGAGCAGTCCACAGGCCACCGCCGCGGGCAGCGGCAGATAGGAGGCGAAGACGCCGTGCGCGAGATGCACGTAGAGCGCCACGGTCACCGGCACGAGCCAGGCGAGGAGCACCCGCCAGTTGAACGTCGCGGCCGAGCTTGCGGCGGGGTCACGGAGGATGCCCACGCGATCGGCGAGGAAGTGGTCGACCACGATGATCGCACCAACCGGCGCGAGGATCGTGCCGTAGAGCCCCACGAACGAGAGCAAGTTCATCGCGAACGCCGGAAAGATGCCGGCAGCGATGCAGATCGCGCCGGCCAGCAGCGTGGCGGACGACCGCGACAGCCCCGGGAGCATGCCCTGGAAGGCCAAGCCAGCCCGGTAGATCGTCGGGTTGGCGGTGGTCCAGCCGGCGATGATCACGCAGAGCAGCCCTGCCCAGCCGACGGCATGGTCGACCATCGTGCCCGGATCCTTGCCGACGGCGGGATCGACGCCATGATTCCGCACCCAATAGACGAGCAGCAGGGCGGCGCAGATCCAGGCGACGTAGTGCCCGAGGAACATCCCGGCCGCGCTTGCCCACCCGGCAGAAGGCCGGCGGGCGAAGCGAAGCACCGACAGGTCTGCCATGCCGAGATGCATCGCGGCATTGCAGAACCAGGCGAAGCAGACCACGCCGAGGAAGCTGATCTTCGGAACACTGCCAGCCGGCGGCGTGAGCAGCCCCCAGATGTCGCGCGTGCCGAGTTGCCCGAGCGTCACGCAGGCGCAGGCGACGAACACCAGAAACATCCAGGGCGCGGCATAGTGGCCCGCGAGCGCCACGAGCCCGTAGCCCCGCAGCGCCACGAGCGTCATCGCCGTGCCGACCGCCACGCAAGCCACAATCCAGCCGATCCCGGTGGGCATGGTCGACGCGAACGTGGGCATCGCGATCGTGCCGGCCGGAAAGAACGGCCCCACGGCGGTCGCGGAGACCGTGATCATCGCCCCGGCCAGGAAGCAGAAGAGCAGACCGTTGGCCAGGTTGTAGACGGCGACGAGTCGGCGGCCGGCGATCCGCTCCATTTTGTAGTAGAGCGTCAGTCGCTCATCGCAGGCGATCACGGCGGTGAGATACCGCCAGGTGAGCACGGCCAGCAGGTTGCCGAGCAGCAGGCCGACGATCAGGCTCGCGGCACTCGCGCCCCAGGCCACGAACAGCGGCCCGATCATGAACTCCGTGCCGGCCGTGTGCTCGCCGGCATACATGCCCCAGAAGGCCGAAGGCCCCCTGAGCGCCGACTCCGGCACCCGCTCCCGCTCGTATTCCGAAGTCGCCCGCGACGTGCTCGTGTCGGTCGTGGTCATCGCGTCCGTGGTAGCGTCCGTGATCGTCATCGTCGTCTTCCCGTGACCTCCTGCTCGTACCGCCGCACCCGCTCGAGCCATTCGCCCCCCAGGGGAGCGTCATGAAGCATGCAGTATTCGTCCCAGATCGCGCCGAATGGCAGGCTCTTCGCCTCTTCTTGGATCGCCAGCCGCGCCGTCAGGTCGCCGACCCGCTCGGCCTCCCGGATCGCCGGCGGCTCGAGCAGCGCGATCAGGAGCGCCTTGAGCATGTTCCGGGTGCCGATCGCCCAGGCGGCGATCCGGTTGATGCTGGCGTCGAAGTAGTCGAGCCCCACGTGGATCCGGGACGTGTCACCGACGGCCACGATCTCGCGGGCGATCGCCGCGAGATCGTCGGTCAACGTGACGACGTGATCGCTATCCCAGCGGACGCCACGGCTGACGTGCAGCAGGATCTCCGGCACATAGAGCAGCACACTCGAGATCTTGTCGGCGATCGACTCGGTGGGATGGAAGTGGCCGGCGTCGAGGCAGAGCAGTTTCCGTCGGGTGATGCAGTAGCCGAGGTAGAACTCGGCGGACCCCACCGTATAGCTCTCCGACCCGATGCCAAAGAGCTTCGGCTCGACGGCATCGCGCAGATGCTCGGGTGGCAGCGGCATCGCGAAGACCTCGTCGAGCGCCTCGGCGAGCCGCTCCCGCGGGCCGAAGCGATCCGCGGGCGTGTCCTTGAAGCCGTCGGGAATCCAGACGTTCGCCACGCAGGGGGTGCCGAGCGCGGCCCCGAAGGCAGCGCCGATCTCGCGCGACCGGCGGCAGTGCTCGATCCAGAACCGGCGAATCCCGGCGTCGGCATGGGAAAGCGTGAAGCCGTCCGCCGCGCGTGGATGGGCAAAGCAGGTGGGGTTAAAGTCGAGGCCGATCTTCCTGTCGCGGGCCCAGTCGATCCAGGCGGCGAAGTGAGAGGCGTCGATCGCGTCGCGGTCGATGCCCCGGCCACCATAGTCGCCATAGAAGGCATGGAGATTCACGCGGTGCCGGCCCGGCAGGAGCGCAAGCGCCGCATCGAGGTCGGCTCGCAGTTCGTCGGGCGTGCTGGCTCTTCCCGGGTGGCTGCCGGTCACGGCGAGCCCGCCGCCAATCGCGGCATCCGCCGTCTCGCAGCCGCGGACGTCGTCCCCCTGCCAACAGTGCAGCGACACCGGGATACCGGCCAGGGTTCGCAAGCCCCGATCGACGTCCACACCGACGGCCGCATAACGGTCGCGAGCCAAGCGGCCGGCGGCCCGCACGGCGGCTTCGTCATCCGCCCCGCGCAACGAGGCGGTGTCGGCAGACGGAACGATCCCGGCGGCAAACGGCGTGTGCGCGGATGACGACATGGAGCGACTCCGATGATCGACGAAGAAGCAGGCGAGACGCCAGGCCGCCGGGATGCCGCCACCCCAGCCTGTCCCGCCCGGAAACGCCTAAGCTTTGCGCCTACAGGCCGCGGATACAAGTCGCAAAGTCGACAGAAAAGCCGCACTTTGCGACGCCCGTCGGGCTCCAGGGCGGCGTGCCTTCCCGACCGGGTCAGTGCTTACACCAGGCGCTCAGCCTGCGTGCTCCGCAGATGGATCGTCTTGCGCGTCAGGTCGTGATGGGCCTCGATGAACCGGACGGTTCCGCTGCGAGCCCGCATGATGACGGAATGGGTCGTCGCGACCGAACCGCGCACGCTCACGCCGTCGAGCAGCGGGCTCGTGCTGATGCCGGTCGCCGCGAAGACGATGTTGTCGCCGGAGGCCAGGTCGCGGGACATGAACTGCGTCTCGAGCC
>JBJOKF010000039.1:0-22699 GCA_046046235.1 Planctomycetota bacterium | reverse complement strand
TTGAAAAGCCGGCTGCGGCGTGAGCCGCACCGAGCCGGCGAGCGACCGCACCTCCGCGGCCCGGGAGCCGAGCAAGGCCCACTCGCGAAACGAAGCCTTTCGGCGGCCGGCCGTGGGCAGCGCCCAGGCGTCGCAGGCCGCGCCGAAGAGCCGGTCGAGCCGCGACCGCCGCACGTGGATCGCGTCGAAGCCGTACCAGTCCGGCGGCTGCGGGAGAAACGTGGCGGCCGTGTCGGCGGCGATCGCCCGGACTTCGTCGTCGAGCCACTGCGCCGCCTCCTGGAGCCGGTCGAGCGGCAGCGGACAGCCCGGCACGTAGAGCGTCCGCAGCAGTCGATAGCGGATCGGGCCCACGCCGGCGATGCCCGCCAGCGGCAGTCCCGTGACCACGAGCCGCGCCCCGCGATCGGCGAGCCGCCGCGCGGCCTCCCGCACCGCACCGGCCACCGCCGCGACGCCCAGCCCGTAGAGCAGCTCGTTGCCCACGTCGGTGACGAGCGCCAGCGGACTCGCCGCCGATTCGCGATCGAGCGCCCGCCAGAGGCCGCTCTGCAGGATCGACGGCAGCCGTCGCTGCCAGACGCGGCTGGAGACGCCGTAGCCGCGGCCATGACCGGCCGCCACGAAGAGGTCGACCGGGTCCGGCGACCGTCCTTGCACCGCCGCGGCGAGCCGGGCCAGCCCGCGCGAGACGTTGCTCGCCCCGAGCACGACGACATGCCGGCGGCCCGCCGTCAGTTCCACCGCCGCCACGGCGTGTCTTCCGAGAGGCTCTGGAAGCAGGAGACGGCGAGCATCGCGAACATGATGCCGAGGTAGGGTTCGCCATGCGTGTAGCCATACCAGGCGACGTAGCCGCCCGCGACCACGCCGATCATGGCGGCGATGCGGGCGGCGTCGCCGACGCCGAGCGTGGCGAGCCCCTCGCGGACGATCTGCCCGCCGTCGAGCGGCGGCACGGGCACGAGGTTCAACAGCGGCCAGAAGATGTTGACCTGCAGCAGGAAGAAGACGACCACGAAGAGCAGCCGCGACGGCAGCATCGCGCCCTCGGAAAGCCCGAGCGCCGCATCGACGCCGGGCAGCGGAAAGGGCACGGCATAGCCGCCGGCTTTCAGGACGGCCACGACAGCGGCCGCCAGGGCGAGCTGCGCCAGCGGCCCTGCCGCGGAGACGACGAGCCGCTCGGAGGGCCGCCGCGCGCCGCGGCCGCCCCAGGCCAGCGGGATCGCGAGGCCGCCCAAGTGGTAGAGCACCACCTGCGCCGCCTGGCCGAAGCGGCGGTAGGCGAGCGCGTGGCCGAACTCATGGACCAAGAGCGAGACGAGCACGACGCCCAGCCAGAGCACGAGATACTGCAGCAGGTGCCGCTGGTCGCCGCGGGCGAGCGCCGCGCAGGTGCCCCAGCCCAGAAGCCCCGCGCCGACCCAGAACCAGCCCGACACGCGGACCGGGATCCCGAGGAGCGAAAACTGCAGGTCGGCGGGCGTCGGCTGTGGCGCGGCGAGGAACATGCCGCTCATTATGCCGCCCGGCGGTCCGGCCGCGATGCCGCTTCGCCCGGAGCCGTGTCCGAAGCCCTTCTGCGCCGCTCCGACCGGCCCGCGAGCGCGAGCACGGCCTCGGCGGCACGGTCGGCCGAGCCGCCGCCGGCGACGGGCCTGGCCACTTCGTCCAGCCGGGCGACCACCGCCGCCCGCGTCTCCGGCCGGGTGAGCCAATCGACGACATGCCGGGCGACATGGCCCGACGGATCCTGGACCGTGAGATACTCGGGGAAGATCGCCTCGGGATCAGCCGGGGCGACCTCCCGCGGCGGCAGCCATGCGGGCCGCGTCGGCCCCACCGGCTCCCGCGCCGCCAGCAGATTCACGAGCGTGATGAACCGGGCGTGACGAAACCGGCTCTGCACGAGATGCGCCAGGCCGCTGATGCGATAGACGATCACGGTCGGCACCCGCGCGGCGAGCAGTTCGAGCGACACCGACCCGCTCACCGCGATCGCGCAGGCGGCCGACCGCATCATGCTCCGAGCGCGGCCGGACACGATTTCGAGGTCGAGGCCGGCCAGGGCCGGCCCGAGCCGCTGGATCTCCGCACGGACGCGGGCCGCATGCCGCTCGTGGAGCGTGGCCACGACGAACCGCGTCTCGGGCACGCGCAGGGCCGTGCTCACCGCCGCCCGCAGGATCGTGGTGAGATTGGCTTCGATCTCCTGGGTTCGCGATCCCGGCAGCAGAAGCACGAGCGGTCGTGCGGCAGGCGCGGCCGGCGGCGCGGCGGCAACGGTTTCGGAGTCCGCTGTGAAAGCATCGGCGGCGGCGGCCCGCAGCTCGTCGAAGAACGGATGCCCGACGAGCGTGCTCGCCATGCCCTGGGCCAGGAACCAGTCATGCTCGAACGGGAGCGCGGAGAGCACGTGGTCGACGAGCCGCCGCATCTTGTGGATCCGCCAACTGGCCCAGGCCCAGATCTGAGGCGGGCAGTAGAAGACGACGGGGATGCCGTGCCGCTTGGCCCGCCAGGCAAGCCACCAATGGAAGCCGGGAAAGTCGACGAGCACGCAGACATCGGGACGGGCGTCGAGAAAGCTCCGCTCCGCGCGGCGGGCCAGGTCGACGAAGCGATGGATGTTGAGCACCACCCGCAAGAACCACATCACGGCCAGCTGCGTGAGGTCGGCCACGAGCCGGCAGCCGGCATCGGCCATGCAGGGGCCACCCAGGCCGACGCACTCCACGTCGGGCCGGCGGGTCTTCAGGCTTCGCACGAGCGCCGCGGCATGATGGTCGCCGGAGGGTTCGCCCGCCGAGAGGAATACGCGCATAAAAACTCCGCACGGGAGCCGACCCAGAAGCCTGGGGATCCCGTGCGGAGTATTTCATGCCTCGGGCAGCCGACCTAGGCCAGTTGCAGGCCGCAGTTTTGGGGTTACTTGGCCGCGGGCGCGAAGCCCTTCTCGACGTTGCCGAAGACGAGGGCGACCTGCTCGTCGCCGCTGGCCTTCTCGACCTTGCCCTTGCAGTTGTTGCAGCAGAAGCCGACCTCGACGCCGCCGACGTCGACCTGCGTCCCCGGCTTCACGGCGCCGCCGCTGAACGGGCAGCCCTTCTGCACGAGCTGACCGGTCGAGACGAGCTGCTGGTGGGCCTTCGCGGCGAACTTCGTCGAGTCGCCCTTGAAGGCATTCTCGCAGTTGCCGCAGCAGAAGTAGACCTTGCCGCCGGCAAAGTCCACCGCCTTGTCCGGATTGCAGCCCTTGCCCGACACGGGGCACTTGGCGTCCTTCGGCTCCTTGGGCGCCGCCGACACGAGCGCCGCGGAGCAGAAGACAGCCGCGACCAGCGCCGTCAGACCCATCACTCGAAACGATTTCATGGCTTTCTCCCTCGTGGCTCGCCCCCATGGACTCTCCATGGCCGCGCGCCTGGTAGGCGGATCCTCAGAGCCGGGGCGACGCCCACGGCCATCCCAGAGCATACGGCCGGCGCACCCCCCGGGGCAACGTGTTTTCGCTGCCCGGAGCCGAGGAGAGGCGGGCACGACGCGGCCGCTCAGGCTCGGTGCCGCGGCTCGGGGAGCCCCAGGGCGATCGCAGCCCCGGCGGCGATCACGGCCGCGCCGACGAGGAACACCGGCCGGAAGCCGATCCCGTCGACCGCCACGCCCACCAGCGGCGACACCAGAAACGGCACCGCCAGCGCCCCGCCGACGATGCTCACGTAGCGCGGATGCTCGACGCGGGACGGGGCGAGCTCGAGGCTGTAGTTGGTGAAGAGCTTGAGCGAGATGGGGTTGAGCCCCAGCGGCATGTAGACCGTCCAAAACCAGTCGACCGCGGTCGTGTGAGGCAGGACCGAGAGCGCCGTCACGAGCAGCGGCGTGATCGCCGACAATGCCACCAGCCAGACGAGCACGATTCGCGTGCCGCGACGGTCGGAGATCGGGCCGGCCACGAGGCTGACGACGCCCGTGGCGGCGTTCTGCACGACCACCCACGTCAGGAGGTCGGCCGACCGGCTGCCGAGCCGATCCCGCGCGAAGGCCTGGTAGTGTGGAAAGAGCATGAGCACCGCGGAGAAGCAGCCCGCCACGAGGCACAGTCTCAGCAGCGACCGGTCGGCGGCGAGCGTCCGCCACCAGCCCGCCGCCCCGGCCGTGGCGTGCCGCCAGGCGGCGGCGAACGGTCCGCGGGCCGCCAGGGAGCCGGTCGCCGTCGGCACGTCGTCGGCCGGCTCGTCGAGAAAGAGCGGCGCCAGCGCCGCCAGCGCGAAGAAGCCCGCCGTGGCGGCGAAGATCTTCGGGAAGCCGTCGGCCTGCGCGAGCCACGGCCCCAAGAGCGCGACGGCCGCGAGGATCGCCAGCACGCTGCCGACCGCCACGCTCACCACCATCGCCCGGCCCCGGTGCCCGGGCTTCACGAGCTTGCCCTGCAGCGCCGCCAAGACCAGCTGGTTGAGACCGTTGGCGGAGGAGAAAAGGGCGTAGACGACGAGGAAGAGCGCCGCCAACAGGTCGGGCCGCGCCGCGGCGAGCACGGGCCAGGCGGAAGCGAGGATCGCGAAGCAGCCGGCCATCGCCAGGCTCGTCGTCACGAGCGCCCACCGCTTCCGCGGCAGCCGTGCGAGGCCGCCGGCCGCCAGGAGCGGCGGCACGCTCTGGCCGCCCCGGTTGAGCACCGGGAGGAGCCCCCGCAGGAAGCCCGAATCGACCACCGCATCGAGCACCGCCGGCATGATGATGGTTTCGGTCTTGAAGATCCACCCGACGCGAACCACCACCTGGTAGACCTCGAGCCAGAGCGTGTTGCGGGCTTCGCGGCGCGACTCAGCGGCGGCGGTTTCCGGCCCGTCGGGCCGCTCGTTGCGTCGCTGGGGCATGGGGGTACGATCTGAGGGTGGAGCCGGCGCCGCTGCTGGCCGAAACACGTGCCGGCGCGGTCGGCAGAAACACCTGCCGCTGCAACCGGCAGCATGAGGATTGAAAGCCATGCCGTCCACGCCCTCGAATCCCCCCAGCCTGTCGCGGCTTTCGCTGCGGGCCGCTTGGCTCGCGGTCGCGATGCTGGCCGCCACGATCGCCGGCCCGATCGCCGCCGCCGATCCCGCCGGCCACCTCGTCTGGTTCGGCACGTACACCGGCCCCGGCAAGGGCGAGGGGATCTACGTCTCCAGGTTCGACACGACCACCGGCAAGCTGGCGCCGCCCGTGCTCGCCGCCGCCGCGAAGAATCCGTCGTTCGTGGCCCTGCATCCGCGGCTGCCCGTGCTCTACGCGGTGTCGGAGGTGGCCGACGCCGACGGCAAGCCGATGGGCGCCGTGCTGGCCTTCGCCATCGACGAGGCGACCGGCAAGCTCACCGCCATGAACCACCAGCCGTCGGGCGGCAAGGGGCCGTGCCACGTGTCGGTCGATCGCACCGGCCGCGCCGTCTTGGCGGCCAATTACGGCAGCGGCAGCGTGATCTGTCTGGGTCTCGCGGCCGACGGCAGCCTCGAGCCCGTGGTCGCAGCGGCTGGAGGCAGCGGGCCGGGCGGTTTCATTCAGCACGAAGGCAAGAGCGTCAACCCCAAGCGCCAGGAAGGGCCGCACGGCCACTCGATCTACCCGTCAGCCGATGGCCGGTTCGCCATCTCCTGCGACCTGGGACTCGACAAGGTCTTCGTCCACGCGCTCGACGTCGAGCGGGCGACGCTCTCTCCGCACGCGTTCGGCACCGTCGCCGCCGGCGCCGGCCCGCGGCACTTTGCGATGCATCCGGACGGCCGCCACGGCTACGCGGTGAACGAGCTCGACTGCACGGTCACGCTCTTCGACTATGACCCGCAGGCGGGCGGCCTCACGCCGCGGCAGACGCTTTCCACGCTTCCGGCCGACGTGCCGAAGGCCGACAACTTCTCCACGGCCGAGATCGTGGCCCACCCGGGCGGCGGCTTCGTCTACGCGTCCAACCGCGGCCACGATTCGATCGCCCTGTACAAGGTGGAAGCCGGCACGGGGCGGCTCGAGTTCCTGGGGGTCGAGCCGATCCGCGGCCAGACGCCGCGAAACTTCGTCGTCGACCCGACCGGCCGGTTCTTGCTGGCGGGGGGCCAGGGCTCGAGCACGGTCTCCGTCTTCGCGATCGACCCGCAAACTGGCAGACTCTCGTTCACCGGCGATTCGGTCGCAGTGCCCGCGCCGGTCTGCATCCGTTTCCTCCCCGCCCGCGCGACGCCATGACGATCTGCCTGCTCAAGTCGAAAATCCATCGCGCCACGGTCACGGGGGCGTCGGTCGATTACGAGGGAAGCCTCACCATCGCGGCCGACCTGGCCGAGCGCGTGGGCCTGCGCCCCTACGAACGCATCCTCGTGGGCAACCTCGCCAACGGCGAGCGTTTCGAGACCTACGTGATCTACGGCCCGGCCGGCTCGGGTGCGATCGAACTCAACGGCGCCACCGCCCACCTGGGCGCGCCCGGCGACCGGCTCACGATCATGTCGTACGCCTGGCTCGACGAGGCGGAGGCCGCGCGGCACAAGCCGGCCGTCATCCTCCTCGACGGCCGCAACCACGTCATCCGCTGACTGCTGCACGGCAAGGCTCGGCTTCCTGCCGACCTTGCCTTGGCGAGCCTCCGCTCGCTGGTGCTCACCCGGCCCTCCGGGCCTGGCGGTTCCGTTCGACGAGGTGAGGGGCCGCCCATGCTCCGAGAGCCGGCGTATGCCGACAAGCGCAGGCTGGAGGCCGAAGCGCCGTCGGCATCCGAGTGAGCGGAGGACAGGATGTCCGACGCGAACGTCCGGCGACGGAGCGTGGGCGGCCCCTCACCGGCGCCCTGGCAACCCGTTAACCCGGATTCGACAAGTTGGAAAACTTGTCGCCACTTCGGGCCAGAGCCAGAGCCAGAGCATCAGGCCCCGAGGGCCGCGAGCACCAGTTCCAGGTAGCTCCGTCGCTCGCGCGGGCCGCAGCCCAGCGTCTCCGCGAGCGACTCGAGGCAGGCCGTCGCCGCCGCCAGGTCGCCCGCCGCCGCCACGATCTCGATCTCCAGGAAGTCGCCGAGCCCCGCCACCCGGTCAAGGGCGACCTCCACCTCCCGCCCTTGCCAGGAAATGCTGCCCGGCGTCCGCGTTTTCGCCACGGTGCCCGCGGGCCGGAAGCCGAGCGCCTCGAGCAGGCCCGTCCACTGCTCAAGCGACAGTCCGAGGTTCGCGGCCGCCGCTTCGCCGACCGCCAGCGGCAGTTCGATCTCGCGGCGGGTCTTGGTCGCGGCATCCAACCGCGGCCCCTTCCAGGTGATCGCGACCTGATCGCCATCCCGCCTGAGCCGCAGGGCCTCGTCGGTCTCGGTGAAATCGCGGCAGGGGTGCGAGAAGTAGGTGTCGGACTGCGCGATCGGCTCTCGCATCCGCGTACCGAGCGCGACGAGCCTCCGCTCCGTCGCCGCCCGGTCACGCAGGCAAAACTTGATCTCGACTTCGTACACTGCCTGCATCCTTGTCCAACGGACATCCGCTGCGGCAGCCCTGAGCCCGGCCACAGCCTCTCTCCCAGGATGGTACACGCTCCCATGCATGGTTCGTTTCCACGTCGGCCGGTCGTACTCGTCGGCATCCTGATCGCAGGCTGCACCGCCGCCTGCGCAGGATGCTCCGACACCGGCCCCGCGCATCCCGCGGTGGGCCGGACCGTGGGCCGCCTGCCGCTGGTCTCCCTGGCCGATGGCAGCCGGCCGGCGCCCACATTCGCCGGGAAGGTGACGCTGCTCAACTTCTGGGGCACCTGGTGCCCCCCCTGCCGCCGCGAGCTGCCCGGACTCGTGCGGCTCGCCGGCCGGCTCGCGGATCAGCCGGTGTTCCAGCTGGTTGCCATCTCCTGTGGCGGCGGGCTGCCCGAAAACATGCCCCTGCTCGCCGAGTCGACGGCGCAACTCCTGGCCGAGGAGCGGCTGCCGCTCGAAGCCTGGGCCGATCCCGAAGGCCGTGCGCGGCAGATCGCGGCGTCGACGCTCGGCTTCTCCGCCTTTCCGACGACCTACCTCGTCGGCCCCGATGCGACGGTGCGACAGGTCTGGGTCGGCTATCGCTCGCGCGACGAGGCCGACATGGCCCGCGCACTCGTCGCGATCCTCAAGCAGGAAGGGCTCTTGGCGGCCGAGAGCCGGAACCAGCCGACACTCACCGGGAAGCCGGCTGCAGGGCAGCCAGCCGCGCGATGAACGCGGCCGCAGCCCCGCCCGGATCGGCCGCGGCCGTCACCGCCGACGCCACCGCCACCCGGCTGACTCCCAGGGCGGCCAGGGCGTCGATCTGGTCGAGCGTGATGCCACCGATGGCGAACGCCGGCAGGCTGATCTCCTGCGCGACGGTGCGGAGAAACTCCTCGGTCGCGAACCGGTCGAATCCCTTGGTCGCAGATGGGAAGCAGGGGCCGATGCCGAGGTAGTCGGCGCCATCGGCCGCCGCCGCCGCCGCTTCGTCCACGGTGTGCGCCGTCCGCCCCACCAGGCCCTGCGGCCCGATCACGCGCCGCACAAGCGTTGTCGGCAGGTCGGTGGCGCCGACATGCACGCCGTCGGCGCCCACCGCGACCGCGACGTCGGCCCGGTCGTTGACGATCACGATCGCCGCCGCCGCCTCAGCCCGGCGGCGGGCGAGCGCCACGGCGCGGGCAGTGCGGTCGGCCACCGCCGGCACGACCAGCGACTTGTCACGGATCTGCAGCATCCGCACGCCCGCGTCGAGCAGCGTGGCCACGAGCCGGCCGAAGGCATCGATGTCGGGCCCGCCGTCGACGAGCACGCACAGGCTCACGTCGCGGAGCCGATCGCGGGCGCGGGCGGCCGTGAGCGCCGCCTGCTCGAGCGCGTAGAGCCGGTAGCGGATCCGCTCGAAGTCGGCCGCCGCCGCCGGCGCCACCACCGCCGCACACTCGGCGAGGCTGCGGAGCGCCTGCGCGGCCCGCGCCGCGTTGGCCGCCACGAGGTCGTCCACGGCGCGACGGCCGGGCGAGACCTCCGGCTCGAGCCCCACGCCCACATCGCCCGCCACGTCGCGGGCGACCACCCGGCCACGGAGCGATTCCTGAGCCAGCACCGTCGCCAGGGCATGCCGCAGATCCTTGGCCAGGCCGGTCAGGCGGACGTCGTCGAGGACGAAGCGGACGACGTCCTCGAGCACCCGCAAGGCTTCGGCCGCCCGGTTCGCCGAGGCGTCGAGCGCCCGCCAGAGGCCGGCAGCGCCCGCCTGCCCCGCCGTCCGGAAGGGATCTGGATCGTGCATGGGGATGGTGACCGACGGGGGTGGGCCGGAGGACCAGGTCGACGCGGCGGCCGGGGCGGGCTGATCGGCACCGGCACAAATCGGCTGTTTTCCGGGCCGAAAATCACCGTGCGGGCCCGTGATGGCGCAGCCCGACATGCCTTGGAAAACCGCCGCTTCATTTCTACACTCCCGCCCCCTCGGCCGCGCGGCCCCGCCGGCGGCGATCGGCCGAGGGACCAACCCTTCCCGGCGAGGTTCGAGCGGCATGGGTTTCGCACGCTATCTGACGCTCCTCTGGCCGGGCCTGCCCTGGCTGTGGCTGCGCGGCAGTGCGGCCGGGCTGGTGCTGGCGCTCGCCTTCGGGCTGGCGGTCGACGTCGCCGTGGTGACGACCTGGATCTGGACGGAGTTGGTCGACTTCCGACTCTGCATGGGCCTCTGGGCGGCCACGGCCGCGGTCTGGTTCGTCGCGACTGCCTCCGCCGTGACATCGTTTCCGCCCCCGATCCCGTTGGGCCGCGACGCCGCCGTCGACGGGCTGTTCGTCAAGGCCCGCGACGCGTACCTCGCCCGCGACTGGCTCACCGCCGAGACGACCCTGCGGGCGGTGCTCGACCTCGCGCCGACCGACGGCGAGGCGCAGCTGCTCCTGGCCACGCTGCTGCGGCGGGTCGGCCGGTTCGACGAGGCGGCGGCGGCGCTCGCGGCCCTGTCCCACTCCGATTCGGGCGGTCCCTGGCGAACCGCCCTCACCCGCGAACTCGACCGGATCGCGGCGGCCCGCCGCGCCAATGACGGTACGCCGGCCTCGGCCGGTGCCGGCCAGGCCAGCCCCCGGGAATCGGCTCCGTCAGCCGGAGCCCGGGCCGCCTGACGCCGTGACGGCCCGTTTTTCCCGTTTGCGGGCGTCCGGCACAGACAGCTTTGCGGGGAGGCCGTAAACTTCCTGCAGGTCAGTCGGCCAAAAGCGGCGGCGCGGCGGCCCGTGTCGCGCATTCCTGGAATTCCCCGGGGCGTTTGGCGTAAGGTTTGCACTGACGTTTCCGAGGGCGGGATGGGTGCCGCGATGGCATCCGCCCCGTCCCGGCGGCGCGTCGGCTTCCTCCCCCGGCCTGGGGCGGGGCCGCCGACCGCGGCCGGCGGGTGGGCCGAACTACGAAGGAATCTTTCATGTACGAGCGTTTTACCGACCGTGCCCGCAAGGTGATGCAGCTGGCCAACCAGGAGGCCCAGCGGTTCAACCACGAGTACATCGGCACCGAGCACGTCCTGCTGGGCCTCATCAAGGAAGGCAGCGGCGTCGCCGCCAACGTCCTCAAGAATCTCGACATCGACCTGCGGAAGATCCGCATGGAGGTCGAGAAGCTCGTACAGAGCGGCCCCGACATGGTGACGATGGGGAAGCTGCCCCAGACGCCCCGGGCGAAGAAGGTGATCGAGTACTCGATGGAGGAGGCCCGCAACCTCAACCACAACTACGTCGGCACCGAGCACATCCTCCTGGGCCTCCTGCGGGAGCAGGAAGGGGTGGCGGCGCAGGTGCTCATGAACCTCGGCCTCAAGCTGGAGGACGTCCGCGAGGAGGTGCTCAACCTTCTCGGCCACGGCATGGAGGAGGGGGGCGAGCGGGCCGGGATGGGCGGCGGCCGGCAGCCGGCCGGTGCCGGTGGTGGCAGCGGCGAGCCCACGGCCAAGGGGGGCAAGAGCAAGACCCCGGCGCTCGACAGCTTCGGCCGCGACCTCACCGAGCTGGCCCGGCAGGGCAAGCTCGACCCCGTGATCGGCCGTGAGAAGGAGATCGAGCGGGCGATCCAGATCCTCTGCCGCCGCACGAAGAACAACCCCGTGCTCCTGGGCGAGGCGGGCGTCGGCAAGACCGCGATCGTCGAGGGCTTCGCCCAGCGGGTCGTCGACGGCAACGTGCCCGAGCTCCTGGCCGACCGGCGGATCGTCGTGCTCGACCTGGCGATGATGGTCGCCGGCACCAAGTACCGCGGCCAGTTCGAGGAGCGGATCAAGGCGGTGATGAACGAGGTGCGCCGTGCGAAGAACACGATCCTCTTCATCGACGAGCTCCACACCCTCGTCGGCGCGGGCGGCGCCGAGGGGGCGATCGACGCCTCCAACGTGCTCAAGCCGGCGCTGGCCCGCGGCGAGATCCAGTGCATCGGCGCGACCACGCTCGACGAGTACCGCAAGTACATCGAGAAGGATTCCGCGCTCGACCGGCGGTTCCAGATCGTGATGGTGGAGCCGGCGAGCAAGTCCGAGGCGGTGGAGATCCTGAAGGGCCTCCGCGATCGCTACGAGACCCACCACCGCGTCTCCATCAGCGACGCGGCCCTCGAGGCGGCCGTCGACCTCTCCAGCCGTTACATCACCGGCCGCTGCCTCCCCGACAAGGCGATCGACGTCATCGACGAGGCGGGCGCCCGCGTGCGGCTCAAGGCGATGACGAAGCCGCCGGACCTCAAGGAGATCGACGCCGAGGTCGAGAAGCTCAACAAGGAGAAGGAGGAGGCGGTCGCCAACCAGGACTTCGAGAAGGCGGCGGCCCTCCGCGACCAGGCGGACAAGCTCAAGAAGAAGAAGCAGTCGATGACCCGCGACTGGCGGGACAAGTCGCGCGAGGCCGACGGCGTGGTCGACGAGGAGGTCGTGGCGGAGGTCGTGTCGAAGATGACCGGCATCCCGCTGACGCGGATGTCCTCCGAGGACAGCCAGCGGCTGATGGGCATGGAGGACGAACTCCACAAGCGGGTCATCGGCCAGGATGCCGCGATCAAGAGCATCTCGAAGGCCGTCCGCCGCAGCCGCTCCGGACTCAAGGACCCGAAGCGTCCGATCGGGTCGTTCGTGTTCGCCGGCCCGACAGGCGTGGGCAAGACGCTGCTGGCGAAGGCGGTGGCGCAGTTCATGTTCGGCGACGCCGACGCGCTCATCCAGATCGACATGAGCGAGTACATGGAGAAGCACAACGTCAGCCGCCTGATCGGCGCGCCGCCGGGCTACGTGGGCTTCGAGGAAGGCGGGCAGCTCACGGAGAAGATCCGCCGCCGGCCCTACGCCGTGGTCCTGCTCGACGAGATCGAGAAGGCCCACCCCGACGTCTTCAACATGCTGCTGCAGGTCATGGAGGAGGGCCGGCTCACCGACTCCTTCGGCCGGAACGTCGACTTCCGCAACACGATCCTCATCATGACCACCAACGCCGGCGCCGAGGCGATCAAGAATGAGGCCGCGTTCGGCTTCCAGAAGCCCGACGACGACGCCAGCTACGAGGGCATGAAGGGCCGCGTCAACGAGCGGATCGAGAAGGTCTTCCGGCCGGAGTTCCTCAACCGGCTCGACGATGTGATCGTCTTCCATCACCTCACCGTCGACGACCTCAAGAAGGTGATCGACATCGAGCTGGCGAAGGTCCGCGAGCGGCTCACCGAGCGGGGTCTCAAGCTCGAGCTGACCGAGGAGGCCAAGAAGTTCCTCATCAAGAAGGGCTCCGACACAGACTTCGGCGCCCGGCCGTTGCGTCGGGCCCTCGAGAACTTCATCGAAGACCCGGTTTCCGAGGAGCTCCTCAAGGGCGAGTTCGAAGGCAAGGACACGATCCAGGTCGACTGCGTCGAGGTAGCCGGCAAGAAGCAGCTCGTCTTCAAGGGCCTGGCGACCGTTGAGCCGGTCGCCGCCGCCCCGGCAGGCGACGCGCCGACCGCCTGACGCGGCGCCGGAGCGGCTGGTTCGAGGACGTCTCGCCATGGAGTACGCGGGCTGCTGGAACGGCCTGTTCATCGTCGGCGGCACCGTGGCTGTGGCCCTGGTGCTGTCGACGGTGGCGCGACGGCTGTTCGCCGACTCGGCGCTCCGCGTGGGGCACGATGCCACGGGCAATCTGCTCGCCGTCGTGGGCACGCTTTATGCCGTGCTCCTGGGCCTGATCGTCGTCGAGGCGATGACTCGCTTCGATCGGGCCGTCGACTGCGTGCAGAACGAGTCGAACTCCCTGGCGGACATCTTCCTGCTCTGCGACCATCTTGCCGAGCCGCAGGGCGGTCGGCTGAAGCAACTGGCACGCACCTACGCCCGGCAGGTCGTGGACCTCGAATGGCCGGCCATGGATCGGGCCGGCATGAGCCACGACGCGAGGCTCACCGCTCTTGCCATGGTCCGCGCGCTTGACGATTTTGAGCCACGTTCCGAGGCCGAAAAAGCCGTCTACCCGCTGGTCCTGGAGCAGTTGCGCGAAATGTGGGATCGCCGTCGTGAGCGGGCGGGCTTCGCGGAGTTCGGGATCCCGGCGGTCGAGTGGGCGACCTTGCTGATCGGCGCCGCGGTGACCCTCTTCTTCGCGGGGCTCTTCCACGTCGAGCATCTCAGCCTGCAACTGCTCATCTCGGGCCTGACGGCCCTGGTGATCGGCCTGAACCTGTATCTCGTCGTCCTCTTCGGCTATCCGTTCGCCGGCGACCTCTCGGTGTCGAACAGACCGTTTCAGGTCGACATCGCGATCTTCGACGGCGTCTACGATTCCGGCCTTGCTCATCCGGGCGAGGATGCCGGAACCCCGGTGGGCGCGAGGCCTGCCCAGAGCCCGTGATTTCACAGGGCCCCGCGGCATCGGCGCCATCGGCTCAAGCCACCCGACCCGCACGGCCGAAACAACCGGCAGGGATCGCCGCGCGCCTGCGGCGGCCCGCCGAGCGGCCATGAGCACCACCCCCGAAACACCCGCCCCCCAGCCCGCCCCACCGCCGCCTGGCGGCCTGAGCGGCTGGTTCACCGATCAGATCGCGAATGTCGGCGGGTTCACGATGGCCCGCGTGGCGGCGATCGGCGACGTGGCGATCTTCTCCCTCCAGACCGTGGGCTGGCTCTTCGCCCGCCGGCAGCGGCGGGACGTGCTCCTGCCGGCGCTCCACCAGATCGGTGTGATGTCGCTGCCGGTCGTGGCGCTCACGGGGCTCTTCATCGGGATGGTGCTGGCTGTGCAGAGCTACGCGCAGTTCAAGGCGCTCGGCCTGCAGACGCGGCTCGGCTCGGTGATCAACCTGTCGCTGGTGCGCGAGCTCGGGCCGGTGCTCGCGGCGACGATGCTCGCGGGTCGGGTGGGCAGCTCGATGGCGGCCGAACTCGGCACGATGCGGGTCACCGAGCAGATCGACGCGCTCGAGTGCATGGGTGCCAACCCGATCTACTACCTCGTGGTGCCGCGGTTCATCGGTTGCCTGCTGCTGATCCCGGCGCTGACGATCATGGCCGACTTCATGGGGGTGCTCGGGGGCTACCTCTACTCGCACTTGATCCTCGGCATCGACTACCACCACTACTGGGAAAACTCCCGCGCCTACGTCGACGCCTTCGACTTCCTGATGGGCATCTTCAAGAGCCTGTTCTTCGGGGCGGCGATCGCGCTGGTGAGCTGCCACCACGGCTTCCACTGCGGCCACGGCGCGGAGGGCGTGGGCAAGGCCGCCACCAACGCGTTCGTCCACTCCTTCGTCTTGATCCTGCTGCTCGACCTGTTCCTGGGCATCTGGCTCAACAACGTGCACGACTTCTTCCGGCCGGAGGGGCCGCGCCGGCTGCTGTGACCGCCGCTCGCCTGCCATGAACGCCACCGCCCGTCAGCGCGCCACCCGCCGTGACTCGGCCGAGCCGCCTCTGCTCGAGGTCGAGGGGCTCTCCGTGCAGTTCGGCCAGCAGCAGGTGCTCCGCGACATCACGCTCGCGCTGCCCGCCGGCGAGACGCTCGTCGTGATCGGCGAGAGCGGCTGCGGCAAGACGGTCTTGCTCAAGTCGCTGATCGGCCTGGTCCGGCCGACGCGCGGCGAGGTGCGGTTCGAGGGCCGGTCGCTGTCGGGCATGCGCGACCGCGAGCTCGCCCACCTTCGCACGAAATACGGCTTCGTCTTCCAGGGCGCCGCCCTCTTCGACAGCATGACGATCGCCGACAACATCGCCTTCCCGCTCCGCGAGCACACCCGGATCCCGGCCGCCGAGGCCGACGCGATCGTGAAGTCGCTGCTCGACGAGGTCGGGCTGCCGCGGTCGGCGCTCGTCAAGAAGCCGGTCGAGGTCTCCGGCGGCATGCGGAAGCGGGCCGGCCTGGCCCGCGCCCTCGCGCTCGACCCGCTCCTGATCCTCTATGACGAACCCACGACCGGGCTCGACCCGATCATGACCGACGTCGTCAACGAACTGATCCTCAAGGTGCGGGAACGGCCCCGGGTCACGAGCGTGGTGGTGACCCACGACATGAACACCGCCCGGAAGGTGGCCGACCGGATCATCATGCTCTACCCGCTCTTTCGTTTGCGGCCCGACGAACCGCAGATCGTCTTCGCCGGCACTCCCGACGACCTCGACCGCTCGCGCGACCCGCGAGTCCGGCAGTTCGTCGAGGGCCGGGCCGGAAGCCGGCTCACCGAGTTGCGGGACGAACAATCGCTGGAGGAGCGCCCATGAACGACCGCGTGATGCAGTTTCGGGTGGGCGTGATGGTGCTGGCCACGGCCATCATCGCGGGCATCCTCGTCGTGCTCTTCGGCGACCTGCCGTCGCTGGTGCAGGCCACGTATCCGCTCAAAATGAGCTTCTCCGACGCCCGCGGCATCTCGGGCGGGACACCGGTCCGCAAGAACGGCATCCTCGTGGGCCGCGTGAACAACGTCATGCTCGACGAGCGGGGCGGCGTGAGCGTCGTCGCCGACATCGACTCCTACGTGCCGGTCTACAAGGACGAGGTGCCACGGATCTCGAGCACGATTCTGGGCGACTCCGAGATCCAACTCGTGCCCGGCCGCATCGTGCCGCCCCGGCAGCGGCTGGGCCCGGAAGAGGTGCTCGTCGGCGCGGTTTCCCGCGACCCGATGGAGGCCTTCGCGACGCTCGAGCCCAAGCTCGGCAACGCCCTCGACTCGCTCGCCCAGGCCAGCGACTCGGTTCAGAAGCTCTCCACGAACATCGACCGGATGTTCATGGGGGGCGACGACCGCTTCGAGCGGGTGCTCCGCAAGACGGAGGCGACGCTCGACGCCTTCAACTCCGCGATGAAGAACATCGACGATGTCATGGGTGACCCGGCCTCGCGGGAAGACATCAAGGACACCATCGCGGCCCTGCCGGAAGTGGTGGCCGACCTCCGCAAGACGGTGCAGGGCATCGGCACAACGGTCGACACGGCCGACCGCAACCTCCGCAATCTCGAGGGGCTCACGAAGCCGCTCGGCGACCGCGGCAGCGCCATGGTGGCGCAGATCGACCGCACGATCGGCCGCCTCGACGAAACACTCCAGCAGGCCGCGATGTTCACCAAGGCGCTCAATGAGTCTCAGGGCACGCTCGGCAAGCTCGTCCGCGACCCGCAGGTCTACAACGACCTCGCCCAGGCCGCTGCCACGGTCAACAAGCTCACCAAGGAGCTGCGTCCGATCGTGGATGACGTCCGCGTCTTCACCGACAAAATCGCCCGCCATCCGGAGCAGCTCGGCGTCCGCGGCGCCCTCGACCGCCGTCCCGGGCTCAAGTAGGCCTCACGGCCCGGGGTCGTCCCGTCCCGTTTCTGTTTCTGGCTCTGTTTCTGGCTCTGTTTCTGGCTCTGGGCCACCGTGGCGACAAGTTTTCCAACTTGTCGAATCCGGGCAGACAAGCGCGCCGGTGAGGGGCCGTTCACGCCCCGTCGCCGGACGTTCGCTCCGGCCCTCCAGGCCGTCGCTCACTCGGATGCTGACGGCGCTTCGCCATCCTGGCTGCGCTTGTCAGCATACGCCGGCTCTCGGGGCGTGAACGGCCCCTCACCTCCCGTACGGACAGGAGCATACCGACTCTGCGCTGTCGCCATGCCCGGAGGGCCGGGCCACCGGCAGCAGCCGCTCTTACGCCCCCACGGGCACCGACGCGCCGGTTTCGATGATCCGCAGGTACTCGGCGATGAACTCGCCGTACCGAGCCTTCACGTCCGCCGCCACGTGCTTGAAGCCCGGCACCTTGCCCCGGCACTTCGCCGAGCCGCACAAGCAGCGGCCGTCGCCGTGGTCCAGCTCGTACTCGAAGGTGTTGTAGTCGAGCGTCAGCTCCTCGCCGGGGGCGATCGGCCGCAGGGCCCGCACCTCGATCTCGCTGCTCGCCGCACGGATGAGCACACCGCAGTTGGGGTCGCAGCTGTGGCCGACATGGATCAGGACGCCGTCGGGCAGGATGTGCGTATCGACGTCGACCTGCATCGAGTGCCGCGACCGCCGCGGCGCCCGCGGCCCCCAGGCCTTGAGAATCGTCTCGCCGGCCGTGATGCCCCGCGCGGCCACGACGAACCGGCCGAGCCGGCCGGACCGCACCTCGACCGGCTCGTTCGGGCCGGGGACGCGGTCGTCGGCATCCCGCGGCATGAGCCCGGCCACCTGGTCGAACTGCAGTTCCCGGACGCGGCCGCCGTACCGCTCCGCCAGCCACGCCACCGTCTGCTCGACGGTGTCGGGCTGCAGGAGCACGACGTCCCCGGACCGGACGGCGTCGAGCACGAGCGCCGCCGCCTGGCACCAGGTGCCGCCGGCCTCGACCACCGTGGGTCGGTCGGTCCTCAGGGCCGAGGCGATGCCACGCGAGATGATCTCGGTGATCTCGCCCGGCTGCCGGCCGCGGATGTAGGCGTCTTCGTAGATCACGACGCGGTCGAACGTCTCGGCCAGGAGCTGTCCCTGGCGGAAGAGGTCCTCGTCGCGGCGGTCGCCCGCCGCCGAGTAGACGGCCGTCCGGTGGGCGTGGGGCAGGTTGCGGACCGTGGCGCAGATCTGTTCGAGCGAGGGGACGTTGTGGCCGTAGTCGACCACGATCGCGGCCCCGTCGAGGTCGAGCAGATTGAACCGGCCGGGTGAGCCGTTGACACCTGAGGAGAAGCTCTCGAGCCCCAGGCGGACCAGTTCCAGCGGCACACCCAGCCGCCAGGCGGCGGCTGCCGCCGCCAGGACGTTCTCGACCTGGAAGGGCACGAGCCCGCGGTGCACGAGCGGCACGCGATCGAGGCTGGCCAGACGCGTCTCGCGCGGGCCGTCGCAGAGGACGATCCAGCCGTCGCGGACGGTGGCCGCGAGGCCACCCTGGGCGAGGTGCTCGACGAGAATCGGATTGGACGGATCCAGGGCAAAGAACACGACATGCCCCTTGCACCACTTTTGCATCCCGACCACGAGCGGGTCGGCGGCGTTGAGCACGGCCGATCCGGTGATCGGACGCACGCCCGCCACGACCGCCCCCTTCACCCAGGCGAGACGCTCGGGCGTGTCGATCTCGCCGAGCCCCAGATGATCGCCGGAAGCGATGTTGGTGACGACGCCGACGTCGCAGTAGTCGAAGCCGCAGCCCTCCCGCAGGATGCCGCCCCGGGCCGTCTCCAGCACGGCGGTCGTCACGGAGGGATTGGCGAGCACGCGACGGGCGCTCGCAGGCCCGCTGCAGTCGCCGCCGTCGATCTGCCGGCCACCCACCCAGACACCCTCGGTGCAGGTGGTGCCGACCGTCGCCCCGCCCACGGTGGCCAGGTGCGAAATGAGCCGCACGACCGTGCTCTTGCCATTGGTGCCCGTTACGGCGGCCACGGGGATCCGCCCCTCGTCACCGGCCTGGAAGAGCGTGTCGACGATCGCCGCACCCACGTTGCGCGGCGTGCCCACCGTCGGCTCCAGGTGCATCCGCAGGCCCGGCCCGGCGTTCACCTCGATGACGACGCCGCGCTGCGTCTCGAGCGGCTGCGCGATGTCGGCCGTGACGATGTCGATGCCGGCCACATCGAGCCCGATGATGCGAGCCGCCTCGACCGCCCGCGCCGCCACCTCGGGATGCAGGATGTCGGTCACGTCCTCGCTCGTGCCGCCGGTGCTCAGATTCGCATTCTGCCGCAAGAGCACCGTCGTGCCGGCGGCCGGAACGCTCTCGGGCGAGAGCCCCTGCTCCGTCAAGACCGCCAGCGCCACCTCGTCGATCCGGACGGGGCTCAGGCTGCCGGCATGGTCGCAGCACCGCCGCGGATCCTCGTTCACCAGATCGACGAGCTGTTGCACGGTCGACCGGCCGTCACCCACCACCTTCGGCGGATGCCGCCGCGCCGCCGCGACGACCCGGCCGCCGACAACCAGCACGCGGTAGTCGCCGCCGGTCACAAATCGCTCGACGACGACCGACGAGCCCTCCTCGCGGGCCACCTGCCAGGCCTTCTCGACCTCGTCGCGGGTCGAGAGATCGACCGACACGCCCCGCCCCTGATTGCCGTAGCGGGGCTTCACGACGACCGGCCCGCCGATCTCCTCCGCGACGGCCCAGGCGTCGGCCGCATCGGCCACCGGCCGGCCCTCCGGCACGGGGATGCCCGCCTCGGCCAGGAGCGACCGGGTGAGCTCCTTGTCCTGCGCGATCGACTCGGCCACCGCACCGGTGCGGTCGGTCTCCGCGGCGATGATCCGCCGCTGCTTGGCGCCCTGGCCCAGCCGCACGAGCGATCCGTCGTTGAGACGGCGGGCCGGGATCCCCCGGGCCACGGCCGCCTCGACGATCGAGCGGGTGCTGGGCCCGAGTTGCACGTCGAGCAGCACCTTCCGCAACCGCTTCACTTCGGCCGTCATGTCGAACGGGGTGTCGTCGATGGCCGCCATGATGAGCCGATGGGCGGCGTGGAGGCACTCGATCGCGAACGCCTCCTCCTTGTATTCGATGACGACCTTGTAGACGCCCCGGGTGTTGGCCTCACGGGCGCGGCCGTAGCCCACCGGTGTGCCGGCGAGCGTCTGCAACTCGAGCGTGACGTGCTCGAGCACGTGACCCATCCAGGTGCCGGTCCGCAACCGCTCGAAGAAGCCGCCCCGCTCGCCGATGGAGCAGCGATGCTCGATCATCGACGGCAGCCAGGTCATGATCCGCTCGTTGAAGCCCGGCAACGTATGCGACGGGAAATCCTCGAGCCGTCCGAGGTCAACCCAGGCCTCGAGGACGGGAAAGGAAGCCCACTGATTCGGACCGCGAAGCACCTTGAGCGACGTGATCTCCATGGATGGATTGCATGCTCTCTAGCCCTGTCGCAGACGCGTGCGCGGGCCTGGGTGGTGTGCGCCTCTCCCTGCCTCCGGACGTTCCGGAAGGCATTGCGGGACGGAAGCGGCACGAGTCACAGCGAAGCCGTCGGGGCGCGTCGCCCCGTCGGCCGGTTGCTCATGCGCGGGTATCCGCGCGACGAACGTGTCGCGGGATATCAGGGCGGCCAGCAGTCCGGGGCCGCGGGAGAAGTGCCTCTGGCGAACACGCGGTTCGCAGCCAGGCGAGAGAACGACCGGGGAGAAGAGGTCCCTACCGACAACCGACAGGCCGAGGTGGCCATGGATTGGCTGATGTCCCAAGCTCCGACGCCGGATGCCACCGCCGCACGCCACACGGACGCGCGTTCGCTTGCGGTTCCCGTTCGCCAGAGCACCTTGATTTAGAGCACCCTGATTCCAACCAACGTGTCGTGCGGCATGATGCCACGCGACCGATCGCGAGTTGCCGGCAGCCGGGGGACCGTTCGTCCCGCGCACCGCCTTCGCTCGCCGATCAGAAAAGTCTACGCGTTCGGGTTCCGATTGCGAGAGATTTTTCCGGAAGTCCGGAGTGATGCACGTCGCGTGCCGAACCGCCGTCGGCAGTGGGCCCGACCGGCCGGCGACCATTGTCGGCTGGGCCATTCGGCCCACGATTCGCCAGCCACGCTCCGACCCCGGGCCCGGCGGAGCATGCGAGGCTCGAGGCACCATCATTGAAGAGTTGACAACGCGGAGTACAAATCGGCGGGCAGCATGGCGGCAGGATGGTAGTTTTTGCAGCGATGCCCGTTCGGAGGCCCCACGAAAATCGATGCCATCAAGGTAATCTAGGAATCTTCGGCAAGCCACGCAACATTCCGTGAGCGGCTGTAGAACGGGCTGAAAATGCCTCCAAATCACGCCGTACATTCGGAAAAACCCTCAAAAACAAGGCCCTCCCACACCCCCCATGCCGCTGACGCAACCGCTACCGGACCGCACGCCGTCGGCCGGCTCTGACGAAGAGCTTGAACTCGAGCCAGGCGAGCGGGTGGTGGCGTCCTGCCGGTTCGACCTCGACGCGAACCTGCAGTTCACCGACGGCTCGATCGTCCTCACCGACCGCCGCCTGCTGGCCGACCGGCCGGCCTCGGCCGACAGCCAGCCGACCGGTGGCCGCTGGTCCTGGCGGCTCGAGCCCGGCACCTCCATCGACGTCCACCTGCGGTCGTCGGTGGGCCGGATCGAGCTCTCCCAGAACGGCCGCGTGGTGGCGCGATGGCTCTTCACGCCGGCGCGGGCCAAGGGCGTGCACGCCCTGGAGGACGCCTTCGATGCCCGGTCGCACGACGGCCCCCCGCCCCCCGAGGCCGCCGCGCGTCCGGAGGCGGAAGAACCGCAGCCCATCGTCGGGGGCAAGGCGTCGGCCGACGACGAGCCGGTTGGCGGCGCGGCCACCTCATGGCGGGCGCTGGGCCGCCTGTTGTCCTTCGCGCGGCCGCACGCCGGCATGGCGGTGCTTGGCATCTTCCTCACGCTCGCCAGCACCTGCGCCGCGCTCGTGCCCCCCTACCTCACCATGCCGCTGGTCGATCAGGTGCTCATCCCGCGGCAGGCCGGCGCGCCGATCCCCTTCTCCCGCGTCCTCTGGTACCTGGGCGGCCTGGCCCTGGCGGCCGTCGCCGCCTGGCTGCTGTCATGGGCCCGCTCCTGGACGCTTGCCTGGGTGAGCGAGCGGATCGCCGCCGATCTGCGCGTGAAGACCTACGCCCACATGCAGACCCTGTCGCTCGACTTCTTCTCGGGCAAGCGGACCGGCGACCTGATGTCGCGGGTGGGCAACGACACCGACCGGATCAATCTTTTCCTGTCGGTCAACGTGATCGAATTCGCCTCGAATGTGATGCTCGTGCTGCTGACGGCGGTGGTGCTCGTCTGGATCAATCCCTGGCTCGCGCTCGTGACGCTCGCACCCTTCCCGCTCGTCGTCTGGCTCGTCTACTTCGTGCGAACCGGCCTGCGGCGCGGCTTCGCCCGGGCCACCGTGGCCTGGGCCGACATGACGAGCGTGCTCGCCGACACGATCCCCGGCATCCGCGTGGTGAAGGCCTTCGCCCAGGAGTCACGGGAGGTGGACCGGTTCGTGGCGGCCAACGACCGCGTGCTCGACGCCAACGACCGGGTCAACGTCGTCTGGGCGTTCTTCGGGCCGCTGGTGAGCCTGTTCAGCGAGATCGGGCTGCTCGTCGTCTGGGCGGCCGGGGCGTGGATGGTGTTCTCGGGGTCGGTGACCGTCGGCATGCTGACGGCCTTCCTCACCTACATCTCGCGGTTCTACACGCGGGTCGAGTCGATGATCCACATGGTGCCCGCCACGCAGCGGGCCGCCACGAGCGCGCAGCGGATCTTCGACAT
>JBJOKF010000033.1:0-16317 GCA_046046235.1 Planctomycetota bacterium | reverse complement strand
CCGCTCCCCCTACTGGCGGCGGCTGCGGGCGGCCGTCGACGGCGACCCGCGGATCAGGCTGCTCGCCGGGCGGATGCCCCACGACGAGGTGCTCGGCCTGTGCCAACTCGCCGACTGCTACCTCTCCCTACATCGCGCGGAGGGCTTCGGCTACGGCCCCGCCGAAGCGATGCTCCTCGGCAAGCCCACGGTGCTGACGGCGTACTCGGGGCCGCTCGACTACGCGACCTCCGACAACGCCTGCCTCGTGGACTTCGCGCTCGTGCCCGTGGCGGCCGGCGCCTACGCGCACCACGAAGGCTGCGTCTGGGCGGAACCGGACATAACACACGCGGCGTGGCATATGCGCCGGTTGGTCGACAGCCCCTCTCTTGCCCGAACGTTGGGGCAAGCGGGGCGGCACACGATCCGGGCTCAGCACGCACCCACTCTCGTGGGGGGGTTTGTGCGGGAGCGATTGCAGGGGATCGGCGTGCTCGAACGCGAAAACACCTGCCAGCACGAACGGCCGATTTCTTGACTGCCACAAGGGGCGAACTAGGCTCCGTATACGGCGTCGCGCCGGCCCTCCGTCCACACCTTTGCGCCGAGATCATGCCCGCAGCCAAGCCCCGACTCGCCGTCATCAGCACCTTCGACGATCTTTGTGGGATCGCCGGCTACACCAAGCCGATCGTCAAGCTGCTCGAGGAGTATTTCGACGTCACGATCTTCGACCTCGACCAGTTTCTCTTCAAGAGCAAGTCACCGGCCGTGCAGCAGATGGCCGAGCGTCAGCTCCGGGAGTTCTGCAAGACGCTGCCGCAATTCGACGCGGTGAACCTGCAGCTCGAGCACGGCACGCTCGGCAACACGGCTCGTTCGATCTCGCGCCGGCTGCGGCTGATCGTGCGGAGCGCGCCGAATATCACGATCACGTTCCACACGATTCTCACCGACTACGCCACTCCGGGCCTCACGTTCATCAAGGACTGCCTCCGCGGCCGGCCGGGCAAGGGCTGGACGGCGTACCGCAGGGCCCGGCACGACAACCTCCTGGCGGGCAGCTTCTACCGCTTCCTGCGGCAAGAGCAGCGGCGAAAGCGGGTCTCGATCATCGTGCACACCCGTCGTGACGCCCGCCTCTTCCGCGTGCTCTACCGGCTCAAGGACGTCTACGATCACCCGCTCGCCTCGCTCACCGGCCCGGCCGCCCGGACCGTCCTGTCCGAGGCGAGCCGTGACCGGTTCCCGGCTCTCAAGGGCCTGCCCGACGACGCCGTCGTGCTCGGCTGCTTCGGCTTTCTCTCGCGGTACAAGGGGTTCGACACGGCGCTCAAGTCCCTGCAGATCCTGCCCGAGCGGTACCACCTGGCGATCTTCGGGTCGACCCACCCCAACTCGATCGTCGAGCAGGCGGCGATCGACCCCTACGTCAAGAAGCTGATGCGGCTGGTGAACCCCGAGCGGACGCTGCTCGACGCCGCCGGCAAGCGGTCGAGCCTGATGCTCAACGGCAACGAGCTCGAGCATCTCGTGGAGTCGCCCCACCCGACGAACCTCACCCATCGCGTGCACTTCATGGGCGCGCTCGCGGACGCCGACTTCCCCACCGCGATGGCGGTCTGCGACACCGTCCTGCTGCCCTATCTCGAGGTCGGCCAATCCTCGTCGGGACCGCTGAACTGGGCTATCGCGCTCGGCAAGCACATCGTCACCTCGCGGAACAAGACCTTCCTCCAGGCGCTGCGGTACTATCCCGGCCGCTTTCGCACGTTCGATATCGGCAACTACATCGAACTCGCCGAGATCGCGCTGTCGGAGTCGCGCTGCACACCGCTCGGCCAGCAGCAGTTTCCCTTCCCCGAGCACTACAGCACCGAGACCAACATCGAACTGTACCGCCGGGCGCTGCTGCCGGAGCACGTGCATGACGAAGGCAGGCCCGTCGGCTCGGGCTCCGAGCCGCGGCACACCGTGGCGACGGCCTCCGCGGGGGCGGTGTGATGGCGAGCCCGGACCGCGGCCCCGCCCTGCGACTGGCCGGTGCGGCGCGGCGAACGCTCGCCCGGTGGCGGACGGCCGTGGCCGCGCGGCTCGAAGGGACGCATCCGACGATCAGAACCGTCGCGGCGACCCAGTCCCTGCCCGGCTGGTGCCCACTCGAGAAAGCGGAGTATCTCGCCGCCCTCGTCCGGATCACCGGGGCCCGGTGCATCGTCGAAATCGGCGTCTACGGTGGCCGCTCGCTCGTGCCGATGGCGCTGGCGGCGGAGGCACACGGCGGCGTCGTGCATGCGATCGACCCCTGGGACGTGGCCGCGTCGCTGGAAGGAGACAACGGCGCCGAAAACGACGCCTGGTGGTCGCGGCTCGACCACGAGGCCATCTATCGTGAGTTCCTCCAGGGCGTCGATGCCTTCGGCGTCCGCGACACCGTGCGCGTGCTGCGGATGAAAGACACCGAGGCGATCGACCGCTTCCCCGACGGCGCGATCGACCTGCTGCACGTCGACGGCAACCACTCCGCCGCCGTGAGCATGCGGTATGTGCGCCAATGGGGTCCGAAGCTCGCCCCCGGCGGTCACCTGGTCATGGACGACATCGACTGGGCGACCCAACGCGAGACCGTCCGACTGCTCGCCGACAGCTATCGCACCGTCAAGATCGCGCCGACCTGGGCCGTCTACCAGGTCGGCGATGCGGCCGGGGCCCGCCCCGCCGCCGCGGCGCCGGTTGACGCCACGGAAAATCGAACCAGACTCGACCAGACGGCGGAGTCCGCCGCTGTTCCCCCGCCCGGCGACGAGCGACTCGGCCGGGAGCCCGCGTTTCCAGGAGCCCGTCCGATGATCGCCGCTACCCCGTCCCGCACCCTCACGGACGAGCAGTTCTTCTCCCGCCACTACCACCGCCTGAGCGGCTGGCTCAACGCCTTCGCGCATGCTCGGCATCGGGCGCTCAAGTCCGCCGACAAGCCGGCGGCGATCACCGAGATGGTCGATCTGGCCAATCGCATCGCCGGTGAGGCGAACGTCATCCTGACGGGCGGTGCGGCTGGGGCCGATTCCACCTGCCCGGCGGAGTTCCTGGCCCGCGCCGACCGGACCTGCGATGCCCTCCGGCAGTCGGGATCCCCCACCCACGCGGCGGTCGCCGACGCCCTCCAGCAGCACCTCTCCTACTTCAAGGCGCACGTCCCCGCGGAATCGGTCGCCGATGCGGCCCGGCGCGAGCCGGAGGCGATCTATCTCCGCGAATGCGTCTCGAACTGCACGCACGTCCTCGCGGATCGGTTGTTCAACAGCTACCAGTGGTCCTGCCCCGATCCGCGGAAGGCCACGTCGTTCTTCGACACCGCCGCGGTGGAAGCGGCCGTCACCCCGGCAGCCCGGACCCTGCTCGCGGACGTGCAATCGCTCCAAGGCTGGTGCTCGCCGAGCAAGGCCCTCCTGCTCTACGGCCTGGCGCGGGAGCACAAGCCGACCACGGTGGTGGAGATCGGCATCTACGGGGGTCGGTCGATCGTGCCCCTGGCAGCCGCCCTGCGTGACAACGGCCACGGCCAGGTCTACGGCATCGAGACCTGGTCGGGATCGGCAGCCACCTCGTTTCGCACGAACATCGCCAACGACTTCTGGTGGCTGAATATCGACTTCACCAAGCTCAAGGGCGACTTCCTCCAGTTCGTCGTGGCGCACGGCCTCCAAGACACGATCCGGGTGGTCGAGGCGGCCTCCGACCGCTGCGCCGGACTCTTCGACCGGATCGACATGCTCCATATCGACGGCGGCCATTCGACCTTCGGCGCCGCCCTGGACGTCGTGAACTACGTGTCGAAGGTGCCTGCGGGCGGCATCATCGTCTACGACGACATCAACTGGCCCTCCACCGCTGCGGGGCTCGACATTCTCCGGGACTCCTGCCAGTTGCTGCATGTCGTGCCGGCGTTCGGCTCGGAAACCGAGCCCGGGTGCGCGGCGTTCGTGAAGATCTGAGCCCTGCCGGCACGAGCCGCGGCGCGGCCGAACCTTCCCCTCCCGAACCTTCCCCTGCCGAACCTTCCCCTCCCGAACCTTCCCCTCACAGTCTTCGTACAGACTGCATGGCAGGGCGGCCCCACGGAGACGGGCCGCCTGCCGCCGGCCGCGACCGTTCATCGGCCCGCCCCGGCCCACGCAGGGAGGACGCCATGGTTCGGGAAGAACTGTTTTCGCTGTGCGAGGATTACGTCCGCAGCCGCGCCGAGAGCCTCGCCTCGGCCGGGGCCCCGACCTCGGAAATCCTCCGCAGCTTCACGCTGGCGGAGATCTCCGAGACCGAGATGGAGGCGCTCCTCGCCTACGTCGGCGACCCCGATGCCGAGGACGACTGCCAGGCCGCCGACGTGGCGATCGACCGCTTCGACGATCCGGCCGCCGCCGGCTGGCAGGACGACGACGTGTAGCCGGATCGGCGCGGGCGTTCAGAAGCAGTTGTTCCTGACCTCCTGGGCGATCAGCTCCCGCAGCCGTTGGATCGCCTGCTTTTCCAGAGCCTTGGCATCGCACCAAAACTGCCGCAGATCCTCCCGCCATTCGGCGTTGGCGATGTACTGGTCGTACCGCCAGAGGGCATCGAGCCGCCGGCTCAGTTCGTGCACCAGGTCGTGGTCATGGTCGGCGATGCCCGCCGTCTCGCCCATGTGGCAAAGTTCTCTCTCGGCAGCGAGGATCATGGTCGCGTTGCTCCGGGGTGAAATCTGACAAGGTGCCGGGCCCTGCGGCCCGACGCCGTCACTGTTCCCCCGCCGCTTCACGTCGGCAAACTGCGGCCCCTCCGCTCCCGCACCGCCCTCGGACAGTTTCCGCCCGCCGTGCTTCAGCCGAGCATCCAGTCCGGCAGCCGGCGGATCTTCCCCTCATGATCGACGCAGACGACGGTCGTCGTCCCGGTGGCGAGAATCGTCGTGCCCCGGATGAGTTCGTAGGCGTGTTTGATGTGGGCGGCGCCCACCTTCTCCACCCGTGTGCGGAGCCGGAGCAGGTCGTCGTAGTCGGCCGGTGCGAGGTACTTGCAGGTCACCTCCGAAACCACCATGAAGAGCCCCTCGGCCTCGAACTCCCGGTAGGTGCGGCCATGGACCCTCAGCATCTCGGTCCGGCCCATCTCGAAGTAGGTGAGGTAGTTGGCATGATGGAGACGTCGCTGGCCGTCCGTCTCCTGGTACCGCACGCGGATCTCGATCTCGTGAACCGTGTCAGCCATGGCAGTCTCGTCTCGGGGCGGAGCCCGGCTGCCCCGACCGCGGCCCTTGCCGCGGCGTTCGTTGACCAGCCGGCCCGGAAGACTCTATTCTTTCCCCGGTGTTTCGGGCAGGGCGGCCATGACGACCATGATGACGACGGCCGCCATGACACCCATGACGTCCATGACCTCCGAGGAGTTCGATCCGTGAGCCTGGGCGACGTAGGGGAAGGCTCTGGCGTGGGGTTCGCCACGGCCCGCGGCCGCAACTGGCCGACGCTGCGGCAGTTCACCGTGTTTCTCGAGAACCGGGTGGGGCAGCTGCTCGAGGTCGTGCGGCGATTCGAGGGCTCGAAGGTGCGGATCGTGGCCCTGTCGATCAACGACTCCGGCGAATGCGCCTTCGTGAGGTTTCTGGTGAGCCACCCCGAGCAGGGCCGCGAGATCCTCGAGCGGGCGGGTCTGCCACTCATCGAGAGCGATCTCATCGGCGTCGAACTGCCGGAAGAGAGCCAGCCGCTGCTGCATATCTGCACCGCGCTCCTGCAGGCGGAGGTCAATATCATCCAGGCTTATCCGATCCTGGTGCGGCCCCGAGGTCGGCCGGCGGTGGCCCTCATGGTGGACAACACCGAGATGGGCCTGGAAACCCTCGCCCGCAAGGGGTTCACGACGATCACCGAAGGCGACCTCGACGAGCACGACTGAGGCCCCGTCAGTCGAACATGCCGTCAGGAAGTCCTTCCACCTGACGCACGATGATCTTTTGGATCGCGTCCCAGGCGACCGCGGTGAGCGTGACCGAGCCGTCGGCGGCGCGGCTGGCAAAGAGGCCGTGAGAGCCGCCCGACCAGCGGGCGTCGTAAAACTCCGGCAGGATCACGCTGCCGCCGGTGATGTGCACCTCGACGACACCGCCATGCTCCACCTGTTGGAAGAGCCGGGCCACGAGGGCCGCCGTCGGATTGGTCGCGGCCGGCACCGGCCAGGTGTCGCCCGGCCCCGAGTCCGGCAGCGCCGGCGGGATGGGCGGCGCTTCGATCGGGAGCGAGTCGAGAGCCAGGTCGACCAGGCCGGGCGCCGACGGTCTCTCCTCGGCCGCGGCCACCAGGTCGGCGAACATGTCGACGCTCTGGGGCGGTGCTGACGGCTCGGGCCCGCCGGGGAGCGAAGTCGCCTGCCCGCCGTGTTCGACGGCAGCCGCCGCCCCCGACGGGACGAAAACCTCCGGCACCGGGATCAGCACCTCGACACCACACTTCGAGCACTTGCCGCGCTTGCCGGCCACCGACGCGGGCACCTCGATGCGATGGCCGTTGGCGCAATGGAAGACGATCTTGCCGGCGACGGCGGAGCCATCCCCTTTCCGCGGATCGAGAGCGTGAGGGTCGTGTGTCATCGGGGGCGAGCGGCACTGGTTCGTAGCGGGCGAGCGACGGATGCGTGCAGTGTAGCGGGCCAACGCAGCGGCCGGCCACGCCCGGGGGAGCGGCCGACGGGCCCGCGGCTTGACGCCGCGTGGCACACCTCTGAAACTGCCGCCGGGCGGCCTCCCACCGGCCGAGAGCACGGGGCGGGCCGTCGCCTGGCCCCCTCCGCCCCATGGTTTCGGATCGCATCCATGGCCATTCAAGTCATCTGCCCGGGCTGTCGCGCCACGTTCACCGTGAGCGACAAGTTCGCCGGCCGCACCGGCCCCTGCCCGAAGTGCAAGGCCGCGATCACCGTGCCGGCCACCGCCGCGAAGGAGGTGACCATCCACGGCCCGGAAGACAAGGCCGTCCGCGCCGGCCGCGCGCCCGCGGTGCCGGTCGTCTTCGAGGAGCACCCGATCCCACCCGCCGCCTATGCCGCGGTCGGTGCGGGGGCGGTGGCCGCGGTCGTGCTCGCCATGCTGACGCGGGTCGCCTGGGGGCCGGCGCAGGCGCCGGCTTGGCTCCTGGCGACGACCGCCGCCCTCGTCGGGCCGCCGTGCGCGTGGGTCGGCTATGAGATCGTCCGCAACCGCGACCTCGAGCCCTACCGTGGCCGCTCCCTGCTCGTGCGGTCGCTGGCGTGCGGCCTGGTGTATGCGGCCCTCTGGTTCGTCAAAGGATTCCTGCCCGCGGAGCTCAGCGGCGACATGTGGCCCTGGGTCTATCTGGGGCCGCCCTTCTTCCTGGCCGGGGCGCTCGCGGCGCTTGCGGCGTTCGACCTCGACTGGGGGATGGGCGTCACGCACTTCTCGCTCTACCTGCTCTTCACGGCACTGCTCCGCTGGCTGGCCGGGTTCATGCCGATCTGACCTTTCCCGGCACGGAGACACCATGCCACTGTCGAGCCTGCCGGAACTGCTGGCCTTCGAGTCGCACGGGCAGGGCGTGCGTGTGCCGCCCGGGGTCACCGTCCCGCTGAGCGACCGGGTCCGGCGGCTCCTCGACACGTCCGAGATGCGACGGCTGGCCCGTGTGAGCCAGCTCGGCCTGGTGGCGCTGGTCTACCCCGGGGCCGTCCATTCCCGGCTCGAGCACTCGCTGGGGGTCTACCGCCTCGCGCTCGCCTTTCTGGCGCGGCTGCGGCACGATCCGCGGTTTGCCGCCATGGTCGACGAGAGCGACGCCGCGGCCTTCGTGGTGGCGGCGCTCGTGCACGACATCGGTCACTGGCCGTTCTGTCACGCCATCGAGGACGTGGGTCTGGCCAGCTTTCCGCGGCACGAGAGCCGCGTCCTCCCCCTGCTCTCGCAGGGGGAGCCGGCAGCCGTGCTCACGGAGGCCTTCGGACTGAGGCCGGAGCGGGTCGCGTCTCTGATCACCGGCACGGCGGCCGACCCCGCCGGCAGAGTCCTCCATTCGCTCCTGTCGGGCCCTGTCGACGTCGACAAGATGGACTACCTCGGCCGCGACAGCCTGCACGCCGGCGTGCCGTACGGCCGGCACTTCGACGAGGAGCGGCTGCTCGCGAGCCTGTGCCTCGACCGCGACGCCGCGGCGCTCGCGATCACCGACAAGGGGCGGACGGCCGCGGAGATGCTGGTCTTCGCGCGGTACGTGATGTTCAGCGAGGTCTACTGGCACCACGCGGTCCGCTCCGCCACGGCGATGCTGCAGCGGGCGATCTGGCTGCTGGATGACAGGCTCGACCCGGGGCATCTCATCCAGACGGACGATCCCGGCTTCGTCGCCGTGGTGCAGGCGGCGGCGGCAGGCACCGCCGCCGCCTCGCTCGTGGACGGGCTCTTCGGGGCTCGACGGCGGCTCTTCAAGCGGGTGGTTTCCTTCGACGCCCTCGGGCACCGTGAGCTTCACGCCGCGCTCGCCGGCCGAGCCTATGCCGACAAGGCCGCGATCGCCGCCCGCTTGGCCGAGGCGGTCGCCCGGGCGACAGGCGCGACGATCAACGCCGACGAGTTGCTCGTCGATGCGCCGCCCGCCGAAAGGGAGGTGGAGTTTCGGCTCTCCGTGCGGGACTCGAGCCGCCAGCCCCCGTCGGCTTCCCGCGAGGCCGACGGCCAGGCCGATGGCCCTCACGACTGGCGGCCGCTCGAGGAGCTGTCGCCGGTCGTGCGCAGCCTGGCCCACGAGCAGTTCGACGACATCGTCAAGCGGGTCCGGCTCTTCGCCCCCGCCGACCAGGCGGAAAAGATCGCGGGCTGCCCGGCGCTCGAGGCACTGATCCTCGAAGCGGCCGGACAGCCCCGCTGACAGCCGGGCCCGGAGCGCCCGGCTGGAAATCCGTCATCCCTGCGGGAGGCCTACTTGCCGCCGGGCAGCTTGCCCGCCTTGATGAGCGCGCCGAAGGTCGGGGCGTCGGCCTTGGCCGGATCGCTCGGGAGCGCCGCGACCTCCTCCAGGGCCTTCTTGATCTTCTCGGCGTTCTTGGCGTCTTCCTTCTTGTCGAGCCGCTCGGCGAGGGCATTGCCGTAGGCGTTACGATCCTTTTTGCTGCTGCCGACATGGCAGACGTTGCACTTGGCCGCGTCGACCTCCGCGACGAGCGCCTTTTCCGCCGGATCGGCGCTGTCGGGCTTCACGTACATCGTCTTGAACTCGTCGAAGAACTGCTTGATCGCGAAGGCCTCCCGGGCCGAACCGCCACAGGCCAGCGCGACGCACGCACCGGCGATCACCGCGAACCTGCTGTCAGACATCCTGCAAGACATCGCTGCTCTCCAAGGTGATTCACACCGACCAAGCCGATCCGTCCCGGAACCGGTGCCGGGAAATCCCTTTTACTAGACCCAGCCTTGCCGACTCCGTCAAGGAACCAGTCCACCGGGGACGGCCGGGGTTCAGTCCGTGTCGCGGCCGCCGGCCTCCGGCCACTCCCCGATCCGCGACTCGTGGTCGAGGGCCTGAGGATGCGATGCGAAGTCGATCTCGAACCGCTCCGCGGCACCGTCGACCCGGCGGAGCACGCCACTGCCCTCGTACCGGCTGGCCGCATCGATCCACTCGACCGCCGGCCGATAGGCCTCCGCATCCCCGACGCCCGCCTGGAGAAGCACCGCCCGCCCCTCCGGCACGAGGAAGCGGCAGGACTTGGCGAGCACGCTCAGCCGCGGTGCCAACGGCAGCGACGGCGAGTCGAGCAGGGCCGCGAAGCCGTCGCCACAAGCGAACAGTCCGTCCTCGAGCGACATGCGAATCCGGACTCCGTCCGCCCGCTGCCGCTCGGTCCCTTCCGCCACGAGAAAGCGGCCCGGCGTCACCACCCTTCCGCCGGAGCAGAAGAGGTCGAGCCGGCCGCCCCCCTGCGACTCCAGAAACGCCGCGCCGCCATCGGCTCGTGCCGCCGTCATCCGCACCTCTTGCCTCTCCGCCCCCAGGCGTTCCGCCCGCACCCACACCGCCGCCATCGTGTCACCCGCCGTCGCGAAGACGACATCCTCACAGTCGAGCGTTGTCGCCCCGCGCAGGCAGAAGATGGCCGGCCGGGCGGCCCCGGAGGCCCCACCTGCGAGCCTGAACGCCACCCGCTGCACGAGGAGCGTCCCCGAGACGATCGTGCACCAGCCGCCATCCCTGACGGACAACGCCGCCTCGGGGCAGCGCACGACCGGCTCGAAGCCCTCCGCCGCCCGGATGGTGAGCCGCTTGCCCTCGATGACGAAGGGGCCGTTGTCGCGAGGCTCGGCGCAGGCGATCTCGATGACATCACCGTCCGACGCCTGCCGCACCGCAGCGCCCACCGTGCCGCAGTCGGCATCGACCTCCGGTGCATCGACGACCCGCCACGTCCTCGGCACGGGTGCGGACGGCGGCTCCGCGCCCGGATTCGCATCGAGGCCCGCCGCAGCGGTCGTCACGGCGGCCGGTCCGCCCTTGATCCGCTGCCTACCGGCGTCGCTCGCCCGCCACCAGAGCGTCCCGACGACGGCGCAGAGCCCGGCAACCGGGAGCAGCCAGGGCAGATGACGGCTCCGGGCGGCCTCCGCCCGCCCGGGCCCGGTCGGAAGCGGCGTCCTCGGGCCTGCGACCTCGATCCCGAGGTCATCGGCCAAGGCCACCAGATCGCCGACCAGGTCGGCGGGCCGCTGGTACCGAGCGGCCGGTTCCTTCTCCATGAGCCGGCCGAGAATCGCCCCGAACCGCCGCGGCACGTCCGGCCGCAGCGACTCGATCGCCGGCGGCGGATCCTGCTGGTGCTGCAGCAGCTTCTGCACCATCGTTCCCTCGGCGAACGGCGGCCGGCCCACGAGCATGAAGAAGATGGTGCAACCGAGCGAGTACAGGTCGCTGCGGACGTCGGCCGACCGCGGGTCGCGGGCCTGTTCGGGCGAGATGTAGTCGAACGTGCCAAGGGTCACGCCGCTGACGGTGAGATCCTGGTCGCCCGCCATGTGGTGCAGGCGGGCCAACCCCATGTCCACCACCCGTGCCCTGCCGGCCGGCGTGATGATGATGTTCGACGGCTTGATGTCGCGGTGGACCACGTCGCGCTCGGACGCGTGCTCGAGCGCCTCGGCGACCTGGATCGCCACGTCGATCGTCCGGCCCAGGCCGAACGGCCCTTCGGCCTGCACGACATCCCTGAGATTCGTGCCCTCGATGAACTCGAAGACGATGTAGTGCCAGCCGTCGTCGGAGCCGACCGCGTGCACCCGGCCGATGTTCTCGTGGTCGAGACGGGCGGCGGATTGCGCCTCGTTGCGGAACCGCCGCAGCATCTCCTCGTCGTTCGACTGCTGCCGCGACAGCACCTTCACGGCGACGACCCGGTCGAGCGTCGTGTCAAGCGCGCGGAACACCGCCCCCATGCCGCCGCCACCGACGAAGCGGTCGAGCCGGTAGGGACCGAGGGAGTGCCCTTCCAGCAGCCGGCCGATCTCGGCGATCGACGCCTGCCGGCCCGCATCGGCCGCCCGGCCCGAGACGAGGGTCGCGTCGATCCCGCCGGCGGCGATGGCCGCGGAGGGGAGGGACGGCTTCGAGGAGGGCGAATCAGGCATGCCCTCGACCGTACCCCGCTCGAGTGCCGCCGGTCAAACCGGCGCCCGCCACCGGGCCGCCCGCCGCGGCGGGCGCGGCCCCTCAGCGGGCGGCTCGGAGCGACTCCAGAAACGCGAGCAGATCGGCCGCCTGTGCGGCGGTGAGGTCGCGGAGCTGGTGCTCTGGCATGAGCGATGTCGGCTGCGGCTCGAGCGACTCGACCTCGGCGGCCGGCACGATCAGCTCGGCGCCCTGTGCGTCGCACAGCCGCACCTCCGTCTCGCTGCGCGACACGAGCACGCCTGACAGCGGCCGACCGTCGGTCGTCATCAGCGTCCAGGAGCGGTACTTGGGGTCGATCGTCTTGGAGGGCTCGAGCAGGCTCTCGAGGAGCTTCGCCCGGTCGAGCCGGGCGCCGACGCCGTCGAGCGCCGGCCCGACGTCGCGGCCCGCGGCTCCGAGGCGGTGGCAGTTGCGGCACTGGACCACGGCCGCGGTCTCGTAGAGCGCCCGGCCGCGGGAGGCGTCACCGGCAAGCCTCAGAATGACGGCCGGGTCGATCGTCGTGCCCAATCGCTTCTGCCGCTCCGACGCCGGCAGATGCTGCTCCAGGAGCGATGCGATCACGGGGTCGGCGTGCGTGCGGGCGGCGTCGAGCACGGCCCCACGCGTGTCGGCCGGCAGCCGCCCTTCGGCAATCGCCCGCGAGAGGAGCACCGCGCGGCTGGTGGTCGCCAGCAGGTCACCGATCAGTGCCTGCCGCTCACGGCCACGGGCTGCCGCCTCGGAGTGGTCCCGGGCCCGCACGTCGGTGTCGGCCCGCGTGGTGTCGGCTTCGTCGGGCTCATCGCGGCCGTTTGCCTGGGCGATCTGCCGCGCCCGCCGCCACGCGCGGCGCGGCAGGTCGCGGTCGGCGGCCGCCGAGGCCGCCCTTTCATCGAGGGCGATCAGCCGGTCGAGCATCCGCTCCTCCTCTCCCCGCACCGGCAGTTGCTTGATCCAATCGTGGACGAGATCCAGGCCGGCGGCATCGACGATCTCCGAACCGATGTGGGGCATGCGGCCGGGGCCGATCGTCGCCATGCGGTAGAACAGCGCCGAGCGGTAGGGATCGCCCGGCGCGATGATCTGCGAATCGGGGATCCCGAAGCTGCCCTGCTGCGGCGGGAGTCCCACGGCCTTGGTGTCGTGCAGCGGCTTGTCGCAATCCAGGAGCACGTACGCCGAGCCGCCGCCACCGAACCGATGGCAATGGGCGCAGTTGGCATGGAGATAGCCGCGGGCCCGCGCCTCGAGCGGCTCCTGCGGATTCCGCGGATCGGCCAGCCGGGGCAGCTTCGACTCGTCACCGGGCCACCAGGCGGCGGCGTAGGGGCCGTCGGCCGGATCGGGAGGCACCGGCCGGTCCTCGATCAGGCCGATGTCCCGAAACCGCCGCAGCTGGTTGCCGACCACACCCTCGCGCTCGACGTCGCGATTGAGCTGCCGCACGTTGAAGGCGAGCGCATGCTCGGCCCACGGATTGTGGCACCGCAGGCACTCGTTGCGGCCCGCGAAGGTCCAGGTTTGCTCCCGCAGTCCGCCCGGCGCCGCCGCATCGACGACCTCGAGTCGGATCTTCTTCCCGGCCGCCGGCACGAGTTCCGCGTCGGTCTGGGCATCGTTCCACTCGTAGGTGTAGCCCCGCCACGTGCGGCCGTCGAAGTGCAGCAACTGCGTCTCGATCCGCCGCGCGGATGCAGGCTTGCCGCGCTCCATCTCCATCGAGAACGACTTGGCCAGCACCGTCCCGGCGGGAAAGTGCAGCGTCTGGGCGAACATCGATCCCGGGAGCAGGACGGCCCGCGGGTGCAGGCCGATCGAGGCCTCACCGGGGACACCGACGTACCGCCGGGCCGATGCATGGTCGGCCCAGACCTCGGACCGGATCTCGAAGGGCATCACGCCCGCCATCGGCACCTCGGCGGCCGTGTCGGCGAAGAGCCCGGTCTCGCTGAGCCGGGTGGGAAACGGCCGCGACTCGGTGGCGGCGTCGTTGGGAACCAGCTCGTGCAGCGTTCCGTCGTCGAAGTCGAGCACCAGCAGTTCGCCGTCCCGCTTCTCGCCGAAGCTGATCACCCGCACGGACGGGTCCGCGAGGTCGCGCACCGCCCCGGGATCGGCGGCGTCGGCCGCCACGCCCCAGATCCTGCGCGTCTCCCAGTCGCCGAAGACATAGGTGCCGACAAGCGCCGGCAGCCGACTGCCGCGATAGACGTAACCGCCGGTGATCGACGCGGCGTCGGCGTGCGAAAGCTCCACCGTCGGGGGCACGATCGGGGTGGGACCGCGCGGCGCCTGCGGCTGCAGCGGGTGGTTGCCGTCCATCACGCTCCAGCCGAAGTTGTCGCCGGGCCGCACCCGCTGGATCCATTCCCACATCTCCCAGCCGACGTCCCCGACCCACAGCTGACCGGTCGACCGATCGAAGCTCATCTTCCACGGGTTGCGCATGCCGTAGGCGTAGATCTCGCCTCGCGCGTCGGGATAGCGCAAGAGCGGATTGTCCGCCGGAATCGCATAGGCCCGCCCCGCTTCCTGGCGATTCACGTCGATCCGCAGGACCGACGCCAAGAGGTCGGTGACATCCTGGCCGGTGGCCAGCTCGTCGGGCGGCACCGGGTTGGTGGCGTCGCCTGTGGAGATGTAGAGGCAGCCGTCCGGGCCGAAGGCCAGGCAGCCTCCCTGATGGCCGCCGCTCCGCCAGCTGATGACCTCCACCTCGCTCTCCGGATCGCAGCGTGGGGGCTCCTGCTCGCCGACTCGCAACTGCACGACCCGCGCCCCGTGCGGGTGCGGCTTGCCACCCGGCGCCATCACCGCATAGCTCAGGTAGCAGAGGCGGTTGGCCGCGAAGTCGGGATGGAAGGCGAGGCCATAGGCCTCAGGCCGCTCGTAGCGTTCACCGGTCCGCTTCGCCAGGCGGGCCACGAGGTCCCCCACATCCACGAAGAAGTCGGCCTCGGTGCAGGCGGGATCGTCGGGAAACGAAACCACCTTGCCCGCGAGTTCCGTGACGAAGAGGCGGTCGGTGCCAGGGGCCGGCACGACCGACGTCGGCTTTTGGAATGCCAGATGCGGATAGACCCGCCGGGTCGCGTAGGGGGGCGGCGGCTCGGGGGTGCCGATGACGCGGGAGGCCGTCCAGGGGACGCGCCGTGCGGCAGGCTCGGCTTCGGGCTTGGCCGGAAACGCAGGACTGGAAGCGACGGCCAGGGTGATTACGACCGCGCAACCGCCGGTGATGATCGCGAACCGTTCACGCGCTTTCGTCATGCTGCACTCTCTTAGCCCCGGGGAACGGCCCGCCCCGGGCAGTTCCTGGCGCGTCAGGTGGATGCTAGTCGAGGCTGGCGAGAGCGTCCAAGGCCCGTCGCGGCCGCTCGCGGTTGCATGCGTCCCCTGCCCCTGCCATCCTGGCCGGATTGCTGCCCCGGAGCATGCCAGGAGAATCCCATGCGGCAATGCATCGGCACCATCGGCATTCTGCTCAGCTGCTTTCTGGCCGGCCTGCCGCCCGCTGGCGGTGCAGAGCCGGCCCCCAGGGCTGCGGAAGACTACGACCTCGTCATCTACGGTGGCACGAGCGCGGCGGTCGTCGCCGCGGTGCAGGCCCGAGCCATGGGCCTCCGGGTGGTCGTCGTCTCGCCCGACAAGCACCTGGGCGGGCTCTCGAGCGGCGGCCTCGGCTACACCGACAGCGGCAACACCGGCTCCATCGGCGGCCTGGCACGGGAGTTTTACCGTCGCGTCCACCGGCACTACGCCGCCGACACTTCCTGGAAGTGGCGACCGCGGGAGGCGCTCAAGACCCGCGGCCAGGGCGTCGGCAAGGACGAGGACGCCACCACGACGATGTGGCTCTTCGAGCCGCACGTGGCCGAGACGATCTTCGACGCCTGGATCACGGAGTCGGGCGCGGATCTCTTCCGCGAGGCGCTGCTCGACCGCGAGCGGGGCGTCGTCGTCGACCGGACGGGGCGAGCCGGGCCGCGGATCGTGTCGATCGCCACGCTGGCCGCAGGGGATCGGCCGGCCCGCCGGTTCACCGGCCGCATGTTCATCGACGCCACCTACGAGGGCGACCTGATGGCGACCGCCGGGGTTTCCTATCACGTGGGCCGCGAGAGCAATGCGACCTATGGCGAGCAGTACAACGGCAACCAGGTGGGCGTGCTCCACCACGCACACTACTTCAAGGAGATCGTCGATCCCTACCGCGTGCCGGGCGATCCGACGAGCGGCCTTTTGCCGCGGATCTCACCCGATCCGCCGGGCGTCCGCGGCGAGGAAGATCGGCGGATGCAGGCGTACTGCTTCCGCATGTGCCTGACGAACGTGCCGGAGAACCGCGTGCCATTCCCGCAGCCCGCCGGCTATGACCCGGCGCAGTACGAACTGCTCGCCCGCACGTTCGCCGCCGGCTGGCGGGAGGTGTTTCGCAAGTTCGACCCGATCCCCAACGGCAAGACCGACACCAACAACCACGGCCCGTTCAGCACCGACGACATCGGCATGAACTACGACTATCCAGAGGCCTCGTACGACCGGCGGCGCGAGATCGTTCGCGAGCACGAGCACTATCAGCAGGGGCTGATGTGGTTCCTCTGCCATGACGAGCGGGTGCCGGAGGAGATCCGCCTGAAGATGAACGAGTGGGGGC
>JBJOKF010000030.1:0-9738 GCA_046046235.1 Planctomycetota bacterium | reverse complement strand
GCTCGCCGCCGAACCGAGCGGCCAGGGCCTTGCGGCCCGCGGTCGTGGTCGTCGTGGTGATCGAGTTCACCCCCTGCGCCAGAAAAAAGCCGCCGTCGGGATCGACGAGCCACCAGCGGCCTTTCATCCGCTCGAGGCGGAAGCAGCCGGACGCCCGCTCGGTGCCGGCGCCGACCCCGCCAAACCGGTCGAGCGGTCCGTCGGCCGGCAGATCTGGCAGGTCGGCGAGCGTGAGCGTCGGTCGCGGCAGGAACGCCTTCCCGGGCTTCGTCGCCGCCTCGACCGTGAGGCCGGCGGCAACGCTCCGCGACTCGGCTGCCGTGCCGACGGCCGCCGCACCGAGCGACAGCGTAGCAGCGGCCAGCAGCCGCCGCCGCTGGAGCATCGGCCCGCCAGCGTCGCCCGGGGCGACGGCCTCAGTCCCGGGCCGCGTCATGGTCCGCTCCCGGCAGCTCGACGAGCGGCCCTGCCGCGATGCCGTACATGTTGTAGCCCTCGCGACCGACCGGCATCTCGACGGCGCCGAGCGTCATCGTCGTGGGCACGGGGACGGCGCGGGCCCACACCGAAAAGATCGTGTCGACGCTCGCACCCGGCCCGACGTCCGTCCGCCGCGACGGCAGGAACCGGTTCTTCGCCTCGTCCAAGCCGATGTCGTGGCCGGTGTCGACGAAGTCGCGCCGCAGCCAGTCGGGCACCGGCAGGCTGTCGCTGTAGAGCACATAGAGCGTGGCGGGCCGCTTCAGTTCGACCGAGACGTGCAGGCTGTCGGCGAACTTGTCGTCGTTGTAGGGCATGATGTAGTCGATGCCCCGCAGGAACGCGGGGATTCCCGCCGCCGTCGCGCCGTTCCACTGATGATTGCGATCGACGAAGGCCTGAGCATCTTCCCGCAGGCCGCCGCGGACGATCCGATAGAACTTCTGGCTCTCCGCGTCGCCGTTGTCATCGTCGACGCTGCCGATCACGGCCGGACCCGGGTCGACCGTCACGGGCCGCACGACGCTCGGGTAGCGATCACTCGGGATGGCGACCACCCGCCGCAGGCTGCCGTCTGCCGCCACCCGCAGTGCCTCCCCCTGCCGCAGCCGTCGCGGGGCCCCGACCGCGGTGGCGTCGCTGCCAACGGACAGGTCCACGAGACCCTTGAACACCGCCACCTCGGTCGCACCGCAGGGCGCGACATCGATCCCGAACTCCGTGCCCAAGTCGATCACCCGCGCGGTCGGCGTCTCGATCGTGAAGCCGCGGCCGTTCTTGCCGACCCGCGCCGAGATCGCCCCCAGTCGGGCCACGGCATAATCCGCGGCCCGGACCTCGAACTCGGCCGGCCCGCGGACACGCACCTCGACGCCGGCGTCGAATACGACCTCCACTTCGCCGCTGTCGAACCGCAGCACCTCTCCCGCGGCGAGCCGCATCAGCTCCGCGCGGTCGTCGTCGTCGCCCCAGACCACGTCCGCGGTTCGCATGAGGGTGGCGACGCCGTAGCGGGCCGGCACGGCCGCACTGCCGGGGGCCGCAGGCGGCGCCGCGGCCGGCTGGGCGGCGGTCGCGTCGGCGGGAGCTTGCGCGGCCGGGTCGGCCGGCGGCACTGAACCCTGCTGCACGAGGAGGGTCGTGGCGACGATCATGGCCGCCGAGACCGCCGAGAGCCCCGCCATGGCCCAGCGCCATGTCGAACGCGAAGGACGACTTGCGGCGCCGGGCGGGGTGATGACCGCCGACAGGTCGTGGAGCAGTTCGGAGGAGGATGCATGATGCTGCCACCGCAGCACGGCCGTGTCCTGCATGTAGGCGACGTAGAGCCGCCGCGCCTCGGGGGATTCGGCCACGAGCCGCTCGAGCCGCTCGCGATCAGCCGATGCGGCGGTGCCGTCAAGCAGGCGGGTCGTCAGATCGTGGATCTCGGCCAGGAGCCGATCGGCGGCGGGGCTCATGCGCCACCCTCCCCAGCGAGCCGCCGTTCGATGCAGGAATGGAGGGCGAGCCGCACCCGCTGCAGCGCCTTGTAGACCGCCTCGGTGGATCGCCGCAGCGTCGAGGCGACGTCGCGAATGGAGGTGTCGGTGCCGTAGCACCGCGTCAGCAGGTCGCGGCTCTTTTCGGGCAAGAGCTGCAGGCAGGCGGCCAGCGCCGCCCGCCGCTCGTCTTCGCCCAAGTCATCGGCCGCCGGCGCTGCCGCGAGGCATGCGAGGGCCGCGTCGTCGAAGACGAGCCGGCTGCGATCGCGCTTCTTGCGCCAGGTGAGCACCTGGTAATGCGCCACGCGGACGGCCCAGGCGCCGAAGTTCGAGCCCGGCTCGAACCGGTCGAACTCCTCCCAGAGACGGACGTTCGTCTCCTGCAGGATCTCGTCGGCGTCATTCCAGTTCGGCACCAGCCGCAGGATGTAGGCGTAAACCAGCCGCTCGTGCTGCGTCAGTAGCCGCACGAAGAGCTGTCGGGATTCGTCGAACGCCATGGGGACTACAGATTCCTGCTGGCTGGAGCACGGGTCGCCACCGGCCCTCGGGGCGGGCCGAGCCACGCTACCAGTAGAGGGCCGGAGAAGGTGTTTTTGGACAGCGGCCAGCACGGATTCCGGGCCACGTCGCGCGTGCAGGACGCCCGCCCGACCGGCAAATGTCCAATTGCCGGATTCTTCGCCCTATACCTCAGGCGGGATCCTGAGGCGGGCTCCCGCAATCCTTGGGCGGGGCTTCAGGCGGTTTCGCAGACCAGACGCGAAGGGGGGTAGAACATGGCATGGCGGCGGATGACGGGAGCGGCGGGTTTCACGCTCGTGGAACTCTTGGTCGTGATTGCGATCATCGGCACCCTGGTCGGCCTCTTGCTGCCGGCCGTCCAGACCGCCCGTGAATCGGCGCGGCGTTCGACCTGCACGAACAACCTCAAGCAGATCGGCGTCGCGATCCACAATTTCGAGAGCGCCAACAAGGCGTTCCCGGCCGGCCACAAGCACGATTCGGGCGGCAACTCGGCCTGGGGCTGGGGCGTGTACATCCTGCCGTTTCTGGAACAGCAGGAGATCTTCGACCTGATCAATCCGATGGCGAACACGCCGAACAGTTCCTGCAGCAATCTGCGGAATAATCCGACTGATCCCCGCGCCATGGCCCTCCAACGCAGCCTGCCCGGCTACCGCTGCCCGAGCGATCGCACGAAGGCCCTCAACGACCTGTCGAACTTCGGCAGCCTGCTGCTCGTCTCGAACAATCACTTCCTGGCGACCTCCAACTACGTCGCCAGCGCCGGCGATGGTCGCTACAACTCGAGCGGCACGACCTTCGGTCCCCAGAACGCCAACGACTCCTTCGGCGCCATGCACGGCATGTCGGGCACGCACATCGGTCGCAGGATCAAGGACTTCACCGACGGGCTCTCCAAGACGTTCCTCGTCGGCGAGCGGTGTGGCGCCGAGTCGGTCGCCGAGGCCCAGGCGGGGAACGGCAGCTACGGGGCGGTATGGTTCGGCAACGGTGAGTCGCAAAACGGCACTTCGGTGAGCGGCGCCGGTCGCTGCTACGGCCGCACCAATGCGAGCGTGGTGCTGAACGAGTTCGCCACCGCCGGCCAAAACGGCAAGTTTTTCAACAGCGCCCACACCGGCGGCGTGATGTTCGTGGACTGTGACGGGTCGGTGGGGTTCATGGGCGACGATACGCCGCCCGACGTGCTCAAGGCCCTCGGCAACCGTCTGGATGGTGGACCGTGAGCGGCGACCGGTCGGCCGAAAGAAAGCCAGCCCTGTGGTCGCGGTCGTCGACCGTCCGACTCGCCGCGGTGCCAGCCATCGCGCTGGTCATACTGGTCATGGCGGGATGCAGCCCGAGGATCGAGTCTGTCTCGGGTGTCGTGTCGCTCAACGGCAAGCCACAGGGTGGGCTCAAGCTGATGTTCGAGCCGAAGTCTCCGCGGGGGAAGCGGGCGATGGCGGTGACCGGCCCCGACGGTCGGTTCTCACTCCACCGCCAGGGCATGGGCAACCGGGCGGGGGCGATCGTGGGCGACTATGTCGTGCGGATCTACGCGGCCGACAGCGATGATGCCGAGTCGGCGCCGGTCATCCCCGAACGCTACTCGCGGGGTGCGGCGCTCGAGTTCCAGGTGAAGCCCGGCCAGGCGAACTCGTTCGAGATCAACCTCGAGTCGCCCTGACGCCCGTCGGGCGCGGGTTTTTTCGGCCGTGCAGCGGGCCCCGCCCTGTCCCGGTCAGGGTGTTCGTATGATGGGGACGGCCGGCAGCCAGCCCGTCTTCCCCCTCGAGGAACGCCCCGATGAAGCCCCGTGAAGTGCTCGCGCTGTGCCGCGAGAAGGAAGTGAAGGCGGTCGACCTGCGGTTCGCCGATTTCCTCGGCGCCTGGCAGCACTTCACGATCCCCGTCGGCAAGCTCGAGGAGGGGACGTTCGAGGACGGCCTCGGCTTCGACGGGTCGAGCATCCGCGGCTGGCAGGCGATCAACGAGAGTGACATGCTGCTCGTGCCGGTGCCCGACTCGGCCTTCGTCGATCCGTTCGCGCAGATCCCGACGCTCGTGATGGTCGCGAACGTGCAGGACCCGATCACGCGGGAGGACTACTCCCGTGACCCGCGGCACGTGGCCCGCAAGGCGGCCAACTATCTCAAGAGCACCGGCATCGCCGACACCTGCTTCATCGGGCCGGAGGCGGAGTTCTTCGTGTTCGACGACGTCCGCTTCGACCAAAACTCCCACGAGGGCTACTTCCACCTCGACTCCGCCGAGGCGGAATGGACCCGCGGCCGCGCCGAGAGGCCGAACCTCGGCTACAAGCTGCGGCACAAGGAAGGCTATTTTCCCTGCCCGCCCGCCGACCAGCTGATGGACCTGCGCAACGAGATGATGCAGACGATGATCCAGTGCGGGATCGACGTCGAGGCACAGCACCACGAGGTGGCCACCGCCGGGCAGTGCGAGATCGACATGCGGTTTCAGGAGTTGGTGCGGATGGCCGACCAGATGTGCCTCTACAAGTACATCGTGCGGAACGTCGCCCGCCGCGCCGGCAAGACGGTGACGTTCATGCCGAAACCGATCTTCGGCGACAACGGCTCCGGCATGCACACGCACATCTCGCTCTGGAAGGACGGCCACCCGCTCTTCGCCGGCACGGGCTACGCGGGCCTGTCGGAGATGGCGCTGCACGCCATGGGAGGCATCCTGCGGCACGCGCCGGCGCTGTTGGCGCTGACCAATCCCACGACGAACAGCTACAAGCGGCTGGTGCCGGGGTACGAGGCGCCGGTGAACCTCGCCTATTCGCAGCGGAACCGCTCGGCCAGCTGCCGCATCCCGATGTATTCGACGAGTCCGCGGACCAAGCGGATCGAGTTCCGCTGCCCCGATCCCACCTGTAATCCGTACCTGTCCTTCGCGGCGGTCCTCATGGCCGCCATCGATGGCATCCAGAACAAGCTCCATCCGGGCGAGCCCTTGGACCGCGACATCTACGACATGCCCGCGGCGGAACTGGCCCAGGTGCCCAAGGCGCCGGGGTCACTCGACGAGGCGCTCGACGCGCTGGAGCGGGACAGCGACTTCCTGCTGCGCGGCGACGTCTTCACCGAGGACGTGATCAGCACGTGGATCGACTTCAAGCGGAAGCGGGAGATCGACCCGATGCGACTGCGGCCGCACCCGTACGAGTTCTGCCTCTATTTTGATGCGTGAGCGAGGGACAGGATGTCCTGAGCGAACGTCCGGCGACGGGGCATGGGCGGCTCCGAACCGTCGCGCCCATAGGCGGCCCCGAACCGCCTACCAGCAGGTCTTGCCGCCGTTGACGGCGATCGTCTGCCCCGTCACGAAGCCCGCCTCGTCGCTGGCGAAATAGACCGCCGCCGCGCCGACGTCCTCCGGCTTTCCCCAGCGGCCCATGGGGATCGTGGCGAAGTAGGCGTCCTTGTCGCTCTGGGAGTCGTCCTTGTGGCGCTCGACCAGGATCCAGCCGGGCGCGATCATGTTGACCGTGATGCCGAAGGGGGCCAGTTCGTGGCACATGCTCCGCGACCAGCCGGTCTGCCCGCCCTTCGCCGCCACGTAGGCGGAGAAGGGGGCGACGCCGAGCAGAAACACCTCGCTCGTGACGTTGATAAAGCGGCCGTGCTTCCGCTGCTTCATGCCGGGCAGGGCCCGGCGGGCCAGAAGATAGGGGCTCTTCACGAAAAAATCATACATCTGCTGATAGAAGGCCCAGTCGTATTCCTCGATGGGCTTGAGCGGCTGCGCGGGGGTGGCGTTGGCGACGACGATGTCGACCGGCCCGAGCGACGCCTCGATACCGGTGAACATGCGATCGACCTCCGTCTCGCTCGTCACGTCGGCCTGGAAGAGCTCGGCGGTGACGCCGGCGGCGCGGAGTTCGGCGAGCGTCTCCTCGGCCCGGGACCGGGCGTTGGCGTAGTTGACGGCGACCTTCGCGCCGGCGCGGCCGAGGCTCATGGCGGTCGCTTTGCCGAGGCCGGTCGAGGAGCCGGTCACGACCGCGACGCGGCCGGTGAGCGAGAAGGGGGAGGGCATCGTGTTGGATTTCCTGTCTGGGGCTAAACGTTCCGCGTGGAGAGGGCGTTGCGTGCGGGCGATCAGCGGATCGCCGGCGCCCAGGCTTGGGTGAGGTGGTGCATGATACCGGCGATGGCCGCCTGTCGTTTGCTCGATCGTGTCGCGACGATTGTGCAATCCGCCAGCGACGCGGTGAGCGTCCGCTGCTTCACCCGCTCGAGCACGCGGGCGAACCGCTCCTCGACGCCGGCCAGCAGCATGCCGTGCACGAAGAGCGTGGTCGGGTTGAAGATGTTGATCACGGCGGCGATCGCGATCGCGAGGTATTCGGTGACCGTGCGGACCTCGTGCTGGAAGTCGCCGGCCCGGTCGCGGAGCAGACCCGCGACGTCGTCGGCGGAGAGCGGGCGGCCGAGCTTTTCGGAGACCAGCCGCACGAGCGCCGAGTCGGTGGCGAGCGTCTCCAGGCAGCCCCGGTTGCCACAGCCGCAGCGGAGGCCGTCGGGGGCGACGGTGACGTGCCCGATCTCCCCCGCCATGCCGCTGTGGCCGGAGAGCACCTCGCCGCCGGTCATCACGCCCAGGCCGAGGCCGGTGCTCACGTCGAGCATGGCGAAGTCGTGCAGTCCGCGGGCGTCGCCGTACATCCGCTCGCTCAGGCAGAGCGCGTCGGTCTCCTGCAGGAGGAGGCAGTCGACGCCCAGCCGCGTGCCGAGATCCCGGGCCGGGTTGCGCTTGTCGAGCAGGTGCAGGTTGGGGGAGAAGACGATCTCCGCGAGCCGCTCGTTGACGAGGCCCGGCACGCTCACGCCGACGCCGTGCACCTTGCCCCGCACGCCTTCGAGCAGGGAACGGCAGTGCAGTTCCAACGCGTCGAGGAGCGCCGCGTAGGTCTTCGGCGTTGGGAAGCGGCGGGTCTGTTCCTCGGAGACGAGCCCATCGAGTCCGGCCGCGACGATGCACGACACCTGCGCGTCGATCACGACACCGAGTACCGCGGCCGAATCGGCGGCCATCCGCACGAGCATGCCGGGCCGGCCGAGGGTGGGCTCGGGCGGCGCCTGTTCCTCGACGAGGCCGCGTTTGAGGAGCGAGTCGACCGCCTTGGAGACGGTGGGCGCGGTGAGGCCCGACGCCCGCGTGAGCGCGGCCCGCGACGAGGGCCCCTGCTGCTGGATCACTTCGAGCAGCCGCCGCTCGTTGATCCGCCGCAGGAGCGTCGACTCGACCCGTGTCTCGCGGTCGGTGGCAGAGGCCGGGGGCATGTCTTTCGAGGGCGGTTTGGGCATGCGGAGCTCGGCGGAACGTGGAACAAGGAGTGCGGAAGGGAACCGCCGCTGCGGCTCGCCACGGAAAAGAAGCAAGCGGGCTTCGGTCGCGGCCCACCTTCATTTTCTTGACACTTATTAAGCGACGCTTAGAATATCGATGATAGCACGTCTCCACGGCGCACGCACGGGCGGCCTATGGCATCTTCGATCCCGTCTTTCCGAAGTTTGGCTGTTGCGGCCGGAGCCGTAGGCCTGCCGCTTGTCTTCCTGGCCGCTGCGGGGGGCCAGGAGATCGATTATGCGCGGGACGTCCAGCCGCTCCTCGCCAAGCGATGCGTCGCCTGTCACGGGCCCGGCACGCAGGAGGCCGGCCTGCGGCTCGATGAGCACGTCGCCGCGGTCGCCGCGCTCGACAGTGGCAAGCATGCGATCGTGCCGTTCCAGCCAGAGGCGAGCGAGATGCTCGCCCGGATCGCGTCGAGCGATCCTGATGTCCGCATGCCGCCCGAGGGACCGAGGCTCTCGGACGCCCAGGTCGATCTCCTGCGGCGGTGGATCGCCCAGGGCGCCGAGTGGAAGGAACACTGGGCCTTCCGGCCGCTCGCCCGGCCGGACGTGCCCGCGGTCGACGCGGCGAACCCGATCGATGCCTTCATCCGCGTCGAGTTGGCCCGTCGCGGCCTGCCCGTGCCGAAGCGGGCGGACCGCGCGACGCTGCTTCGCCGAGTGACCTACGACGTCACCGGCCTGCCGCCGTCGGAGCAAGAGATGCGCGACTTCCTCGCCGACGCTTCGCCCGACGCCTGGGAGCGGGTGGTCGACCGGCTGCTCGCCTCGCCCCACTACGGAGAGCAGTGGGCCCGCCACTGGCTGGATCTCGTCCGCTATGCCGACACCAACTCCTTCGAGCGCGACGGCGCGAAGCCGCATGCCTGGCGGTACCGCGATTACGTGATCCGGTCGTTCAACGACGACAAGCCCTACGACCGGTTCGTGATCGAGCAGCTCGCCGGCGACGAGCTGCCCGAGCCGTCGAACGACGCTTTTATCGCGACGGGCTACTACCGCCTCGGCCTCTGGGACGACGAGCCGGCCGACCGGCTGCAGTTTCGCTACGACTGGCTCGACGACATCGTGGCGACCACGGGCCAGGTCTTCCTGGGCCTCACGATCAACTGCGCGCGGTGCCACGACCACAAGATCGACCCGCTGCCGCAGAAGGACTACTACTCGCTCCTGGCCTTCTTCCACAACATCACCCCGATGGGCAGAAGCGGCCGCCAGATCGAGCGGCCGATCTTTGCCGACACGGCGGCGCAGGAAGACTACGAGCGGCGGGTGGCCGAACTCACGCGACGGCAGAATGATGCCCAGCGCGAGGTCACGGCGCTCGAGCAGCGGTTTCGGGCCGCCTCTGCCCGGCAGCAGGCGACGGCCGGTGGCGATCTCGACGACCTCGAGTTCCGGTTTTACCGCGACACCTGGAAGAACCTGCCCGATTTCGACCAGCTCAAGCCGGAGGACGTGGGCGAGGTGCCGGCGAACCTCTTCGACATCACCGTGGCACCGTCGCTGCGACCCGACAGCTTCGGCTACGTCTTCACCGGGTTCCTGAAGGTGCCCGAGGCGGCCGCCTACACCTTCACGCTCGATTCCGACGATGGCAGCCGGCTCACGATCGACGGGAAAACGGTCCTCGAATACGACGGCATCCACGGCACGGGCGAGCCACGGACCGCGACCGTCGAGCTGCCCGCCGGCCGGCTCCCGATCCGGCTCGACTACTTCCAGGGGCTGCACGGCAAAGGGCTGTCGCTCTCCTGGTCCGGAACCGACTTCACGGCGCGGTCGCTGTCAGCGGTGGGCAAGGCGGGCGACGAGGCGAAGGTGAAGGTCGCGGACCTGATCCGGGAGCATGGCGAGCGGGTCCTGGGGCCCGAGGG
>JBJOKF010000210.1:0-5273 GCA_046046235.1 Planctomycetota bacterium | reverse complement strand
GACGATCCGCCTCCGAGGCCGGGGTGAGCCCCTCGTGCTCGAGCCGGGCGAGAATGAAACGGTCGATCGGGTTTCTCACCCAGGCTTCGTTCTTGACGGCCGGCGGCGCGGGCCGCTCGGGCGGGATGAACGACCAGTGCGGCTGATACTCGGCGCCCGCGGAGATCCACCGCTTGAGCAGTTCCTTCTGCGCGGCTGAGAGTTCTTTCTTGAACGCCGGCGGGGGCATCACCTCAGCCGGATCGTCGGAGAAAATCCGGTCGAGCATCACGCTCGAGTCGGGGTCACCCGGCACGATCGCGCCGCTCTCGACTGCGGCATCCCGGTCGTCGAGCCGCAGGTCCGCCTTCCGGCCCGCGCTGTCGGCGCCGTGGCAGCCGAAGCAGTGCTCCACAAGGATCGGCCGGATGTCCTCATTAAAGGAGAGCGCGGCCGCTGGGTCCGCGGCCCGGGCGCGGTCCGCGACAAAAACACCAGCGATCGCCGTCAGCATGAAGCAAACGACGCCGGGGGCGGGGCGGAGCTGGGGAACGCGGAGCATGAGACCTCCTGGCGGCTGACAGGCCCACCGCGGTCGAACCGGGGGGCTTTCAACTTCGAGTTCCAAGAGTGTCGGCGTTTCGCTCCGCCGGCACTGGCTCTTGAAATCTAGCACGCCCCGCTCACCCCGGCAAACCCGCGGGCGAGCGGGCTTTCGGGCCGGCCGTCTTGTAACGCCGACGACGGCTCCCCGTAGACTTTCCGGCTCGAGTTCGCGTGCGCAGGCCGATTTTTAGATCCCCGGTTCGATCCTTCCGCGAGGCTGCTGCCATGGGTCATCTCCACGTCCGCCTGCTGTCGCTTCTCCTCGTCGCCCTTCTCGTCGGAGATTTTTCCATGCCCCATGCCCGCGGAGACGATACCCCTGCCGGACCTCGCGCCGCCGCCTGGGCGGCCGCAGAAAAGGCACTCGAAGAGGGCAAGCCGAAGACGGCGCTCGAGGCGCTCGCCGGCATCGAGCAGGCGGCGACCGCCGACAAGGCCTGGGCCGAGGTGGCCCGCGCCATTGCCACCCGCATCGTCGCGGAGACGGGCGACCGCCCGGAGGACGACCCGGAACGGCTCATCCTCCTCGCCGACGCGATCGAGAAAGCGACGCCCGAGACTCGCGGCGTGCTCGAGGCGATCCGGGCGAACTGGACATGGGGCTATTTCCTCGAGAACCGCTGGAGGTTCCAAACGCGCACGGCCGGCGGCGCCGACGGCGCCGACATCCGGTCGATCGCCACCTGGGACCTGCCGGCGATCGTGGCCGAGATCCGCCGGCGGTTCACGGCGGCCGTCGGCGCGGCCGGCAGCCCCGAACGGCAGGCGCTCGAGCGACTCCCGGTCGCGGACTGGTCGGCCATCATCAAGCCGGGCACGATGCCCGACACCTATCGGCCGACGGTCTGGGATGTCGTCGTCCGCGACGCGATCGAGTTCGCCGCCTCGGGCGAGCGCGGGCTCGTCGCCCCGGAAGACGCCTTCGAGCTCGACGCCGCGAGCCCGGCGGTCGCGCCCGCGACGGAGTTCCTCGCCTGGGATCCCGCAGCGGGCGGAGCCATCACCGACGCCGACTCACCGCTCCTCGAATCCGTCCGCCTCTATCAGGATCTGCTGCGGTTTCATGCCGGCGATGCCGACCGGACGGCCTTCCTCGCCGCCGACCTCGACCGCCTGCTCTGGGCCGGGAACGCGGCGGTGTCGGCGGGTGGCGCCGCCGAGGTATTCGAGCGGAAGCAGAAGTCGCTCCAGGCCTTCATCGCCGCGGCCGGCGATCACGAGGTCGCGGCCCTGGCCCGCTTCCAGCTCGCGAGCCTCCTGCGGCAGGGCGACGGGAGCGATCCCGACGGCGACGATCCCGCGGCCGCGCGCGTCGTCGCGGCGGAGGCCGTCGCCAAGCATCCGCAGAGCCCGGGTGGCAAACTCTGCCGCAATCTCCTCGCCGAGATCGACGCCAAAGAGCTTTCGCACCAGACCGAACGATCCTGGGCCGCCCCCTGGCCGGCGGTGCGTGTCACCTATCGCAATCTCGGTCGCGTCCATCTGCGGCTCGCCCGCGCCGATTGGGCTGCCCGCCTGAAAGCCGGCAAGGCCCACGTCGGCTGGAGCGATGAGCCGGAACGCGCGGCGATCATCGGCCTGCCCGCGGTGCGGTCGCTGGCGATCGACCTGCCCGTCGAGGACGACAAGCGACAGCATCAGCACGACATCGACGTGGCCCGGCTCGATCCGGCGGGTCTCGAGCCCGGCCCCTACTGGCTGCTGGCCAGCCAGCGGGCCGACTTCGAACCCACGGATAACGTCGTGCACGGCGCGGTCGTCTGGATCACGCGGCTGGGAATCGTGACGGAGCAGTCACGCCAGGTGATGGCCGGTACCGCCGCCGCCGCTGCCGCAACCTGCTCGGGATACGTCGTCGACCTCGCTTCGGGCGAGCCGGTGGCCGGCGCCACGGTGACGTCCTGGCTCCGCGAAGACCGCGGCTTCGCCCCCGCCAAGGCGGCCGGCGGGTCGGCGACGACCGACAAGGACGGCCGCTTCGAGTTGGCGGTCGACCCCGGCCGCGAGCATGTCGTGCATGCCTCCGCCATGCTCGATGGCAAACGGCACGAGGCCGCCACCGACCCGGCGGGCAGCTGGCAGAACGTGCAGCCGGCCTCGACCGCGACCATCGTGCTCGTCACCGATCGCGGCATGCATCGGCCCGGGCAGGTCGTCTTCTACAAGGGCATCGCCTGCGCGAGCGACTTCGCCTCGGGCCGGGGCAAGGCGATCGCGGGCCGCGCGGTCGACGTCTTGTTCCGCGATGCGAATGGCCGCGAGGTGGCGCAGGCCCGCCACACGACCAGCCCCAACGGCTCGTTTCACGGCAGCTTCACGATCGCCACCGGCGGCCTGCCGGGCCAGTGGTCGCTCCAGGCCCAGGCCCCGGGTCCCGACGGCTTCTCGGGATCAGTGGGCGTCCGCGTGGAGGAGTACAAGCGGCCGAAGTTCAAGGTCGAACTCATGGCCCCGGAGAAGTCGGTGCCGCTCGGCGGCGCGGTGACGGTCACCGGCACCGCGACCACCTACACGGGGATCCCGGTCGCCGGCGCGAAGGTCCGCTGGCGGGTGGAACGATCGGCCCGCTGGCCGATCTGGTGCCGCTGGTTCTTTCCCGGCCTGCCCTTCGACTCCGGCGCCCAGCGGATCGCGCGCGGCACCGCCCTGACCGACGAGTCGGGCCGGTTCACGATCGACTTCCCGGCAGTGGCGGATCGCACCGTGCCGCCGGAGTCGCTCCCGATCTTCAGCTTCCAGGTGGTCGCCGACGTCACCGACTCCGCGGGCGAGACGAGGAGCGACGAGCGGAGCGTGAGCGTGGGCTACGCCGACGTCGAGGCCACGGTCTCGGCCGACGACTGGCAGGCGGTCGAGGCCGAGGGCAAGCCGGCGCGGGTCGCGATCCGCCTCGCGACGACGACGCTCGACGGCCGGCCGCGATCGGCCGCCGGCACGCTCACGGTCGCACGGCTCGTGCAGCCCGACGCCGTGCCCCGTGGCGATTATTTCGGTGGCCCCCAGCCGCTCCCGCGGGCCGCTCGCCGACGCGGAGCCACGGGCCGGCCGGCGGCACGGCCAGTGCCTCCGAACCCGGTCGAAGTCGCCACCTGGGCCAGCGGCGAAGTGGTGCTCACCGAGCGGGCGACGACCGACGAGACGAAGGGCGATGGCGTCGTCACGGCCAGCCTGCCGGCAGGCATCTACAAGGCCGTCTTCGAGATCCCGGCGGTCGGCACGGCCCCGAGCGTGCGGGCGGAGCGGATCATCGAGGTGCTCGATCCGGCGGCTCCGCGATATGGCGTGCGACGGCCCCTCGCGCTGCTGGCACCTGCCTCCAAGTCGCAGCCGGGTGGCGAGTTTCTCGCCGTCGTCGGCACCGGCTACGGCACCGGACGGGCGCTCGTCGAAGTGTCACGAGCGGGCGCGGTGCTCTCGCGATTCTGGACCGACGCCGGGCGGACGCAGTGGCCCGTTCGCGTGCAGGTCGGCCCGGAGCACCGGGGTGGATTCACGATCCGGGCCTGGATCGTCCGGGACGGACGCCTCACCACCGAGTCGCGAACGATCGACGTCCCCTGGACGAACCAACAGCTGGCCGTGCAATGGGAGCGGTTCACCCGCCGCGTGGAGCCGGCCGCCAAAGAAGTCTGGCGGGCGACCATCAAGAGCGTGGCCGATCCCGTGGCCGGGCCGGCGGCGCCCGTGGCGGCCGAGATGCTCGCGATCCTCTACGACCAGTCGCTCGACGCCCTCGCCCCGCACGCCTGGCCGACGGAGGGCTTGCTCAATCTCTTCCGCCGCGAGTCGAGTTGGTTGGCGCTCGGCTTCACGAATACCGGTGAAGGACTGCATCACTTCACCGGCGCGTTCACCGTCGACCGGGTGGAGGTTCCGGCGATGACCTACCGGATGTTTCGTGACCGTTTCGGCTCGCCGCTGCACGGCGGCGGCTGGGGGTTCGGCGGGTTCGGCCGCCGGATGCGCGGCGTGCGGATGATGAAGGGGGCGATGCCGACGGCGGCGATGGCGGCACCGACCGCGATGGCCGACGGCGTCGCGATACCGGAAGCCGCAGCGGCTCGCGGCGGCGAACAATACGCAGCAAATGACAAGCGGCAGCAGTCGGGGCCGCCGGGCGGCGAGTCGCCGACAGCCGCCGCGCCGACACCGCCGCCGCCGCGGCGTAACCTCGCCGAGACGGCCTTCTTCCTGCCCACGCTCCAGGCCGGCAAAGACGGCACGGTCACGATCGAGTTCACGCTCCCCGACACGCTCACGACCTGGCAGTTCAAGGGGCTCACGCACGACGCCGCCCTGCGGTCGGGCACTCTTCTCGATACCTGCGTGTCTGCAAAATCCCTGATGGTGGAACCGATCATGCCCCGGTTTCTCCGTGAGGGCGATCTGGTGCGGATCCCGGTGAAGGTGAGCAACACCTCGACCGGCCGGCTCACCGGGCAGGTGCAGCTCGCCCTCGCCGACGCCCGCACCGATGTGCCGCTCGACACGCTCATCGAGGGCCCCCGCGAGCAGTCCTTCGACCTCGCAGCGGGCGGGTCGCAGGCGGTGGTCTTCACCGTGAAGGTCACCGACGGCACGGAAGCGATCCGCTACCGGGCGACGGGCTCCGCCGGCAAGGCCGCCGACGGCGAGGAGGCCCTGCTGCCGGTGCTGCCGCGGCGGGTGCCGGTCACCGAGACGGTGCC